>URVV01000001.1 GCA_900551455.1 uncultured Mycoplasmatota bacterium
GAGGGACAACGGTATATACGAATAGACCAACAAATTGGAGTGGATATGTAGGGCTGGCTTATCCATCAGATTATATTTATACATTTGCGAATGGGGTAGATGAGACGTGTTTTAATGATGGGGACATTTGTGATAGTGGTACACCGACGTCATCGTGGATGAAAATAATGTATGGATCAAACTTTCAATGGTTGATTTCCCCTTATTCTGAGGATGTTTATAGTGGTTTCTATGTAAATACTTCAGGGAGTGTCTTCAGCTCCGGTAACCTCAGCAACTCGAGTTGGGTTCGTCCAACGGTGTATCTGGTATCGGGAATCAAATTAGAGGGAGAGGGGACAAGTAGTAATCCTTATCAGATACAGTAGATGGGGGAAGTGAGATGTTAGAGATTATAGAAAACAAACAAATGTGGGAATTTGTTTGTTTTTTCTTAATATTATGTTGATATGGAGGTATTCATATGGTATATTTATATTGTTAATAGTATGGAGGGATAAATGGAATGGTATATTAAGGAGATTAAGAGATGTTTTTTGGAACTTAGGAATAGGGAAACTTTTTATAAGCAGATACCTAATTTACTTACTTTATCTAGAATTGTTATGGTAATACCGATAGATATTTTATTATTGAAGGGTAATTTATTATGGGGGTTAATTCTTTCATCGGGAGTATTTATTACTGATTTATTGGATGGTAAATTAGCAAGAAAATTTAATTGTACAAGTGAATTTGGGGGATTATTGGATGCTGTTAGTGATAAGTTAATGGTAATGGGATTAATTATTCCTTTACTTGGAAATAATTTGATATTGGTGGTTAATCTTTTATATGAATTATTAATTTCTTTGGTTAATGTTAAGAGTAAGTTAAAGGGGTTTAATACAGGTAGTAATATGGTTGGAAAGGTTAAGACTTGGAGTTTATTTATTACTTTGGGTATGGGAATACTTAAGTTGATTTTTCCAAAGATAATAGATTTGACGGTTATTTTTGGAAGTATTACGGTAGGATTACAAAATATAGCATTAGTTAAATATATTGATAGTTATATAAAGAATAAGAAGAATAGTGATGTTGATAGAATAAAAAATAATGATATTTTGGTTATTAATGAGGATAAGATGGAGAAAGGTGATAAGGTAGTTAGAGAAAGTAATCGAGAGTTTAAGGTTGCTTTAAGAGAGGATTATCCGGAAATAATGGTTTTAAATAGAGGAAAGAGGAGAATAAGAAAAATAGATAACATTTAAGTTATCTATATTCTGCTTTGACTAGTTTAGCGTGAATGACGGCTCTTTTGGTTCCATCATCGGTACAAGTAGAAAGGGTTAGTATTTTATCACTAGTAGTTAGATCTTCATTAAAGTTGTGAATACTGCGATCTTTTATAGTATCTAGGAATGTTTGATGTTCGTTATCATCTTTGAAATACGTTTTTAAATAAAAGATTTCTGGTTTAATGGTGTAGATAGAAAATATTTTCCAGATGGTATTAGAATATGGAGTGGATATCTTTATAAATTGGTTTTCTTCTTGTTTGTACCAAGATTCTTTTTGACACCATATTAGGGAACCAAACATTGTTCTGTTGGTAAAATTATGGCCATAAATAATTGTATTGGTACCGAAGTATTTGAAGTCATCACGATAATCACCATAGATCCATCCGACATAGTTACTTCGTTTATTGAAATCGTGTTTTAGGTAATATTCATTGTCATTGTGTTGAACAACGGAATAGTTAACGTTAGTGTTATTTACTTTAATCCAAGCAACGGTTTCATTATTTTTTTTACGTAGTTCAGTAAAGTCTACGGATAGGTAACTAATATTTTGATATTTTTCTTCATCATTATTAATAAATTTTGTTTTGTCAATAACTTCTTTTTTATCATTGGCTAATATTTTGGTACTTGCTAGGATGTCATTAGTGAGATATTTAATTTTTAGTTGTTGAACATACCAACGGGTAGAAATAAAGATACAGATGAAGTATACGGAGAGGCTTAAACCAATCATTATTATTGGAATAAGTGGTTTACCTTTGTATTTTAGAGCTTCTCCTTTTTTGGGATAAATGATACATATAATACCATTAATAAAGTAGTGAGGTATGAGAGTTATAACTGTATATAGGCCTAAGAAGAACCATTTAAATATCTTTAACATATTTACCTCCTTATACTATAAATAATTATATCATAAAAGTATTAAAATGACTTATAAATAGATAAAAATATTTTTATTATGATGGTAATGTAAATTGAAAATAAGGAAATAAATAGGGGTTTTTAGTTATTTTGTTTGAAAAATATGAAAATTGATGTATAATATGGTTAGTTTTAGGAGTGAGAGGTATAGTTATGAATGTTGAGAATATAAAAATAGGAGATAGACTGCAAATACAGTGTTATAAGCACGATGGGTCGTTACATCGTAGATGGGATGAGGCAGTGGTATTAGATATTTTTCCTGATTATATAGTTTTTGGGAATAATAAGACTACGGTAATGGATGCGGATGGTAAGATTTGGAAGACGAGGGAACCAGCGGTAATGTTTTTCTTTAAGGATAGATGGTTTAATATAATAGGACAGTTAAAGGATTATGGGATATACTTTTATTGTAATATTGCTACGCCGGTACTTATTGATAATAAGATTATTAAGTATATTGATTATGATTTAGATTTAAGGGTTTTTCCAAATGGTAGTTTTAAGATACTTGATAGAATGGAGTATAAATATCATAGGAAGCAGATGCATTATTCGAATAGGTTAGATTTTATTTTAAAGTATGAACTTGGTAATTTGATTGATATGGTTAGAGTTAGAGAGATGCCTTTTGATAAGGATACGATTAATAAGTATTATTTAAAATATGTTGAGATTATTAGGGAGAGTAAGTAATTACTTTTCTTTTATTAAAATGTTCAAAAAGTATTGTCAGAGATAAAGATGTTTTGATATAATTAGAGTGATGTAAAAAGAAAGGATGAAAATATGGAAGAATACAAATTAACTATGCATAATGAGGAGGAAACAATATGTTTCGCACAGAATTTGGAGTCTGAGAAGTTTCCAGATATGGTTATTTGTTTATATGGAGATCTTGGTAGTGGAAAGACAGTTTTTGCAAAGGCTTTTGCTCAGGCAATGGGGATAGATGGTGTTACGTCTTCGACGTTTAATATAATTAAGGAGTATAATGGTGAGTTACCGTTATATCATATGGATGTATATAGAGTAGATGATAATGTTTCCAATTTAGGAATAGAGGAATATTTTACTAAAGGGGGAGTTACTATTATTGAATGGGCTGATTTGATAGAGGATTATTTACCTGAAGAGAGATTGGATATTAAATTTAAGGTGATTGATGAGGAGACGAGAGTTTTATTAATTAGAGCTTATGGAGGTAAGTATATTAGGGCTTGTGAGGATATTTTATGAGATGTTTATTTATAGATACTTCTTTAACAAGTGTATCTATTGCAGTAGTAGAAGATGGAGTTATTAAGTCAATTATTCAGGAAGATATTCCTAATATGCATTCGGTTTATGCGACTAGTTTTGTGAAGAAGGTAATTGATTTAGCTGGAATTGATGCGAATATGATTGATAAGATTATGGTTGTTAATGGACCGGGTTCTTTTACGGGACTTAGGATAGGGGTTACTATTGCTAAGACTTATGGTTATTTGATTAAGAAGGAAATTACTCCGGTATCTAGTTTAAGGGCGTTAGCTATTAGTAGTAATCATAAGGGAGTGGTAATGAGTTTAATTCCTGCAAATAAGAGTGATTATTATGTGGCAATATATGAGGGGGATAAGACTTTATTTGAACCTATGTGTGTTAAGGGAGAAGAGGTTTATAAGTTATGTCAGAAGTATCTTCCTTATGTAGTAGGAGTAGATACTTCAGTAATTGGAAATTATAAGATTAATAAGGTTAAGTTAGATGTAGAAAAGGTTGTGGAGTATTATCTTTATCAAGATAGTGTTAATTGTCATAAGTTGTTACCAAATTATTTAAAACAACCACAGGCTGTTTTGGATAAGATGAAGAATTAAGAGAGATGGTTATATGATAAGAGAATGTGATATGATAGCAATTAATCCTTTTGCTAGAAGAATAGAGTATGTAGTAGATGATGTTGTTTGGGGTTATTTGGAGTTTTCTCTTATATATGATCGAATTGAAATAGATAATTTAATGGTAATGAGTGAATATCGTGGTAATGGAATTGGAACAAAGTTAATGGCTTATTTGGTAGCTTTAGCGATTGATTTACGGGTTGTAAATATTACTTTAGAAGTTAGAATGAGTAATGAGATAGCAATTAATTTGTATAAGAAGTTTGGTTTTAGGGAAGTGGCAATAAGAAGATACTATTATGGTGATGAAGATGGTATTTTGATGGAGAAGCAGGTGATGTAAGTGGAGAGAGATATTTATTGTTTAGCAATTGAGAGTAGTTGTGATGAGACTAGTATGAGTATTGTTAAGAATGGAGTAGAGGAGATAGCAACGGTTACAAATACCCAAATTGATATTCATAAGGAGTTTGGTGGTGTGGTACCGGAAGTTGCTAGTAGAAGTCATATTGAAAATATTACGATAGTATTAGATGAGTTACTTACTAGGAGTAAGATGAAAATGGATGATATTTCTATTATTGGGGTGACTTATGGGCCAGGATTAATAGGTTCTCTTTTGATAGGACTTCAATGTGCAAAGACGATTTCTTTGGTTACTGGGAAACCACTTATACCTGTTCATCATATTGCAGGACATATTTATGCAAATAATTTAGAGAAGAGATTAGAGTTTCCAATGATTGCTTTGGTTGTTTCTGGAGGACACACGGATTTGGTTTATATGAGTCAAGATTATTCTTTTTTTAGAATAGGTTCTACTTTAGATGATGCGGTTGGTGAGGCTTATGATAAGGTTGCTAAGATATGTGGTTTGGATTATCCTGGAGGGCCTAAGGTTGATAAGTTAGCAAAGTTGGGAAATGATACGTATGATTTACCAATGCCACTTGATGATGATAGTTATAATTTTAGTTTTAGTGGAATTAAGTCAGCGGTAGTTAATCTTGTTCATAATGAAGAGCAACGTGGTAATGAAATAAGGGTAAATGATATGTGTAGGAGTTTTCAGGAAAGAGTAATTTCGGTAATAGTAAAAAAGACAATGAGAGCAGTTTCTTTTTATAAAGTTAAGAATGTAGTATTAGCTGGTGGTGTGGCGGCAAATAGTTATTTAAGAGAGAGAATGACTGATGTATGCAATGAGATGGGGATTAATTTTAGTTATCCTAGAATGAGTTATTGTACTGATAATGCTGCGATGATAGGAGCAGCTGCATATTATGCGTATAAAAAGGGAATTATTGGTAATTTAGAACAGAATGCGATGGCTGTAGATAATTTATATAATATTAAATAAGCATACTAGAAGGTATGCTTATTTAATATAATTTAATATGGATAAGGATAATAAGTTAAGAGAATTAAGAAGAGAAGATTATATATGGATTATATTTATTTGTTTATCAATACTTAGTATTGTTGCAGATAGTTATCAGAGAAATTATATAATATATAATAGTAAATTTGATGGGGAGGTAGCTAATAAAATATATATACTTATTTTAGTTATTACTATTTTAATATATTTATATTTTTTTAGGAGAAATTATAGGGCTTATATAAATAGTGATTTTATGAATAGTGATATTTATGAAATAAAGTTATTTGGAAGTATTTTATTTATTGTTGGGGGATTATGTTTACTTTATTTTCAGGTTAATAGTGAGGGTAATTTTGTTGGGGGTCCAATAATTTAGAAAATGATAGGGCAAGTTTGATATCTTGCTTTTATTATGGTATAAGATGTTTAATGTGTTAAATTACTTAAAAGAATTGTAAAAATAGAAAATATTTGTTATACTGATGATGGTAAGAATGGTGATGAGAATGATAAAAAATGAAAAAGGATTTACTTTAGTAGAACTTTTGGCAACAGTTTTAATATTAGCTTTATTGGTAGGTATTGGAACTTATTCGATTACAAGAGTGATTAATAATTCGAAGAAGAAGAATATGGATTTATTGATTGGAAATATTCAGGATGGAGCTGAGATTTATTATAATGAGTGTAAGTATGGGGGTAGTGAATTAGAGATATGTAATAAAGAATCAATTACTTTAGGTGATCTTGTGGATAATGATTTTATTACGGGAAATGGTAAGGATGCAGATACGGGTAATGAGATTTTGGTTAATCCGAATACGAATAAGTTAATAGGGGATTGTGTGATAGGAGTTAGTTATAATGATGGAAGAGTAGTTATTACTAATTTGTCTTATGATAGAGAGGAATGTCCAAGGTATGATAGGTAATGATTGGGATTATGTATTAAGGGAAGAGTATGAGAAGGATTATTTTTTGAAGATAAAGGAGAGGGTTAGAAGGGAATATGATAGTAAGATGATTTTTCCTCCGGCTAATAGAGTATTTTATGCTTTTAGAATGACACCTTATAAGGATACGAGAGTTATTATTTTGGGACAAGATCCTTATCACGGAGTGGGAGAAGCTAATGGATTATGCTTTTCAGTTAATGAGGGAGTAAAGATGCCACCTTCTCTTAGTAATATATATAAAGAATTATATAATGATTTAGGAATTGTTAGGACAAAGACAGATTTATCAGATTGGGCAAAGAGTGGAGTTTTACTTTTAAATAGTGTTTTAACGGTAGAAAAGGATAAACCTGCTAGTCATAAAATGATTGGATGGGAAGAGTTTACAGATACGGTTATTAAGAAACTTAATGAAAAGGATGAACCAGTAGTATTTATTTTATGGGGAAATTTTGCAAAGAGTAAGATTAAATATATTACTAATCCGAAACATTTAATTATTTCTTCAAGTCATCCGAGTCCTTTTTCAGTTAATTATGGATTCTTTGGAAGTAAACCTTTTTCTAGGACAAATAAATTTCTTAGAGAGAATAATTTAAAAGAAATAGAGTGGTAAGATGATAGGGGTTTATATACATATTCCTTTTTGTAAGAGTATTTGTAGTTATTGTGATTTTTGCAAAATAATTTATAATAAAAAGTATGTAGAAAAGTATTTGGATGAGTTAGAAAGAGAAATAAAAAAGAGATATACTGGAGAGGTAGTTAAGACAATATATATTGGGGGAGGAACTCCTAGTGCATTAGATGTTTGGGAATTAAAGAGATTATTTTCAATACTTAAGATATTTAAATTAGGTAGAGATTATGAGTATACGATTGAGGCAAATATTGAGAATATAGAAATAGAGAAGGTAGAATTATTTAAGGATAATGGAGTTAATAGAATTAGTTTAGGAGTAGAATCTTTTTCAGAAGATATTCAAAAGATACTGGGAAGAAAACATAATGAAGAGATGATTTTTAATAATATAGATCTTGTTAAGAAGTATTTTAAGAATATTAATATTGATTTAATATATGGAGTAATAGATGATACTTCGAAGTTTAAAATGGATATAGAGAAGTTTTTAAAGTTGGATATTCCGCATTTATCGTGTTATTCTTTAATATTGGAAGAGAATACGAAGTTATATATAGATAAATATAAATATATAGATGAAGATATTGATTATGAGATGTTTAATTATGCGAATAAGATTTTAAATAGTCATAAGTATTCTCATTATGAGATAAGTAATTATGCTAAAGAGGGATATGAGAGTATTCATAATAAGAATTATTGGTTAAATGGGGAATACTATGGTTTTGGATTGGGAGCAGTTAGCTATATTAATAATCACCGAATTAGTAATACTAAAAATATGACAAGGTATTTAGATGGTAATTATATAGAGAGTGATATTTTTGAGGATATAGATGTAAGGAAAGAAAATGATTTGATATTGGGACTTAGATTAATAGAAGGAATTAGTGTAGATGTATTTAATCAGAAGTATAATGATAATTTATTAGAGAAAGATATTATTAAAGAGTTAATTATGGATGGTTATTTAGAAGTATTTTCTGGGAATATTAGATGTAATTATAAGTATATATATTTGCTTAATAATATTTTAGAGAGAATTATGGGGCGTGATTTATGATAGATTTTTTTAAGAGTAGTAAGTTTTATTTACCAGTTATTTATATTGTACTTGGGGTATTGATATATGCGATTGTAGGAAGACTGATTTCTAGACTTACAAAGAGTAGATATGTTGATAAGAAAAAGATTACGATAATGTCTTTAATTAAGAATATTTTTAAGTATTTGATATCTATATTGGTAGTATTAATGATTCTTCAGGGATATGGAGTTAATACGACAGGAATTATTGCTTCGATAGGGGTATTTGGAGTGGTTATAGGCCTTGCTTTTCAAGATTTGGTAGCAGATTTTTTAGCGGGGGTAGCTATTATATATGATAATAGATATATGATAGGAGATGTTATTTCAATTGATGGATTTAAAGGAACGGTTATTAGTTTTGGTTTAATGAGTACAAAGATAAAGGCTTTTAGTGGAGAAGTTAAAATAATTAATAATTCGGCTTTTAAGGAAGTAATTAATTATAGTTTAAATAATAGTATGCTACTTGTTAGTGTTGATGTTGATTATAAAACAGACATTGATAAATTAGAGAGAGTACTTAAAGGATTAGCAGGAGAGGTTAAGAGAATGGCAAATGTTAATGGAGAATATAAGTTACTTGGTATAAATGAATTGGCAAGTTCTAGTATTAAGTATTTAGTTAGTATTGAGTGCGTAGCTGAGGGTTATTATCAGGTAAAAAGAGATTATTTAAAATTAGTTAAAAGGGCTTTTGATAAAGAGGGTATAGTAATACCTTATAATAAGATTGATGTTAGTATGGGGGGAACACGTGAATAAGATTAAATATTTTTTAAAAGAGATTGCGTATATTAAAGATGAATCAAAGAGAGAGGATATAAAGGTATTGATAAATAAATTACCTGATTATTTCTTTTTAATACCTGCATCTAGTACAGGGAAGTATCATCCTAAATTTGCTGGTACTAAGAATGGGTTAGTTAAACATACGAAGGTGGCGGTTAGAATTGCCTATGATTTGTTTGAGACGGTAAATAATTTCACGGATGAGGATAAGGACTTAATTATTATGGCTTTAATTATGCATGATGGATTAAAAAAGGGAATGGTAGAAGAGAAGTATACGAGGTTTGATCATCCGTTATTGGTATCAAAATTAATAATGGAGAATGCATCTATGCTTCATATGAGTATTGATGAGGTTAGAAGAATGTGTATGATGATAGAGAGTCATATGGGAAAATGGAATACGAGTAAGTATAGTAAGGTAGAGTTACCGGTACCAAGAGATGAGTATCAGAGATTTGTTCATAGGTGCGATTATCTTGCAAGTAGAAATTATTTAGATGTTAAATTTTTAAAGTTAGATATTATATGATAAAGGAATGGTTAGAGATGAAGTTTAATAGAAAAGGTTTTACGTTAATAGAATTGTTAGCAGTAGTGGTAATTTTATTAACGATATCAGTAATTGCGGTGTCTTCGATTACGGCGGCAATTGAGAGAAATAAGAAGAAGCAAGATGATATGAAGAAGACAGTAATTGTAGGATATGCGAAGGTATATTATAGTGATCACAGGAATAATTATAGAGATGTAACGTCTGGATGTATTTTATTGGGCCAATTAGATTTAACAGAGAATGAGAGTACAGATAGTAATGGGGATAAGTTTATTGGAGGAGTAAGATTTAAAAATAGTGGATTGACTTTTGAGTATGATGATTCTTGTCAATAATAGGAGGATGATATGATGAATAATAAGGGATTTATGATGGCTGAAGTGGTTGTTGTATCGGCGATAGTAATGATAGCTTTAGCTGGCTTATATATGAGTTATGTTAAGATATATGCAATTTATAATGAGAGGATAAACTACTATGATGTTAATACTTTGTATCAACTTTCTTTTTATAGGGATGTGCTTACGGAGACTAAGGAGATGGATAAGAGTTTATTAGATTATCAGATAGATAAAAATGATATTGTATATATAAATGATATTATTGATAGTAAGATGACTGATAGTGAAAAAAAGATAGATTTAGTATATTTATTACCGGTTAATAAGTTAAGAGGGATGACAGAGGTTAATAATCTTAATCCGACTTTTGTTAACTATGTTAAATATTTATTGGATACGATGGATATTCAAACTGAGTATATGATGCTCTTGGAAAGATGTAGTAGTAATCAGGAAGTTAGAGATAATAATAATTGTAAGTATGCTTATTTGGAGGTGTTTGAAAATGAAACGCCTTAATAATAGGGGTTATGTGTTAATAGAAATAATTTTGGCTTCAGCTATTGCTTTTGGGATTGCTTATTTTATATTGGATTTAACTATTAAGTTAAAGAATAAGAATGATGATCTTGTGGTAAGAACTTTGACACAGACTGATAGAGGAATTATTACTAATAGATTTATGAGTTATATGGTAGATGATAATTTTTCGTGTGATAATGTTAAGATAGTTGATAATACGATTAAATATAACGATGAGGTTATAGATATTGTTAATAAGTATGCAAAATTAGAAAATTATAATTGTAGTATTACTTCAAATAGAGTGAATTTAAAGTTCTTTATTAAGGTTAGGCAGTTAGAGGAAGAGAATTTTAATGTAGATATTAATTATTACCGAGATGAGGGTTAATTTTATATAAAAAAAGAAGCGTGGCTTCTTTTTAGTTGGTCCAACGAAGGGATTCGTTGGAGATATTAAAGATCATTCCTAAGAGGAGCATATATGATAAGAGTGATGATCCACCATATGAGATAAATGGGAGGGTTATACCCATAATTGGTAATAATCCAATAGTCATTGAGATATTATAGACTTGTTGAAATAAGAGGACACCAATTATTCCAGCAATGGCATATTTATCAGTAATGTTGCTAGTTTTATTGGAATAATTTATTAGAGTTAGATCAAAATAGATCATAATTATTATTAGGGATATGGAACCAATTAGTCCAGTATTTGAGGCAAATACGGAAAAGATAAAATCAGTTTGCATTTCTGGAAAATAAATAGGGGTTTTATTAATACCGTGACCTTTAATTCCGGATGAACCAATAGCAATTAGAGAGTTTTTTAATTGAAGGGTATCTGTATTAGTCCAATTAGTAATTCTGTCCATTCGGTAGAAAAAAGATGTTCCAAATATTTCAATAAATAAGTCTTGTTTAAAGTAGTAGATACTTAGAAATACTGCTAGAAAAGAACCAAGAATACCAATAGTAAGAAAGAACCATCTTTTTCTTAATCCTCCGATAAATAACATAATGAAGGTTATTATTAGATACATAATAACGGCTCCGGTATCAGGTTCTATGAAGGTTAGTGCTGAGGGAATAAAAACAATAAAAAGAATTTTTATGATGAATTTTAGTTCATCTAATGGTTCAGGGTTTTTGAATGTTTCGTTAAAGTTTGTTATCATTCTTGAAAGGGTTATTATTAGAAATATTTTCATAAATTCACTTGGTTGGATGGTTCCTAGAAAGGGAATTTTAAACCAACATTTGGCATTATTTGCTTCTACCCCAAAAAAAAGAACGAGAATTAGGGAGATAACACCTATTATATAGAAGATATAGGCATTGTTATATAGGAATTTGTTTCCCAAAGCCATTGTAGAATATGCTAGTATGATACCAATTAAATACCAAATTATTTGTTTAAGATATAGATTATGATAATCTACTGGTAATAGTCTTCTTGTTGAATATATTGAGAAGATACTGATGATAAAAAATAGGAGTAAAGGCAATAAGATGCTTAATTCAACTTTATATTTAGAAATGTTTTTCAAGTTATCACATCCTTAGTTATATTTTAACACATATATATAATAAATTATACTAAAAAGATGAAAAAGGCATATAATTTTCTAGGAGGATGTTGAGATGGAAAGACCTAAGATGTATCAAAATAAGGAGAATAAAGTTTTTCATAATAATAGGGAAGTATTTATGAGTACTGATAAGCATTATGTGGATAAAGTGTTGGATACTAATGATGTTAGAAAGAAGATTATGGATATTATTGATAGTAATAATTTTATATATAGTAAGGCGGTAAATATTGTAATTGGTGGACAGATAATAGTAAGAAAGATAATTGGAATAAGGAATAATAATTTAATTACAATAGATAATGAATATATACCAATAGATAATATTAGTGATGTATACAAATAAAATAGAGTTATACTCTTTTTATTTGTATTGAGAATGCAAACAAATGTATGAATATATATTGACAATTAAGGGGAGTTTATTATATAATCTGAATAGATATTGGTAGGAAAATATTTAAGTTAAAATAATTGTTTTACTTTTAATTTTATTTATTTTGTAGTAAAATTATTATGTAAGAATTTAAAGGAGTGAAGGAAATGGTAGTAAAGAAGGTTATTAGTGAGATGTTACCTAAGATATGGCCAATGTTAGTTTTTATATCGGTGATAGCAGTTACTCTTAGATGTGCATATTTATTTAAGGGTAATAAGAAGTTTGTTTTACATAAGGAGTTGTTGGCATTAATATTTATAATTTATATATTATGTTTATATTATATTTTAATGGGACAAGAATATGGTAATGGAGGAGTAAATTTAATACCTTTTAAAGAGATGTTTAGTTATAAATTTGGAAGTTATTTATTTATGCAAAATATTGTTGGTACTATTTTGTTGTTTGTACCTTTTGGATTCTTTTCCTCTTATTACTTAAATAATAGAAAGGCTTCGTTGATTTTTCTGGTAACTTTAATAGTATCTGCTTGTTCGGCGGGATTGATTTATTATTTAAAGGGAATATTTAGTATTGATAAGGTAATATTAAGCGTTTTTGGAGGATTTGTTGGGTATTTGCTATGCATAGCATTGCTTGCTATTAAAGATAAATTGCCTAAGTTTATGAAGAGTGATGCTTTTCTTAATTTAGTGATTATTATTTTAGTTATATTAATAGTGCTTTATTCTGTTGATATTAATATCTTAAATTATTTATAGGGGGATTTTTTATGTTTGAAATTGTTAAAGATATAGATAGAGAAGTAGTAGAACTTGATAAGTTAAAGGAATATGTTAAGTATGTTGTTAAAAAACTTAAGATAGAGAATTGTGAATTTAATATTATTATTGTAGATAATGAGAAAATTCAGATGATTAATAGGGAATATAGACATATTGATAGGGAAACGGATGTTATTTCTTTTGCATTTGAGGATAATATGGATGTATGTTACAAAGATTTTAGATTACTTGGGGATATATATATATCTATTGATAGGTGTTATTCACAGGCTTTGGAGTATCGTCATTCAAGAGAGAGAGAGATTTGCTTTTTAGCAACACACGGGATATTACATTTACTTGGTTATGATCACATGGAGAAAGAAGATGAAGAAGTTATGAATAGTTTACAAAATGAACTTTTGGATGGTTATGATATTAAGAGATAGGAGATGAATAAAATGAGGGAAGAGTTAGTGAAGTTATTAGATGTGGCATATGCCCCATATTCTTCTTTTAAAGTAGGAGCTATTTTGATGATGAAAGATGGGAAATATATACCTGGGGTAAATGTTGAAAATGCTTCTTATGGGGCTACTTTATGTGCTGAGAGGAATGCAATAACTACAGCTGTTACTATGGGATATAAGAAGGGGGATTTTAAGAGAATTTATCTTATGGTTAGTGGTGATAAGCTAAGTATGCCTTGTTTTATGTGTAGGCAGGTTATAGTTGAATTTTTTGATGATGATGGGGAGATAATTTTAATGGATAAGGATGGTAATAGTAAGACATATTTAGTTTCAGAATGTTGTCCATATCCGTTTGATAAAAATGATTTATAGGGAGGAAATATGAAGAGTGGTTTTATAGGGTTAGTAGGAAGACCTAATGTTGGGAAAAGCACTTTGCTTAATGCAATTATTGGGAGAAAGGTGGCAATTACTTCGGACAAGCCACAGACAACAAGAAATATTATTCAGGGAATTAGAACAGATGATGATAGTCAGATGGTTTTTGTAGATACGCCAGGAATACATAAACCAAAGAATAAATTGGGGAGGATTCTTAATAAGCAGACTTATTTTTCTTTGGAGGATGTGGATGTAATTCTTTATTTGATTGATATTACTGAACCTTTAGGAAAGGGTGATATGTTTGTAATAGATTTGTTTAAGAATGCAACTGTACCAGTAATATTGGTTATTAATAAGATTGATAAGATGCCTAAAGAAGAGATTCTTAAGAAGATAGATGAGTATAAGGATTTATATAATTTTGATGAGATTGTTCCAGTATCTGCTAAAAAGATGGATAATATAGATAGGCTTATTAGGGTTTTAAAAACTAAGCTTACGGATAATATTAAGTATTATGAAGATGATATGTGGACGGATAAGCCAATTAATTTTTTAGTATCAGAACTTATTAGGGAGAAAATATTAGAACTTACTTTTGAAGAAGTACCACATAGTGTTAGTGTAGTTACTGATTCGATGGAATATAATAATAATGCTGTTAATATAAAGGCAACAATTATTGTAGATAGAGAAAATTTGAAAAAGATATTAGTTGGTAAGAATGGAACGATGATTAAAGAGATTGGTATTAAAGCAAGAGAAGAGATTGAGCCTTTACTTAATAAAAATGTTTATTTAGAGTTATTTGTAAAGGTAATACCTAGATGGAGAGATAGAGAAAAGTTCTTAAATGAGATTGGATATAAAGAATTTAATTTTGAAAAATAATGTTTGAATTGTTAAAAAAGAGGGCATAATGATAATAGGTGATAAAGATGACTAAGGAAGAATGCTTTCGTTTATTTAGAGAAACAGGAAAGATATACTATTATTTAGAATATAAGAGATTGTCTAGAAAAGAGAAGTAGAGATGATTAAGAAGGTTTGTGGGATAGTTTTGAGTGAAGTTGATTATAAAGAGAGTAGTAAAATAATCAATGTACTTACTGAAGAAATTGGAATTGTGGGAATGGTGGCAAGAGGTACTAAAAAGGTTCGAAGTAATTTATCTTCAGTTACCTCAAAATTAACTTATGGATATTTTCATATTGAATATAAAGAGAATGGGTTATCTACTTTAATTGAGGTAGATGTTATTAATAATTTTAGAAATATTAAGAGAGATATTGGAATGATGAGTTATTCATTATATTTATTGGAATTAGCAATGCAAGTTTATAAACACGAGAGTAATAAGGAGATATATAATTTATTAATTGCTAGTTTGAATAAAATAGATGAGGGATTTGATTATAAAGTAATTTCTAATATTTTTGAACTTAAGATGTTAGATTTTCTAGGTATTAGGCCAGTAGTTGATGAGTGTGTTAATTGTGGTAGTAAAGTAGATATAGTAACTGTTTCTAGTTATCGTGGTGGATATTTATGTAAGAATTGTGCACAGGGAGAAAAAATTGTTAATATTAAGACAATTAAACTTCTTAGAATGTTTTATTATGTAGATATATCTAAAATAGAGAAATTAGATGTTTCTCAAAATATTAAAAAAGAATTATCACAATTTATATATGATTATTATGATAGATATTCAGGAATATATTTAAAGAGTAGAGATTTTTTACAGAATTTAGAAAGAATATGACAAGTGTCTTTAATAGATGCTTTTTTTCTTGTATGAGTTTTTATATTTTGATATAATTAGGTAGTATATGGAGTATGAAGTATGAAAAAAGAAGTAAATAAGAAGAGGAAGAAAAAAAATAGAATAATATTTTGTTTAATTAGTATAGGGATAATTTTATTAGTATTAGGGATATTTATTGGAAGATTTATTATTAATAAGAAGAATGTTTTAGTGGATGGTAGATTGGGAGACTATATAAATGATAAGAATTTAGTTAAGGTTAATAATGGAAAAATTTATCGTGGAGGAAATGTTAATAATTATCTGGTTTTTAATAATATTTTATTTAGAATTATTAGTGTTAATAAAGATGACTCTTTAGAATTAGTTACGGATGGATTTATTAATATTTTAAGTAATAAGAAGAGAAATGTTGAAAAGTATATCAATGATAAGTTTTTGAGATTATTAGATAAGAGTTATTTGGTGGAAACTGCTAGTTGTAAGGATATAATAGATAAGGATTTAAAAATAAGTAATTGTAAAGATATAGAGGCGGATAATTATGTTAGATTATTGATGATATCTGAATTTATGAATTCGGTAGAGAATAATGAGAGTTATTTATATGATGAAGATGGATATTGGTTAGATAATTATAGTAATGATTTGGCTTTTATAGGATATGGTAGTAAGATAGTGATGGTTTATGAAGATGAGATGTATAAGGTTAAGCCAGTAATAAGATTAAAAAGTGATTTAAAAATAGTTAGTGGAGATGGTAGTAGTGATAATCCTTATAGATTAGAAGAAGATAAGGATATAAAGGTTGGTAGTTATGTTAAAATTGGAAATGATCGTTGGATAGTATATGATGTGTTTGATAAAAGTGTTAATTTAGTTTTAAGTAAGGGGATTTCTTTTGCTTTAGAATATGGTAATAGTAGTACTTATGGAAATAGTTTTGGTATAGGAAAGTATTTAAATACGGAATATTTAGATAGTCTTTCTTATAAAGATATTATTAATGAAAAAGAATATAGTATTTATAAATATGAGGATGATTATAAAAATGTAGATAAGAAGAAGATTAGAACTAAGGTTGGAATGATGAGTGTTAGTGATGTAAAAATAAATATTATGAATGATGGCTTTTACTTGCTTACTCCGGTAGATGGTGAGATGGTATATTTATATGGAACAGGTAAAAATGTATCAAAGATAAATTATGCGAGAAAAGTTAGACCAACGATTAATATTAATAAGAATAAGATTAAGAGTGGGACTGGATTAATAGATGATGAATACTTGGTGGAGGAGTAATGAGAAGAGTAGTAAGAATAGTTGGAATTATAGATATAATTTTTATATTTATGATATTTGGATGTTTAATTTTTAAGGGAAAGATAATAAGACTTTTGATTAAGCAAAATAATTTGGTATTAGCTAAATCAATATATATAGAGAAAGATGTTATGGAAGAAGTAGCTATTACTAATTATATTGGAGTTGATAGTAAGGTTGATCGGGTTAGTTTTTTGGGAGAAGTAAGTAAAAGTAGTACGGTAGTAGATGAATATGAAGAAGAGATTTTAGTTAAAGATAAGGGGAATAGTGATTATAAAGTAATTAATGTAAATATTAATGGTTATAAGGGTTATTTGGTAGCAATATATGATCCAGCAAAGGTTAAGTTAGTTACTTCAAAGGGATTTAATCAAGGGAATACTGGACAGCAAACGGTTATAGATATATGTAATAGATATGGGGGATTGGTGTGTATAAATGGTGGTGGTTTTGTTGATTATGGGACAGGCTCTGATATTCCTTTAGGATATGTTATTGAGGATGGAAAGATTAAATGGAAGGTTAATAAAAAATCTTATTTAATTGGCTTTAATAATGATAATGAAATGGTTTTAATGTATGCGACTGGGGAAGAAGCAGTTAGTCAAGGGGTAAGAGATGCTTTAGAATTTGGACCATTTCTTATTGATAAGGGAAAGATTTTAGTTAATGAAAATACTTTGGTAGGTGGCTTTAAAGGAGCTGCTAGAGTAGCAATTGCTCAAAGAAGAGATGGAATTGTATTGTTTTTGGTTACTGAAGGAAGACACGCTAAAGGGCCTACGGTAATGAATGTTGCTTCATTACTTGCTAAGTATGGAGCCTATATGGCTGCTAATTTAGATGGTGGAGCTTCAAGTAGTTTAGTTATTCAGGGAAAGTTAATTAATAATCCCCTTAATATTTATGGACAACCTGTAAATTATGGTCGTGGACGTGGTGTAGTTACGGGATTTGGTTTAGTAAAATAAGAAAATAAAAGAAAGGAGAATAGTAATGGGAGAACAAAAGGCAAATAAGGTACTTATTTTTCTATTGGTTTTATTTATTATTACTACATTTTTATTTGGGGGATATATTATTTTTAGTAGAGGAAAAACTGCAAATAGTGATCAAAAAGGATCTGATATTAATTATAATTTAACAAAGAGAACTATGGTTCAGGCTGTTAGAGAAGGTAGTATAGAAATTGTTGTTGATACGAAAGGAAATGCTTATTTAACTTTAATTGGAAATTTAGATTATGAGGAGAATATCCAGAAAAATTTAATTAATTTGAAGGGTAAATATAATGTTTATTTTCCATTAAATAATCCAGAAGAAGACGGGACATTGAATGCTTATAAGTTAGAAGTAGAAAAAGTTTTGATGGCATACTACGTACATATGGGTAATGGAGGATCAAGTTATTTTGTGTTTGTTAAAGAAAATGGAATGTTGTCATATTTAAGTTATGATAATTTAGTTAATCTTGGAGAAGTTAATATAAAAAATATTGATAATCTTCGAGGAATAGTTTCTGTTATAGAGAATATTTATTTAATGACACCTTATGCGATTAGTTTAGATGGAACAGAAATAAGTTTGTATGATTATATAAAATAAAAGTGGTTTTCAAACCGCTTTTATTTTATAAAATTAACATATAGGTTAGTTCGTTAAAAAGTGTTGACTTTTTAATAAGATAAGATTAAAATAATACCTACATCAAGAAAAAATATTGAAATATCATTATTTAAATGTTATAATGAAGTTGTAATTACAATAAAGAGATATGGTTACATAAAGGCAGGGATATTATGAAGAAGCAAGAAATGAATTTGAAGAGTTCTGAAATACTTGAACTTGTCAATAATCTGACTTTAAAAGCAAAAGAAAAAAATATGATAAAGCCGATAAAAGAAGCATTCAAAGATATTCCATCCACAAAGGAAGTTCATAAAGGGAAGAAAGAATATTTTTGCGATTAAGGAGGATTACTAAATTGACAAAAGCAGTTAAAGAAAAATACGACATAGGAGATATAGTATTTGTAAATGAGTATAGTTATGAAAATAACATAACAGGTTTAAATCATTTGTTTGTCGTTATTAATGGGGATAATGAAGTTGTACCATTAGATTATTTCGGTTTAATAGTATCATCACATATCGAAAAATCAAAAGAAGTATCACGATTCAAATATAATGAACCGTTAAAGGCAGATACTGCCAATGGTTTAAAAACAGATAGTATAGTAAAATGTGATCAACTATATAATTTCCCAAAAGCTAACATTCAATTTAGAATAGGACAAGTAGATGTAGATGATTTTCTAAGGTTTGTAAATACATATAATGAGTTTTTAGAAAGTGTAGAAGAAAAAGAGGGGAGTATGCAATAAAATATACTTTTTTTGATATTATATTATATATATGTGATAACTGAAATAGCGATGTTTTATTTGTAATCATTTGGTCGGCTGCGACTTCTATTAAAAAAACTAGTCAATATTGAAGTGAACTTTATATAGTTCGCAAAAATAGATGACTGGTTTTTTACCTGAAATAATCTCTTTTAAATAACCTGTTAAATTTTTCTCTAGAAGTGTCCTTAATTCATTATTAATCTTCCTTTCATTTGGGAAATTAATAAAACTAGTTATAAAAATGTATCTAAAATGTACCTAAATAACTCAAGAAATATAAAAACCCTTGTAAATAAGGGTTATTTTTTTTACTGGTGGCTCCAGCGGGAATCGAACCAGCGACACGAGGATTTTCAGTCCTCTGCTCTACCGACTGAGCTATGAAGCCAAAATAAATGGCGGTTCCGACGGGAGTTGAACCCGCGATCTTCTGCGTGACAGGCAGACGTGATAACCACTACACCACGGAACCATGGTTGCGGGAGATGGATTTGAACCAACGACCTCTGGGTTATGAGCCCAGCGAGCTACCGAGCTGCTCCATCCCGCGATAACAAATAAAATTATAATGGCGGAGGAAAAGGGATTCGAACCCCTGCGTCGCTTGCGCGGCCTCCCGGTTTTCAAGACCGGTCCCTTCAACCAGACTTGGGTATTCCTCCAAAGATGGTGCCTAAGGTCGGACTTGAACCGACACGAGGGTTAATTCTCGCAGGATTTTAAGTCCTGTGCGTCTACCTATTCCGCCACTCAGGCATTATTAATGTCACGCCTTTTTCGTGCTGACTAGTTAATTATATAATAAAAAAAATAAAATATCAACCTTTTTATTAAAAAAATATGAAAAAAGTAGTTTAAAAATAGTTTTTTCTTTGTTCTTGGGTGTTTAAAATGAGATAAATGTAGATTAAACAATTGACAAATTTTAATAATCTTTATATAATTAAATTGTATGATTAAGATAAGAGGTGGTAGGCTATGATAAGTTACAACGGTAGTAATGTAATACAAAGTTTAAGACAATATGAGATGTTTGCTAATAGTCTAAGATTAGTTAAGAGTAGAGAAGAAAAAAATATGATTATTAAACAACTTACTAAGTTAGAGTTAAAGATTATTGAACAGACAAATGAAGTATATGAAGAAGAATATTATACTTTATATAATAGAGAATGTGGACTATTAGAAGATGAGAAGAAGAGAATTACAATGCTTATTGATTTAATTAATCAGAGATTAAGTTATGTTGAGAAAAGATGTAATGATCATTATCAATTGACAGGAGAGAGCTTAGATACTTCTGATGTTTTAGGAGCCGACACTTTAGATAATTTGGAAAATAGAGTTAAAATTATTGATAAATATACGAAAAATATTAAGTTACAAGCAGAGCTTAAGAATGAAGTTAAATCATTGTCTAATAAAATATCATTAGCAGAAGAAAAGATAGATATTAATAAGAGCTTGAATATTGAATTAGAGAGTAAGTTTAAAGAGTTATTTTCTACGACTTTTGAGAAACTTGGTTTATATCAACTTTTACAAGAGAAGGATGATATTGAATATGCTTATTATGAGACAGAAAAGTCGCTTACTTTAGCAGAACTTAATTTAGAGACAGCGAAGACTTCTCCGCTTAATATTCTTTATGATTGTGAAGAGATGCTAAGAGAAGTTAAAGCTGATTATGTTAAGTATAAAGATAAACTTAGTATTCTTAAGTTAATGGAGTTATTTAATAAGGAAGTAAATACTTATGATGAATTGTTAGCTAAGAGAAAGCAAGTTAATGATTTATTTAAGTATATTAAGAATAATGATTTAATTCAGGCGGTTATGGATACGATAAGTAAACAATATAATACGATTATGATGGAACAACAGGATGTTAATACTTATAATGATTTGAAGGCGGAAAAAGAGAGAAAATTAGAAGCTTTAGCAGAAATAGAAGATGAGAATGAGAGTGAAGAATTTCAAAAGGTATTAAAGGTACTTATTGAAAATGAAAAGAAGAAACAAGAGAAGATTTTAGAAGAGCAAAGAAGAGTTGAAGAAGCTGAGAAAAAGAAGAGAATGGAATTTGAGAGGAAAAAACAGGAAGAGATCTTAAAGAGACAGAAAATAATTGAAGAGGCTAGAAAGAAAGAAATCGAGAAGAGAACGAAACAAATGCTAGAGCAACAGCAGAAGTCTGTATTACAGCCAAAGAAAAAGGATACAGAGTTTAGTTTTGAGACAATTAAAGATAATTCAATAAATAAGGATACTACTATAGAAAAAGAGGATACACGTTTAGAGAAGACAGAAGATGAGAAGATTAGTCTACTTGATAAGATAAATATTCTTGATAGTGAGAAGAATGATTTAAAAGATGAGAAAGTTACTTTAGAAGAAGAAGTTAAAGAAACTCCAATATTTAAGGATAAATCTGATATAGAGAAGGAATTATTTAATGAGTTTAATAGTAGTAAGAATGAGAATGATTTGAAGCAACCTATTTTTGAAGAGAAAATGGATGAAGAAGAGTTCTTTAAGAGAGATAATAAACTTCCAGATATTTCTATTGATGAATATATGAAAAATTTTAATGAAAAGACAGTAGATAATAGTGATAGTTTATTTGGTAATGATGATATTTTTCCAAGTATTCCAATGTAATACTTAGTAGTTAGGAGGTGATTATATGTTTCATAATGGTAATTTAGATAAGTTGTTAAGAATGATGACTACTTTGTTAGAAAAAACAGATGATAATCATTTGGAAAATTTAGCGAGATATAAGGAATATGCAGTTGAATTAGATAAAGATGGTTATGATGAGTTAATTAATAGAATTAAGAATTATGAAATGTGTAGTTATACGTTAGATGAAGAGTATAAGGAATTAGATACTATTATTAGAGAATATGAGCAATTAAAGGAAAGACAATATGAATATATTTCAGTATATAATAAGTATAGTAATGATAAATTAGAGTTATCTTCATTAGATAGGATTTTAATAGATAAGATTAATAAGAGAAAAGAAGATATTTTAGGAAAATTAAATTGTGATAATGAGATCTCTAAATGTAGGGGAGAACTTGATAATCTTAGTATAAAACTTGGAGATGAAGAGAAGAAGAGAGTTATGAATCAAGAACTTATTAAGAAGTTGGAAGAACAACTTAGAAATGAGTTTTTGAATGCAGAAGGTAGATTTAGTTCAAGAGTAGATGGTAGTAATTATACTAGTGTTAAGAGTGAGTATCAGGAAAATGGAATGTCAATAGAACAGTTACTTGATAATAGTGATGAGTTAAAGATATTCTTAAATGAAGCGATTAATAATAAGAATGATAAAGAGGGTTTTGAAAAAGCGGGAATTATTAGTTATGATGTGGTGCCTACTAAAGAGAATAAAGAGTTGTTAGATGGATATCATAAGGATACGGTAAAGGCTAAATATCAGTTGACATTAATTAAAATTTTGATGTTAGTTAGTGATGAGGCTAATAATTATAATGATGTTAAGAGTAAAAGAATTAAATTACAAGATTTGTTTAGATATAGAGTGAAGTATTTGAAAGAGTTAGGTATTGATTATTTGGTTGATCCTTTTAGTAGAATTAAGTTGGATAATCAGATTGAAATTCTTGATAAGATGGGGGATAATTCTAAAGAGATAGTAAATATTACGAAGAATATGGGAAAAGTAAATTCTAGATTGGAACAGCTTGTAGATGATAGGAATAGGTTATTAGGTGAACTTAATAATAAGGAAGAGTTTATTATAGATGATTTGTCAATGTCACAAATAGCTTTAGAGATTTCTTCAACTTCTGATGAAGAAGAGAAATATAGAGATAATCAAGTTGTTAAAATTTCATCTGTTCCAATTATGATGAATAGTAGAAAAATTTATGAGAAGACTAGTGGCGTATTAAGTAGAGTTAATAAGATGATGGGGAATATAGGAACTGGTTTGAGAGATGAAGATGAGGTTGTTAGTCCACAATTAGTTATTTCTCCAGCAGAAGATAATTTAGAAGAGATAAAAGATTCTGCTAATAGTAGTAATAAGATAAATGAAAATAAGATAGATACGAATGATTTATTTAATGTGGAGGATGTTCCTTTTGATGATGTTGTGGCTCCTTTATTTAAAGATAGAGTAACTGATGATGAACATAAAGATATAGTAGATGGATTAGACTTTTTACCTAAGATGGAAGAGACTGATAAGAAGAATGGAGAGAATATCTTTGAAGATATGGAAATGCCAGTAATTGAGGATCAAAAAAGTGATAATAAGGAAGACTTGAGTTTTTGGCCAGAGGAAGAGAAAATAGTGGATAATGTTGGTGCTGGGGAGATATCTTTGGATGAACAGATAAATAATTTGTTATCAAATAATAATACTTTGGTTAAAAAGAAAGTGGCTTAAGGAGGAAATATGAAATTAGAAATTAATAAGATAATTACTTTAGGTAATAATGAAGAGTATTTAGTTGTAGATAAAGTCGAGAAAGATGGAAAGGAATACTATTATATAGCAGAAGTGAATGAAGAGGGAACTGATATAAAGGATAATTATAAAATAGTATGTGCGACAATTAAGGGAGAAGATATTTATCTAGATGAGGTATTAGGAGAAGATAAACTTAAAGCTATTTTACCGTTATTTGTTAAAGAGTAATGCCAATTTTGGCATTTTTTCTTGACAAAATAATAAATATTTAATATAATCATAATCGGTACATTTTATATCTTGCTGTTTTGCGTATTGGGAACACGGAAAATAAGGAGATAAATATTAAATAATAAAAGGAGAAAGAAATGAAAACGTTTATGCAAAGTAAGGAAACTGTTACTAGAAATTGGTATGTTATTGATGCAAAAGATATGCCACTTGGTAGAGTAGCAGCTAAGGTAGCATCAATGTTAAGAGGTAAGCACAAAGTTACTTATACTCCACATATTGATTGCGGTGATTACATTATAATTATTAATGCAAAGGATGTTCTATTAACAGGGAACAAATTAGAAGGAAAGAAATACTATGATCATAGTAGATATGCTGGTGGTCTTAGAACTAGAACAGCTAAAGAAATGGTAGAGAATTATCCAGTAGAAATGGTAGAGAGAGCTGTTAAAGGAATGCTTCCTCATAATAGATTGGGAAGACAAATGTATAGAAAGTTGTTTGTATATGAGGGACAAGAACATCCACATATGGCACAACAACCAAAAGAAATTAAGGTAGGGAGAGAATAATTATGGCAAAGAAAAATGAAAATAGAGTATTCTTAGGAACTGGTAGAAGAAAAAGTTCAGTAGCTAGAGTTAGACTTGTCCCAGGTAGTGGAAAGATTACAGTAAATGGTAAGGATGTTCAAGAATATATGCCATTTGAAGTATTAGTAATGGATTTAAAACAACCATTAGAACTTACTAAGAATTTAGAGACTTTTGATATTGATTGTAATGTTTTTGGTGGTGGTTTTTCAGGACAAACTGGTGCTATTAGATTAGGTATAACTAGAGCATTACTTGAGTATGATAAAGAAAATGAAAAGAATGAAGATAGTTATAGAAAGATACTTAAGAGTGCTGGAATGGTTACAAGAGATCCTAGAAGTAAGGAAAGAAAGAAACCAGGTCTTAAAGCTGCAAGAAGAGCTCCACAATTTAGTAAGAGATAATATTTGTTATAAAACCTTAGAAAATGAGATTCTAAGGTTTTTCTTTTGGTAAGGGGAATTTATTTTGTAAAATATAGAAAAATACTTGCATAAATTTTAAATATAGTGTATTATTAGATTGTTCCTATTTCTTGGGGCTTTGTACTCCTTACGAGTTTCTAAGAATTAGGTGAAAAATAATAAAGGAGGAAACGAGAATGGCATTAACTAAAGAAGTTAAAAGTAAGATTATTAAGAAATATGCTAGAGATGAAAAAGATACTGGTTCTCCAGAAGTTCAAATAGCTATATTAACTGAAGAAATCAATGCTTTAACTGAACACTTAAAGAATAATAAGCAAGATAAACATTCTAAAAGAGGACTTTTAATTAAGGTAGGTAAGAGAAGAAGTTTATTAAATTACTTACTTAAGAATGATGTTGTTAAGTATCGTGAAGTAGTTAAAAGTTTGGGACTTAGAAAGTAATTAATTTTATTAAAGTAGGCACTCTTTTTTGGGTGCCTTTATTTTTTAGAAAGAGGTAATATGGGAAAACAAATATTTAGAAGAGAATTTAGGGGAAGAGAGATATGTGTTGAATGGGGAGAGGTTGCAAAACAAGCACATGGGGCGGTATTAGTTAGATATGGTGATACGGTTATTTTGTCAACAGCAGTAGTATCACAGAGTGCTAATTTGCTTTCTGACTTCTTTCCATTGATGGTACTTTATAATGAAAAGTTATATTCAGTAGGAAAGATTCCAGGTGGTTTTATTAAGAGAGAGGGAAGACCTACGGAAGCAGCTACTTTGGCGGCAAGAATGATTGATAGACCTTTAAGGCCTTTATTTCCTGAAGATTTTAGAAATGAAGTTCAAGTAGTTAATACGGTTTTATCAGTTGATCAAGATAATTCACCAGAACTTACAGCTTTATTTGGTTCATCTCTTTGTGTATCTATTAGTAAGATTCCTTTTAATGGTCCAGTTGCAGCAGTTAAAGTAGGAAGGGTTAATGGAGAATTTGTAATTAATCCGACAGTAGAACAAGCTGAGATATCAGATATAGACTTGACAGTAGCTGGAACTAAAGAGGCTATTAATATGGTTGAAGCTGGGGCTCGTGAAGTAAATGAAGATGATATGTTAGAGGCTTTAATGTTTGGACACGAGGCTATTAAGGAATTGATTAGTTTTGAAGAGGAGATAATAGGTGCTATTGGTCAGCCTAAAATGGAGTATGAGAGACTAGAGATATCTGCAGAACTTAGAACAGCGGTAGAAGAATTTTGTCATGAGAGAGTAGATAAAGCTCTTAGAATAATGGATAAAATTGAAAAGTATGAAGCTATTGATAGGGTAAAGGAAGATTTAGTTGAGAAGTATAGATCTTTATATGAAGATGAGATGAAACCAGATGAGTATAAAGAATTGATTACAAAGGTATTAATGGTATTTCACGATGTTGAATATCAGATATTTAGAAATATAACAGTTCTTGAGAAAACAAGAGCAGATGGTAGAGCAATGGATGAGATTAGACCTTTGTCAACGGATATAGATTTACTTCCAAGGTGTCATGGTAGTGCATTATTTACAAGAGGACAGACACAAAGTTTAGCGACAGTTACTTTGGGGGCTCTTGGTGAACATCAGGTGTTAGATGGACTTGGTATTGAAGATGAGAAGAGATTTATGCTACATTATAATTTCCCAGCTTTTTCAGTAGGAGAAACTGGTAGATATGGATCTCCTGGTAGAAGGGAAATAGGACACGGTGCTTTGGGAGAAAGAGCTTTATCTTATGTTATTCCTTCAGAAGAGGAATTTCCTTATACGATAAGGGTAGTATCAGAGATACTTGAATCTAATGGTTCATCTAGTCAGGCTACAATATGTGCTGGTTGTATGGCTTTGATGGCAGCAGGAGTACCAATAAAAACTCCGGTAGCAGGGATTGCTATGGGTCTTATTACTTCAGGGGATGAATATACAGTATTAACGGATATTCAGGGATTGGAAGATCATCTTGGGGATATGGACTTTAAGGTAGCTGGTTCAAGAGATGGAATTACAGCTTTACAGATGGATATTAAGATTAGTGGAATTAATAAACAAATTTTGAAAGAGGCTTTGGAACAAGCTAAGAAGGCTAGAATGCAGATTTTAGATGTTATTGAAAAACAAATTGCTAAGCCAAGGGAAGAAGTTAGTAAGTATGCTCCAAAGACGGTTACATTTATGATTAATCCTGATAAGATTAAGGAAGTTATTGGACGTGGTGGAGAGACTATTACTAAGATTATTCAGGAGTGTAGTAATGTTATTTCAGTTAATGATGATAAGGCTGTAAAAGTTGATTTGGAAGATGATGGTAGAGTAACAATATATCATATGGATAAGGATATTATTGATAAAACTAGAGAGAGAATTGAGAATATTGC
Source organism: uncultured Mycoplasmatota bacterium (assembly GCA_900551455.1). Classification (GTDB taxonomy): domain Bacteria; phylum Bacillota_I; class Bacilli_A; order RF39; family UBA660; genus RUG705. The sequence goes on from URVV01000001.1 coordinate 27,615, forward strand.
TAGAGAAGTAGAGATTGGAAAGGTATATAACTGTAAGGTAGTAGATATTCAAGATTTTGGGGCTTTTGTTCAATTGTGGCCTGGATGTGAAGGATTAATTCATATATCACAATTAGATATTAATAGAGTTAATAAGACTAGTGATGTTGTTAATGTTGGCGATGAAGTGGTGGCAATAGCTACGGGATATGATAAGAAGGGTAAACTTAATTTATCTCGAAAAGAGGTTTTACTTAGAAATAGGCCTAAAAAAGATACTACAATGAATGATGAAAAGAAAGTTTTAGAACAAGAATAGTTCTAGACAACTTTCTTTTTTTATGGTATTATTGTTTTATGATATAGGGTGATTGTGATGGAAGAGAGAAATGTTACTGAAAAAGTAGTTCAGATAGATGAAAAGATGTCATTAAGAGAGAAGAAGATAGCAGAGTTAAAACAGATGAGGGAACAGTTAATAAAAATGGAGGAGCTTAGTGATAGGAGACAGGAAGAAGGTAATTTGAAAAGACAAGGTAGTGTTTACTTTAAGACTTTAATTACAGTGCTTTTAGTAATAGTTTTGGGAATAGTGATAGCAAATTTGTTAGTTAGATAATAAAAGGTTATAATTAAAAAGAGATTGATAAATCAATCTCAGAAATTTTAATTATAACCTTTTTTCTTATATTCATCATATAATTCTTTGAATCTTTCAAAGTGAATAATTTCTCTTTGTCTTAGGAATAGTAAGATGTCAATAACATCTTGATCGTTAGTTAGGTTTATTAGATTTTCGTAAGTGGCTCTGGCTTTTTGTTCAGCAGCCATATCTTCGGATAAGTCTGCTAAAGGATCACCGGTAGCAGCAAAGTATGCGACAGTAAATGGAACTCCTGAAACATCAGTTGGGTAAAGTGCCATACCGTGTTCAGCATAATGGGTGTCTAAGCCGGCTTTTTTTAATTCTTCAAGGGTTGCGCCTTTTGTAAGTTGGTAGATCATAGTTGAGATCATTTCAACATGAGCTAATTCTTCGGTACCAATGTCTGTTAAAAGGGCTTTCCCTTTGTCATCTGGCATGGTATATCTTTGATTTAGGTAACGCCAAGCGGCTGCTAATTCGCCGTTTGCACCGCCTTTTTACAAAAGGGACTAATTATAATATATTTCTAAGCAATCGCTTATTTTATCGTATTCTATGTGGTTTATCAACTTGTTTATAGCCGCATATTTTTTGTGAATTTCAATATTTTTATCTTCAAGTATTTCATAAACTTTTTTACCATTTTCTATTATTTCTTTTTTTCTACTATTATTGTTTTTAGAATTTTCAATTAAATTTAATTGTTCTTCTAGTCGCTTTTTTTCTTTAATTAACAATTCTTTGTTAGCTTTGTATTCTTCTAATGTATCAATTCCATCTATATATGATTCTTTTATTCTTTTTTCTTTATCAGATAAATCTTTAATTTTCCCTGTTATTATTTCATATTCGTTTGTTGTTTTTTCTTTTTTAGTATTATCAACAATGTTTTTGATTATTTGTGTTGAAAAATCTTTTTTTATTTGATTAATGATTATATTTTCAGCTTCCTTTATTAAAATTGTGTTGTGATTGGTACATTTACCCTTGTTGTAGCCATTACACCTTAATTTTGAACGATTACAGGTTACCATAGTACAATTACACTCTTTGCACCTAATGAGTCCCTTAAGCCAAAATTTTAGTGAATAATCGACTCTTTGTCTTGGCTTTTTAAAAACATTATTTTTTGATAATTTAGTTTGTGTTGCATTCCAAGTATCCATATCAATTATTGGTTCGTGACTTCCATTCGTTAAAATAGTGTTTGGATCATCAAAATCGTATGTGTTTCTTCTGCCTGGTGTATATCTTAATTTACCTATATAAGTTGGATTATTCAAAATATAACACAACGATCTGTTTTCAAAAAAATTTCCGTTTTTGTTTCGAATTCCTAATTCGTGTAATTTTCTTGCAATTATTAACATAGGTATATTATTAATTGTATAACTTTCAAAAATAAATTTTACAATTTCAGCTTCTTTTTCATTGATGACTAATTTATTATTTGAAACATCATATCCAAAACTAGGCCTTGTTTGCAATCCACCTTGGGAATGCTTTTCTAGTTGTCCTTTTTTTACTTCTTCTGATAAGTTTAGTGAATAATATTCTGCCATTGCTTCTAGAAAGGCTTCTAGGATTACACTCATTTTATCATCAGGATCTAGAGGTTCTGATATAGAGATAACGTTTATATTGTATTCTTTTCTTAATAATGATTTGTATACAATGCTATCTTCACGGTTTCTTGAAAATCTATCAAATTTATGTACTAAAATTACATCAAATTTCTTTGGCTTTGTTTTTGCAATTTTAATCATTTCCATAAATGCCGGCCTTTTTTCTGCTTTTCTACCAGATATACCCTCATCTTTAAATATATAGGTTTCATCTGTATAAATATTGTTTTTTCTTGCATATTCTTTAATTGCTTTAATTTGCGCTTCAATTGAGTATCCTTCTTTTGCTTGTTCATCAGTTGATACTCTTACATATATTGCACCATATTTCATAAGTTCATCACTTTCTTTCTTTAAATTTTATTAAATTAATTGAAATTTAAGAATAAATATGGTAAACTTATATAGAAAAACCTATATAAGTTTATTTCGATATTCTTATATTTTAGTTTGTTGGCTAAGTGTTTTTCATTTGACTAGACTGTTCCAGCAGTTCTAGTCTTTTTTATATTTTGTCTTTTTTCTTTTTCATTTTTTTCCTTTTTTTATTCTTTTTTTAAACCAAATTGTTTTATTAATATAATAATAAAACAATGCTGGTGCAAAACTTCTTACTGGATCTTTAATACTTAAACTTGCTCTTAATATTATAAAAAATAATGCAATAATAATAGAATTATAAATTAATATTTTTTTAAATTCTTTTTCTTCATATTTCTTTTTGCTTCTATAAAAAATAATAAATGGTACTAATAAATATAAAAAGGCAGTAAAAATCAAATCAAGAAATAAGCCTCCAAAATTATAATCCATATAGTATTCCTCACTTTCTCAAATCTTTTAACATTAAATCATCGATGGAGACATTGAAAAAATTAGATATAATTGCTAAATCAATTGCGTCTGGCTGTCTAATACCTTTTTCCCAGTTGCTGACTGCAGTATTTTTTTTTCCACATGCATTTGCTAATTCTTCTTGAGTTTTTTTATTTATCACCCTTAAATATTTAATATTCGTGGCTAAATATAATTTGTTATCTTCTTTCATATCTCACACCTCATAATAATTATATCATTTAATAAAAAAAAAGACAAGAAAAAATATTCACAAAATGTGAAAAAAACATTGACATTCACAAAATGTGGAGTTATAATGATGTTAGTTAGGAGGTAGAATGATGAATTACGATAATATAATTAATGGGAAAGAAATTGCTAATAATCTTAGAGCAGAAAGAAACAGAAAAAAAATGACACAAGAAGAAGTTGCTAGAAGACTAGATATAACATTAAGGACTTATGTTTCGTATGAAGAGGATGCAAGTACAGTAAAAGCACCTACTTTATATTTATTGTCAAAAATATTAAATTGTAACATTAGTAATTTTTTTTACAAGCCAACTTCACAAAACGTGAATATAGTAAAAGAAAAATAGAGGCATAATATGAAGGATAATTTTAGTGAGAGGTTATTATATGTTATGAAGTTAAAAAATATACAACAAAGAGATATTGTAAATGTGGCAAATGTTAGTCCAATGTGGTTGGCGGGATATGATGTGCCAATGCCAGAAGAAAAAGAAGAATAGGAGTAGATAATGAATAATATTAAAACTTTTACAATGATATCTGCGTTGGTTATAACATTATCACCAATATTAATACTTTGGTATTTTACAATTGTAGGATTAAAAGAAATGCCTTTTTGGATTTCTAAAGACATTCTTATTGTAAGTATATTTCTTACGATTATGGTTATTGGTTTTAATTTATTACTTCTTCTTTATCTCTTTTGACAATCTTGATATTACTATTACAAAAGAGGTTTGAAACTTATTTTTATCACTATGATTTTCCATTGCTTGATTTATTTCTTCAATTAACTTATCATCAGCAGATTTGAAATAAAGTTGTAAAGAATATAGTGATTTAACAAATTCTTTATTTTGTCTCCAATCATTGTCATATTTAAAACATTCAATAGCAACATTAATAAAATTTTGTAATATTTCTCGTTTTTGAAGTTCATACATATCTAATTTTTTAACATTGTAGTTATATATGTTATTGATAATAGAAACAATAATCGGAGATAATATGCTAATTATAGCAATAATTAAAAGACCAATTTGAATATAATCATTTAATGAAATATCTGTCATATTTATTCACCTCGCTTTCTGGTTATTTATTATAAGTGAGGTAAAAACAAAAGTAAATAAAAAGATGCTGGAACATCTTAGTTAAAAGTCAGCAAACTAAAAATGTCGAATATAAATAGTATAGGAGATGATAACTTGAAAAAAAGTTTAAAAGTTATAGTAAAAACTATATTAACGAAAGAAGAAAAGGATAAAAAGATAGAAGAACTATCTAAATATCTACAAGAGTGTTTTTACTCTTAGTAGTGAAAGGGGACAAGCTATGAAATTTATTAAAAAAAATAAAGCGGTTTTATTACTTTATTTAATGATTGTAGTAGGAACATTAATGATAAGCTATAACAACAAGCAGTATGAAAAAAGTATATCTGCTGGTATTGAGATCACAGATATACAAAAATAAAAAGTACACCAATACTTTTTACATACTTAATTTTAACAAAATAGTATGTTTTTGTCAAGGGTTTAGTTGAGAGGTTGAATCGAACGGAGGTAACAATGAAGGACAGCATTATATTTTATTTATCACATTATGAAGTAGTGCAAGAATTAACTAATGAACAATTTGGCAGGTTATACAGAGCATTATTTGAAACAGCAAAGGGAAATGACCCCAAAATAGATGATGATATTAAAATACCGTTCGGTTTTATAAAAAATCAAATGGTTTTAGATATGGATAAATTTAATAATAAATGCTTGAAAAATAAGGAAAATGGCAAGTTGGGTGGTAGGCCAAAACAAAATGCTACCGAAGAAAATGAAAAACCCAAAAAACCGAATGGTTTTTCAGAAAAACCGAAAAAAGCGAATGGTTTTTTTGAAAACCCTAATGATAATGATAATGATAATGATAATGATAATGATAATGATAATGATAATGATGTTAGTGTATATAGCATCATCGAAAAAAATTTTGGAAGGACACTGAATTCTATTGAATATCAGGAAATATCATTATGGCCAGATAATGAATTGACACGATATGCTATTAAACAAGCTGTTTTAAATGGAAAGTATACTATCAAGTATATTTCTAGAATAATCGATGCTTACAAAAGAGAGAACATACGGACTGTTCAACAAGCCCAAGAACGGGAAAGAGAGTATAACGAAGCAAAGAAAAAAAGAAATAAACCTGAGAGTCAAATGGATAAACTGGAACGTGAAATTCAAGAACTGGATGAACTTGAAAGGAAAGAAAATGAAAAGGCAAGAGGTACTTAAATTTTTACAAAAGATTAAAGTGTATTATCCAAATTTTAGTACTGATGGTCAAATGGTTAAAGATGAATGGACTAGAAAACTAGAGCCGTACGATTTTGATGACTGTTGTATGAAACTAGATGAGCATTTAGCAGGGGAATATCAAGATAGACCACCAATGCCAAACTGGATAATTAAATATTTAAAAACTAGTGAGGAAAAGAAACATTCTTATGAATACTATACAGTATGTCCAACATGTAATGTCACTTTACCACTAGCACATTTTGAAAAGCATATTCGGAAATGCAATTCGATTGAGTATGTTATTAAAGAAATGAAAAAATACTTCGGACAAGTAATAAGCCGAGAAAAATTAGAAAAATTGCCAGAAGAACAATTTTGGGAAAAGTATAATTTAATGCTTCAAAGAATTAAAGCGAAACTACCTGATAAATCTGGTAAGAAAAAATTAATACAAGCATATTTTGGAGAAATAGATCTATCAAAAGATGACTTAGAAAAAGCAGTAGCAACTGGCTACGAAGAAGAAATGGAGAAATAATTATGAAAAAGAAAAATGTAAATGAAGAAATAAGAAAATTTTGTGATGAAATAACAAAAACTGAAAATAAAGTAGCAATACTATCTACTAACAAAGGAATAATGATGGCGGGTAATACAGGGCATTTATTAGGTATTTTAGCAATGATTTTGAAAAAAATGAGGGCGGTCGGCATTCCGGAAAAATTACTTAAAGATACATTTGATTTATCAAAAAAAACTAATAGTGAAATCAAAGAACAAACTAAAGCAGTAGATAATGAAATTGAAAAAATAGAAAAACTATTGAATCTTTTGAAGGAGATAAACAATGAATAATGAAATAGCAGTAGTAGAACAATTGCCTGTAATAGTAGCAAAAATTAAAATAGTAGGTGAAGAATTAGATAAAAGAATCAATGACTTACATTTAGATTCACTTGTGTGTAATGAAGAAACCAGAAAAGAAATTAAAAATTTAAAAACACAATTAGGAGCAGAATTTAAAGAATTTGAAAATCAAAGAAAAAATATAAAAAATCAAATAATGACACCGTATGAAGAATTCAACAAAATTTATGAAGAAGAAATAAAAGCAAGATATCAACAAGCAGATTTAACATTAAAAACAAGAATTGATGAAGTTGAAAACGGTTTAAAAGAAAAAACTAGAAAATTAGCATTTGAATATTTTAACGAATATAAGGATTCAAAAACAAATTTAAAAGACAATTACTTATCGTTTGAAGAACTCAATTTGTCGATTGGTTTAGATGGCTTAACTGACAAAGGAGCATTAGTAAAAAAATATAAAGATGCAATTATTGAGAAAGTAGATAATGTTGAAAGAGACATTGAAACAATAAATACTATGGAACATAATGATGAAATACTTGTAGAATATTTGAAACATAAAAATCTATCATTAGCAATAAAAGAAGTAAATGATAGACATGTAATATTATCACAAGTACAAAGGGATTATGAAATAGTACAAGAACAACAAAAGCAAGAAGAACAAGTTATTGAAAAAGTAGAAGAAGTATTATCAGCTCCGATTGAAGAAACAATACAAGGTCAAATGAATATTGATGATTTTGAAGAAATCGAAGAAACAAATGAAGAAATTTATGAAATGACATTTACAGTAAAAGCTACTTTATTAAAGTTAAAAGAATTAAAGAAATATTTAATTCAGGAGGGATATATTAATGAATAATCAATTACAAAGTAAACCAAAGTTTAGTTTGGCTATTCAAAGCGATGGCTATAAAAAATTAATTAATAACACGTTAGGAGACTCAAAGAGAGCAGCAAAGTTTATTGCAGCAATAAGTAGTGCGGTAGCTACTAATTCTAGTTTGCAAGAGTGCGATGCTGGAAGTATTCTTAGTGGGGCATTACTTGGAGAAGCACTTAACTTAAGTCCAAGCCCTCAATTAGGTCAATACTATTTAGTACCATTTGAACAAAAAAAATATAATGAAAAAACAAAACAATATGAAACAATATCTAAAAAAGCACAGTTCCAACTAGGATATAAAGGTTATATTCAATTAGCTATTAGAAGTGGTCAATATAAAGACATTGATGTTATAGAAGTAAGAGAAGGCGAATACTTAGGTAGAGACAAAATTACTGGTAAACATCAATTTGAATTTATAGAAGATGAGGTTGAAAGAGATAATAAATCAATAATTGGCTATATGGCTTATTTTGAATATCTCAATGGTTTCTATAAAAACTTATATTGGTCAAAAGAAAAAATGCAAAAACATGCACTAGAGTATTCACAAGCATATGCTAGCGATATAAAAAAGAAAACTAATTATTCATTTTGGAGCAAAGACTTCAATGGTATGGCTTTTAAAACGATGCTAAGACAATTAATTTCTAAATGGGGAATTATGAGTATAGATATGCAAGAAGCTTTGACTAAGGATATGTCAGTAGTAAAAGAAGATGGAACTTACGACTATGTTGATAATCAACCAGTAATGGAAACATCAGGCGAAGAACAAATTGAACAAGTAGCAGAAACTACTACAGTTGAAGTGAAACAGGTCAACATCAATGAACTTTAAAATAATTAATACTGGTTCTGATGGTAATGGATTGATAATAGAAGATACTATTCTTATTGATTGTGGAGTATCATTTAAAAAAATAAATGAATATTATAAGCAATTTAAAATAGTACTTCTTACACATTGCCATGGCGATCATTTCAATAAAGAAACTATATCAAAATTAGCTTATGAAAGACCAACTTTAAGATTTGGATGTTGCGAATGGTTGGTAAAAAAATTAATTGACTGTGGAGTAAACAAAAAGCAAATAGACGTCTATGAAACAGGCAAAATTTACTCATATAACGAGTTTAAAGTTATTCCTATCAAATTGTATCATGATGTACCACAATGTGGCTACAAATTGAAAATAAATGAAAATAAAATAATATATGCAACTGATACAAACAAGATAGAACATGTTATTGCCAAAAATTATGATTATTACTTCATAGAGGGCAATTATGAAAATGAAGAAGAATTACATAAGAGATCGGAAAATAAATATTATGAAAGCCGAGTAAAAAATACGCATTTGAGTAAAGTACAAGCTACAGAGTGGCTTATGAAAAACATGGGGGATAACTCTAAATATATATTTATGCACGAGCATAAAGAAAGGTAGTGAATTAAAAATGAATAAAGTGTTTTTAATAGGAAGATTATCAAGAGATCCGGAATTAAGGCATACTTCAAATAATACTCCAGTATGTCAAATAAATATGGCAATATCGAGACCAGTATCCCAAGGTAAAGATTCTGAAACTGATTTTATAAATGTCACAGTATGGAATAAACAAGCTGAAAATTTAGTTAAGTATGTTAAAAAAGGAAATCAAATAGCAATTGAAGGAAGAATTCAAACAAGAAATTATGATAATGAAGAAGGTAAAAAAGTATATGTCACTGAAGTATTAGCTAATCATGTTGAATTCATCGGAAGCAACAGTAATAAAACAAATGATAATCAAACACAAGTACAAGATAATAAAACTTCATATACTGTCGAGGAAATAGATAATATACCAATTGATGATCCATTTTCTAATTTTGGTCAAAGGGTAGAAATAGATGATAGTCAATTACCTTTTTAGGAGTTAAGATATGGAAAATATAAATTATTGTGATAAATGCGGTAATTGTAGTCGCTGTGGTGAATGTTGTGCCGCAACACTACCAATTACCAAAACAGAGGAAAAAAAGATAAAAGAATATATTTCTAAAAATAATATAGAGCCTGAATTTTTTCAAAATGATGAAAGTATTAATCTGCAATGCTGCTTCTACGATAGAACAAATAAAATGTGTAAGATATATGAAGTAAGACCTAATATATGTAGAACTTATAAGTGCAATAAATCAATTGAAGAAATTGAAAAAGAAAAAGAGGAAGCACATAAAAAAGCATATTGGAACAAATTAGTTGATGGTAAAACTACTAATATAACAGATATGAGATTGCTGTTTTATGGAGATCCTAGAAGTTTGGTAGCAAGGATAATACATTATATTACTGATGGTACAATGCAATGCAATAAGGAACAATTTGGCTTTGTAAAAGTATTTTTAGCAACACATGGTCAGGGAGAATTAGCAAACTGTATAACTGGAGAATTTGATGATAGATAATACTGGTAAAATCGAAGAACTATTACCATTAATATTTAGATTGGATAAAGATACTGTTTATGATGTAAAAATCGAAAAACATAAAAAGAATAAAACATTAGATCAAAATGCTTATGCTTGGAAATTGATGAATGAAATAGGGAATGTACTTAGGAAATCAAAAGATGAAGTGTATTTTGAAATGTTAAAAAGTTATGGTCAAATAAGTGAAATAAGTATGCTTTCTTCAATAGATCCGAGTGGATATTTCAAATACTATGATATTTCTTCAAAAAGACTCTTTAATAACAAAGAATTTACAATTTATAGAATTTATAAAGGTATTAGTGAGTATGACACCAGAGAAATGAGTATTTTTATAGATGGAGTAATTCAGGAAGCTAAACAATTAGGAATACAAACATTGACACCAAATCAATTGTTAGAATTAAAAAGTATGGAGGATAGTAATGATACGAGTAGAAATAAACGAAAAACTACCAAGTTGTAACGAATATATAAAATTATGCAGAACTAATAAATATGCAGCGGCAAGAATGAAATTAAAAATAGAACAGCAGATAGGTTATTATCTTTTGAAGTTACCAAGATACGATGAACCAATTAAAATTCATTTTCATTGGATAGAGGGAACAAAAAAGAGAGATTGGGACAATGTATGTTTTGCGAAAAAGTTTATTTTAGATTCGATGGTAAAATACAAAAAATTAAGTGATGATAATAGAAAAATAGTGACTGCTTTTACAGACACATTTGAATATCAAAAGGGAATTACAAAGGTTGTTTTAGAAATAGAAGAAATAGGAGAATCATATGAAAAAAATAAAAAGAATAAGGTTAAGGTTGAAAAGGTTGATTAAAGAAATTCAAACATATGACAGAATGAATGATGGAAAATTGAGTAGTGCTTTGTTAGCTGCAATATGTTTCTTGTTGTTAATTTTGATAGGATTATGTGTTTGGATATTTGGATAAGTGTAGGTGAAGATATGGAAGATAGAGATTTATTTATGACTGATGAAGACATACACTGTTTGGATGAGCCAACTCCAGAAGAAATAGAAATAGAAAAACTGAAAGAAGAAAACAAGAGGATGAGATACAAACTAGAGGATATCAGAATAGTAATTGATAAAATGTATAAACAGGCAGCTAAAGCATTAAAAGAAGAAATAGCACCAAGTGTAAAAAAGTATCTAGAGTATGACATAAGGGATATAAGAGAGTTGCTAGAGATTTTGAGTGATGATTGATGACCGCAAGAGAAAGAGAAGAGATAATCGATTTTGCAATAGGAAAGTTAACGGAATTAAAGATTAAGACTGATTTTGAAGACAAGGCTAGGAAGAAAGTGAGATATGTGAAAAAATCACAGGCATATCAAGACTTAATTAATCTTTTAAAGGAAATGAAATATTATGGGTAAAATGAAAGAATATGCACTTTATAAGGGTGATAAGTTTATTGATATAGGCACTAAAGAGTACTTGGCTAAATTATTAAATGTAAAAAAAGAAACAATTGAGTTTTATGCCTCTCCGACTAAACTTAAAAGAAATAGAGATAACGGTTATGTAGTAGTGAGGATTGATGATGAAAGAGAAGAATAAAAAAGATGAAATAGTAATAATGATGATAAGTTTCTTTATAAATGAGATGATTGAAAATGGTATAGCAACCGATAAAGAAATATCAGACTATTTTAATGAATCAAACGATAAGCAATTTAGGAAAATGATTAAAGAATATAAAGAAATAACATTAATAACGAGAAGTAAATCAATTAAAAAAATTAAGGAATTAAAAGAAGAAATTAAAACTTTAAAAAGTGATATCAAGATATCAGAATAAGTAAATAAAGTTATTTACTTACAATTGTAATTACATTAGGAGAAATAAGAATAATGAATAAAGAAGAAATTTATAAAAGAATTATGGTATGTGAGAAGAAAGAAAGAGATTTTTTAGAAGTAGGAAATACCAGAACCGCTAATCGTTATCGCAATGAAATTCAAAAATGGGAAGAATTATTAAATCAATTAAATCCTAAAATGGAAAAAGAATTAAATGAATACAGAAGAGGTTATTACAAGCAACAAGAAGTGATTGATAAGTTGGAATTAGAGAATAAAGTTTTAAAAGAACAAATGGTTGCAATGGTTAAACCGAATTATACTTATGGTATTAGATAGAGGTGTCAGAATGACTGAAATATGGATTAATAAAAATAAATATATTAGATTGAGAATTGCAAAAGTTGGTTGTACTTATAGAGCCGATATATCCATTAATAAATATTATTACAACGAAAAAACGCCTAGATATTATGAAATGAATTTTGATGTATTTCATCCTTATGATTATTCTTCTGAAGAAGAAACTTTTGAAAAAGCAAAAGAATGGTTATATGAAGAATTAAAACGATTACAAGATAATGTGAATTTAAAAGAGGTGTCAGAATGAGTAAAATTTGTGGATATAGTTGTGAACATAATAAAAGTGGTGTTTGTCAAATATCAGTATGTGATAAGAAATCTATTATATCTGATAAAACAGAAATTCAAACGTTAAGACTTGATGAATTAGATTATACTATAATACCAAATAGTGATATTAAACCATTACTAGACAGATTACAACAAGAAAACAAAAAATTAAATGGTGCTATACAAACTTACGAAATACTTTTAAAAGCAAATGTTGAAGAAAATAAACAACTACAAGAAAGAATTGAATACCTAGAACGAAGTAATAATCGTAGAGAAGATACTATTCTTGAACAAAGACAAGAAATTAGTGATTTAGAAGATAAATACAAGGAACTAGATAAAATGTGTGAATTGTATAGTAAATCTTTATATAATGCTGAATTAAGTCAATATAAAGATAATTGGAATAAGTTAAAAGAATGGGCTAGTAATTTTTATAATAGTGAAGAAGTTGGTTGGGCAGGTTGTGGAATGAGATACACTTTGGAAAAAATTCTAGAACTAGAACAAGGAAGTGATAGTAATGAATTATAGAGAAAAAATAAGAAAAGCAATAGAATGCCCACAACTTAATAATGTTGTAAGATATGGAGAGTGGGGGGCATTAAACTTAGAACAAAGAAAATATATAAAAAGATTATTAGATGAGGTAGACAGTGTTGACGATTATTATAAAAGAGTATATTTAGAAAATAAAGAATTAAAGAAACAATTACACGAAGCAAGTTTAACTATACAAGAAATGACAGAACAAGATATTGAATGTCCTAGCAATTGTGAAAAATTAAGACAATTAAAGAAACAATTTGAAGAATGTCAATTACAAAATTTTGATTTAAGGGAAGACATTATGATACAAAAACAAGCCATTCCTAATAAACTAATCAAAGATAAATCATTCTATGATTTATATGATATGCCAACTTATGAAGATTTATTAACTCGACAAAAGGAGTTTATAAATTATTTAGAAGATTATATTAATTTATTTGATAAAAAAGACATATACGAAGAAGGTAGTTGTGATATGCTTGAAGAAATTTTACAAAAATACAAAAGTATAATAGGAGATGATAAATAGTGATAAAAAAGGAAATATATCCTAAAACAAAAAGAGTTAGTTGTAAAGGTAATAAAGTATATATTACTGAAAAGTTAGATGGAAGTAATTTGGTGTTTTTTAAAAAGAATAATGAATTATACATAGCTCAAAGAAAAAGTATATTTAAAATAAGTGAATTAGAAGAAGTGAAAGATATTTTATACAAAGGATTATATCAATGGCTGATTGATAATAAAAACGTTTTAAATGATGAATTACATGATAACAGTGCTATTTGTGGCGAGTGGCTAGGAATGGGCTGCTTGAAGTATAATATCGATGAGTTTGATAAGAGATGGTATATGTTTGCAAAAGCAAATATAGATGATGATTATAATTTATATAATTTAATTTACAATCATGATTTGTTTATTTATCCATTTGTAAATCAACAAATACCTAATTTTATTGGTGTAGTTCCTGAGGTAATAGAATTAGTGAATATACCAAATAAGGAACAGTTAGATAGTATTTACGAAAAATATCAAAGCAAAGTAAAAAGAAATGTTGAAGGATTTGTTATCAACTACAACAACGATATTACTAAATATGTCAGAATGAAAAATGGTAAATTACAAGATCATTTTGATAGAGGAGAGTAAAAAGTTGAAAGTAAAAAGGAAAACATTTAGATACAATGATGACTATTTTGAATTCTATGATAGAAAAAAAGATAAGATAAACATAATATCGTTAAAAATATTAGTAGATAAAATAGTACTAGAATATGAGGAGTTAATTGATGACAAAGAAAGACATAATAAAAAAAGCATTAAAGTATTTAGCAATGCTTAAAACAGGGAAATCAATCAGAACACAATCACAAAGTGATGATTTAAGAACAACAATGGAATTGCTAGAAAGTATGATGTATGAAGAATAGGAGGTAGCAAGTGGATGTACTAAAAACAATAGCTGAAATAGTAGATAAATTGAATGAACTAGATAATTATGATAACGGTTTATCACAATTACTTTCTGAATGTGATGAAAAAGAACAAGATTTACTGCATTATATAGAAAATAATAAAATCAATATGCTATGGTGCTATAAATATGTTAGAGAATTAAAAAATATCAGAGAAAAAAGAAGAAATATCAAGAATGACATGGAAAGAATAATGAAATTTAAAGAGCAAAAGACAAAATTAGTATCAACAATAGATAATAGACAATTAATGTTAGCTGAATTAAATAAAAGGGAAAAACAGTTGAACTGTCCTTATAAGAATAGGAGATATGCAGAGGAAGAATTACAAAAGATACTAAAAGGGGTGTAATTAATGTATTTAGAATACCATGAGCTGTTAAAGCAATTCAAAAAAGCAGAGAGAAACTATAACGAGGCATTAGAAAAGAAAAGTGAGTTAATACTATCTGTAATACCAGGAGCAATTAAACCAAAGGAAATTATAGCAACTAGTAATACTTCACCAGACAATAATTTAATTAACTACACAAGCGAAATAGATGAAGTAGATAAATTGATTAACCAAAGTAGAAACACACGAGATATGCTAAATTATGAACTTAAGAAGAAGTTAATCAAAATGAAAGAAGAGGGGAATGTATATGACAAAATATACATTTATAGATGGATAGAACATAGATCTGTTTATAAGTTTCATAAATTAGTTGGATATAGTAAAAGTCAAGTATATGACTATATTTCCGAAATGAAAGAAAAATTATATAAAAATGAAAGTTCGGACAAAATCGGACAAAATTAGGTATACACTAGTATCGTGAGAAAATAAATAATTCACACATTTATACCTCACACTACTTTAATAAGTAGTGTACTGATGATATATGCAAAAACAAGACAGAGGTTTTTAACATATTAAATTATGGTTTTATACTCAACCGTCCTAGTAACTCTAGTGAAAAAAACTTATAGAGTATTGGTGAACTTTGACACCTATATCATTAGTACAGTATTTACTAAAACGAATCATATAAACTTCTTTATGAGAGACTAATAGTCTCTTTTATTATGCAAATATCTCTATTGAGAATTAATATAGCAAAGGGGTGATCGTATGAAAGAGGTCACTAAACTATTAATCAATGATTTCAAGATTAAACAGTTGAACCACGATTTTATGGGATATTCTCTGCAAAGAGGAGATATATATACATTTCATCATTTTTTAATAGCTAATAGAGAAAATGGCCCATATGCTTATTGGAATGGGGTAATATTGTGTGGTAAAACTTCACATCCATATTTACATCTAATAGAGAACAAAGATGAAGATAGATTCTATGATATAACAAGTGAATTTCTGGATATGAAGAACAAAGGATATTTAGATATAGAAAACGTAAGATATATAGATGATATTTTAACTAGTTTCGAAAGAGAATATTGCGGTAAGAGAGGTAAAAAAGGAAAGATATTAATAAAAGAAGAGTATACAAAAAGGGTAAAATTATGAATTGGAACAAATGTATGAAGAGCTTTAATTGCAAAGTATGTAGTGATTACAACTACTGCAAAGATGATATAAAAGAAGGTGATATTAATGGCAAACGTAAGCAATTTAAAGCCAATACGAACCACGGAAGAAGCAAGAAAAAGAGGCAAAAAAGGTGGAAAAGCGAGTGGCAAAGCAAGAAATAAAAGAAAAGCATTAAAAGAAGAATTATTATTGTTATTATCAACTAATAATACGCAGAAAAGAGTATCGTTAGCTTTAATTAAACAAGCAATGGCTGGTAACACAAAAGCATTCGAAGTAATTAGAGATACCATAGGAGAAAAACCAATTGATAAAGTGGAAACTGATATTGACTTCAATATAAAGGTAGAATTAGATGACTAAAGAAATTAAAATATCAATATCGAAAAAAGTATTTAATGATGTATATATACCTTATTTAGATAATATAAGCAGATATTTGATATTTTATGGCGGTGCTGGTAGTGGTAAGTCCTTCTTCATTGTTGAAAGATACATATATAAAATACTTAATTCAAAATTAATGAACTTATTAACAGTTCGTGCTACTGGTAAGAGCAATAGAGATAGTACATTTGCTTTGTTTAAGCAAGTTATTAATAAATGGCATTTAGGTATGCACTTCAAAATAAATGAAAGTGATCTAAGAATAAAATGTTTACTTAATGGCAATGAAATAATATTTAGTGGACTAGATGATGTTGAAAAGTTAAAATCAGTTACTTTTAGCAAAGGTGAACTTACTGATATATGGATAGAAGAAGCTTCTGAAATACTAGAAAGTGATTTCAATCAATTAGATGTCAGATTAAGAGGTAAAGGAACTAAAAAGCAAATAGTTATATCTTTTAATCCGATTGATATTAATCATTGGCTAAAAAAGAAGTTCTTTGATGTACCAAGAGATAATTTAACTATAGTACATACAACATATAAGGATAATAAGTTCTTAGATGAAGATTATAAGAAGTTATTAGAAAGTTATAAGTATACTGATGAGTATTACTATAATGTATACTGTTTAGGTCAATGGGGTGTTTTAGGAAAGACTGTATTTGATGCAAGAGCAGTAAGCAGAAGACTACAGGAAATAACTAGACCTATCAAGACAGGCTATTTTGAATATAAATATGATGATACAATGCCTGTTGGGAAGAAGATCACTGATGTAAAATGGGTAAATGATGAAAATGGTTATATAGAACTATATGAATTGCCCAACCTATACAAATATTGCATAGGTGGTGATACTGCTGGTGATGGCTCTGACTGGTTTACTGGACATGTACTTAATGCAAAGACTGGCAAACAAGTTGCAAGGCTAAGACATCAAATGGATGAGGATCTATATGTAAGGCAAATGTATTGTTTAGGTTGGTATTATGCTGATAAAAACTTAAAAACTGGTGTAGCAACACCTGCTCTTATGTGCATTGAAAGTAATTTTAGTAGTTTTCCTAATAAAGAACTAGTAAGGTTAGGCTATCCTAATATGTTCGTAAGGGAGAAAGAAGATAGATATACAGGTATAATGGACAAGTCTTATGGATTCAAGACCACTTCATTAACAAGGCCTGTTATAATAGCAGAACTAGTTAAAATAGTTCGTGAATCTGTTGAGTTAATAAACGATAAATTAACACTTGAAGAAATGCTAACTTTTGTCAGAAATGAAAAGGGAAGACCTGAAGCACAGCAAGGAGCGCATGATGATTTGGTTATGGGGCTTGCTATAGCCTATTATTCAAGGACACAAGTAGTATTTGATGTTGAACCGATAGAAGTAAGTCAAGTATTTAACTTCAAGTCAGAAGAGCCACTAGAGGCTGATTATGGAGAGGAGATAGTGATCATATAATGAAAAAGAAAGTTTATAGAAAAAGACATAATAAGGAAATAACTGAAGAAATAGTTCAAGTCGTTGCAAATGCGATTATAGAATTGGCAGATGAAGAAAAAAGAACTGTTGAAGACGTTGTTAATGATATTGTTGAAGAAAGCAAATCAGATGACTTTGAAAAAGGTGATAAGTAATGGAAACAATAGCATTACTTTTTTTATTTGGTATTTTTATAATTTTAGCTTATACTTTAGGGCTTAAAAATGGTCAAAAATTAAAGAATAATGAAGAGATAAAAATGCCTGAAATTAATCCTGTTAAAATAGTTAGAAATGAAATAGATGCTTTTGAACAAAGAAAGAAACAAGATGTTTACGATACCATAATGGCTAATATAGATAACTATGATGGAACAGGATTAGGACAGAAAGATATTAACTAATTAGGAGGTGACATGATGGATTTAAACGAAGTAAAAGAAACTGATATATGGGAATTATATGAAAGAGGTAGAAATTATAATCGACTAAAAGGCCTATATTCAGATACTGATAAGAATTATAGAATGTACAACGGAAACCAGTGGGCTGGATTAAAGATTAGTGGAATAGAACCTATACAATTAAACATAATTAAGCCAATAATTAAGTATAAAGTCGGAGTAATCAACAATAATATGTATTTACCTGTGTTTAGTGCTGAAAACTTTGAAAATAAAGAGTTTAAAGATGTAGCAAATAAAACCTGTGAACTTCTTAATAAACTAGCCGCTAAAGTATGGGAAAAAGACAATATGGACTACAAAACAAGAGCAATAAGCAAACATTCTGCTATTAATGATGAGTGCCCAATTTATGTTGACTATGATGAGAAGGCAAATATGCCACAAAACGAGATATTATCAAAGAACGATGTATATTATGGCAATGAGAACGATTCAGATATACAGAATCAGCCATATATTTTAATTAAGCATAGAAAACCAGTTATTAATACTATTGAAATGGCCAGATTATCAGGAGTGTCAGAGGACAAATTAAAGTATATAGTTGGCGATAATGATACTTTTGAAGAAGCTGGAGAAGACTCTAGAGAAGAAAAAGATGATATGGTAACTATTATTACTAAACTATATAAAGAAAATGGTACAGTCCATTTTAGTCAAGCAACAAGATATTGTGATATAAAAGAAGACAAAGACACAGGGCTTACACTTTATCCACTAGAGCACATGCTTTGGGAAGAAAAAGAAGGATATGCTCGAGGAGAAGGTGAAGTTAGATATTTAATACCTAACCAGTTAGAAATTAATAAGACTATAATGAGAAGATTAATATCTGCAAAAACTACCGCTTATCCACAAAAAATTGTTGATATATCTAAAATACAAAATCCTAATGCAATAGACAAAATTGGTGGCACTATTAAAGTTAATGGTATAAATGTAGATGATGTTAAGAAGGCAATTGGAGTCCTTCAACCAGCACAAATGAGTGAAGATGTTGAAAAGGTAATGAATGAATTGATATCTACTACTAGAGAACTAGCAGGTGCAGGAGATATCGCTACTGGTGATGTTAATCCGGAAAGTGCGAGTGGTAAGGCAATATTGGCAGTACAGCAAGCATCACAGATGCCAGTAACTGAACAAACATTGTCATTAAAGACCACTTTAGAGGGATTAGCAAGAATTTGGTTAGATATGTGGAAGACATATGCTACAGATGGTTTGGTAATAGACTATGAAGAATCTAATCCGACTACTGGAGAAGTAAGTTCTAGACCCGTTAAAGTACCTTATAGTGTATTACAAGAATTACAAGCAAATGTAAAGATAGATATTACACCTAAGAGCCCTTATGATAAATATGCTCAAGAATTATCACTTGAGAATATGTTAAAGGCAGGATACTTTACTGCTGAAAGATTAGCAGAACTAGAAGTATATGTAAGTCTATTAGATGATGACAGTTCAATGCCTAAATCTAAGTTAGAAGAAGCAATAAAGAAAATGAAAGAATCTCAGCAAAGAATAGCAGATGTTCAGACAAAGGCTCAAGAATTGCAAATGAAAGCTAATAAATTTATCGCTAATCAACAAGATATAACTGGCATAGGACAATATGGAAATCAATTAATTAATCAAGCAATGACTACACAATAGTTGTTGCTTTTTAATAGTCCAAGCATTGTAAGACTTTAAAAGAAGATGGAATAGTGAAGTCAAACACTTAAAAAAATAGGAGGAAAAAAATGAACGAAGAATATGATGTTCAAACACCTGTTACAGATGTAACTGAAAATACTGAGGCTCAATCAGTAGAAGAAAATGAGGAAGGTATAGAATTAACTGATACCACTTCTCAAGAGGAAGAAAAAAAAGAAGTTAAAAATTATACTGCAGAAGAAATAGAAAAGATGGTTAATGATAGAGTAAACGACATACTTCCGAAGAAAATCGAAAGAGAAAAAAGGAAGATGGAAAAGCAATATTCTGATAAATTAGCCAAATATGAAGAAACTGACAGTATATTAAAGGCAGGCCTTGGAACTAAAGATATCTCTGAATCTAATCAAAGAATGAGAGAATTTTATAAAGAACAAGGAATTGATATACCTGCTTATTCAAAACCTAAATATTCTGAAGAAGATGAAAAGATTTTAGGCAAAGCTGAGGCTACTAAAATCATTGATTTAGGATTTGAAGAAATGCAAGAAGAGGCAAATAGACTAGCCACTATTGGTGTTGATAAAATGACACCTAGAGAGAAAGTTATATTTAATACTCTTGCAGATGAACTAACTCATCAAAAACAAGTTAAAGAGTTGGCAGAATTAGGTGTAAAAGAAGAAATACTAAATAATTCTGAATTCAAAGAATTTGCTAGTCAATTTACTTCAAAAACACCAATTAAAACAGTATATGAAATGTATACTGTTACACATCAGTCTAAACCAAAGATTGAAAAGATAGGAAGCATGAAAAACAACATTTCAAAGGAAGAAAAAGAATTTTATACTCCAGATGAGGTAAATGCACTTACTCCTGAGGAATGGGAAAAACCAGGTGTCTGGGAAAAAGTAATGGCTTCTCAAAGAAAATGGAAATAAAGGAGTGATAGAGAATGAATGATGCAAGACAAACGATTTGGCATCAAGGGTATGAAAGAGCCCTAAAGACTATAACTTCATTAAGAAATCATAGCGATTTCAAATATGAAAAAGATACACATAATGCAAGAAAAGTAATAATTTTAAATGCAGATAAACCTTTAGTAAGAAAATATACACCAGGAGAATCAATTAAAAGAGATAAAGCAAGTGTAACCAAAAAAGAATTTGAAATGGATCAAATGTATTATTTCAATGTTGGAATTGATCATGTTGATAAGGCACAAACTGTTCCAGGAGCATTAGAATCAATCTGTCAAGAAGGAGCAATTGCACTTTCTGAAGAAGGAGACAAATACGTTGCTAAACTGGTTAATGATGGTGTTAATGCTGGTACTGTTGAAGTAATTGATGGTACATCAGCAACTAAATCTAATGCTATTGAAAAACTAGAAGATGGATTTGTTAAATTATATAGAAATAATGTTCCACAAAACACTGAATTATATTCAGAAAATGATCCAGGATTCTTTAGTAAAATTAGACAAAACTTAACAGAGTTATATACTAACAATGTTGATATGGCTAAAAAAGGTATTGTAGGTAAATATGGCAATGCATTAATTACTATTGAAAACCTTTTACCTAAATTAGATCCAACATATGCTGCTACAACTGATACAGATATTGTTGAAGGTAAAACATATTATACAAGAAGTGGAGAATCAAGTGCTTATGTTTATACTGAGGTTACTTCTCCAGCTAAAGCAAGTATAAGTTCTTATTATGAAATTACTGGTTACGGAAAAGTTCTTAATTTCTTAAGAACTAAAAAAGCTGTTGCATTTGCAGAACAAATTGAAAAAGTAGTTAACTACGAAGTTCAAGATGGATTTGAAACAGCTCAAAAAGGTTTATATGTGTATGGTGGTCTTTTAGTAAGACCTAAAGAAATTGTGTGTATCAAGACAAGTCTTTAAAAAAATAGAGAGAGAAATCTCTCTTTTATCGTGTGATTAGTGTTAAGAGTGGTGCAATTCCACTCCTCACGACCAATAGTAGGAGGAAATATGAAAGTTGAATATTATACATTAAAACCAAGCTTAAAACAATATTTTGGAAGAAAAGTTAATAAGTCTTTAACATTTGATGAATGGACTGAAGATAAAAAAGTACATCAGACTTTGAAAGATTTAGAACTTGTAACTGAAATACATGACGAAAGAAAAATTAAAATGATAATTTTAGGAAAAGAAGAAATAATTACTACTGAAGAAATAAGTACAATAAAACAAAAATTAGCAACTGGTGTGATTTTAATTTGGGATGAACAGCAAGGCTATATAATCCCACCATACGAAATGGCTACATTAGATGAAATAGAAAAAGATTTGATTGCCATGAAAGATGTGTATAGGAGTGATGATAATGACATTACTAGAAATGAAGAAAAAAGTGCTAAGGTTAATTGAAGAAATTAATGATAAAAGTCCATTGTTAACCGATGATCCGGATATAGCAAATAAGATAAACGATGTTATAAACCAGATTCAAAATGAAATTGCTAGAATAAAAAAAATACCTGCTAGAGAGGAATTAGAAGTGACTAAAGGTGATGAGGTTGATTTTTCTGAGATAGCAAAGGATTTATTTCAAATTAACATTGTTAGGGGAGTAGAAAATGATATTATAGGTAATACTATTAATTTTTATGGTGATGGTGTTGCTAAGGTATATTATTATAAGTATCCTAAACAAATAACCGCCGAAACAAAAGATGATGAATTTAAATTTGATTTATCAACCGATGTACTTGAGATAATGCCATATGGTGTTGCTGCTGATTTATTAAAGTCTGACATATCTGCAAATTACGGACAAGTTTATTCTAATAGATATGAGCAAATGCTACAAAGATTAGATCCAAGATTTCATACTGGTAGCATTTATATAGAAGGAGATGACACTTATGAGTTCTTATAGTAGTTCTAGTGGTGTTCCCAGTGGAGCATTAGTAACAAGAAAAGTAGATAACTTTGCTGGTGTCGATTTT
Organism: uncultured Mycoplasmatota bacterium; assembly: GCA_900551455.1. Classification (GTDB taxonomy): domain Bacteria; phylum Bacillota_I; class Bacilli_A; order RF39; family UBA660; genus RUG705. The sequence goes on from URVV01000001.1 coordinate 50,534, forward strand.
AGTAATAGTGATACTAATTTAGCAAGAAGTCCTGATAGTTTAAATATGTGGAAAAATTATAAAAATAATAGTGCTGGTATAGAGACAAGGCCTGATATGGAATTAGTAAAAGAATACGATAATACCATATTTGGCCTCTTTTTTTATGATATAGGTAATGAAACTCATAAAATAGTTCATTCTGGGACTAAACTTTATGATAATGATACCGTAATATTTACTGGAATGAATTTAATCAGGAGCCAAGCATTTATATTTAATAATATATTTTATGTAAAAGATGGTTTAAATTATCTTGAGTATAACGGAACTGAAATAAAAGAAGTGGAAGGTACAATTCCAACTACAACTATAGGAGACGCTACCGGTGAGGGAACAACATATCAAGATGTAAATTTGCTTACAGGCCTTAGAAAAAATCTGAGAATAGGCGATGGGAAAACAACAAAGTTTAAATTGGATACTGAAAATATAGATAGTAATTATGTAGTAACAGCCAAAGTATCAATAGGTTTAAATGAAATAACTTATGTCCAAGGAAAAGATTTTACTGTTAATGTTGTTGAAGGCAGCATTACTTTTAATACTGCTCCTGCAAAACCAACTACCGATGGTCAACATAATATAGAAATATTGTTTAGAAAAACCATTCCAGGATATAGAGATAGAATTAATAAGTGTACTATGCTAGCAGTATTTGATAATAGAGTATTTTTTAGCGGAAATCAAGATTATCCTAATGCAATATTCCATAGTTCATTGGAAGATCCAAGATATGTTAGTGATTTAGATTATTATAATGAGGGAATGGATTTAGCAAAGGTTAAAGCATTAATACCTAGTAATAATGCTCTATGGGTATTAAAAGAGCCATCACAAGCTAATACAACAGTATTTTATCATAATCCGGTGTTAGATAATAATTATGGTAAAGTTTATCCAAGTACGCATTCTAGTATATCAACAGGGTGTGTTTCTACTGGAATGAATTTTAATGATGACATAATTTTCTTTTCTGATAGAGGAATGGAGGCTATTAGTGGCGATATAACTAGTGAACAAGTATTAGCACATAGATCTAGTATGATTGATGGTAAACTTTTAAAAGAGACTAATTATAAAAATATGATACTAGAAGAATGGGAAGGCTACTTGTTAGTAATTATAGATAACAAAGTTTATTTAGCTGATAGTAGGCAAAGATATCAAAATATTAATATTGAATATGAATGGTATTATTGGGAACTATCTTGCAATATTAGTTGCACTGCAGTAAAAAATGGAGTGCTTTATTTATGTGGCAATAATAAAATTTATAAGTTGACCAAAACTAATGGCGAAATAAATTCTTATTGGGCTACTAAACATGATGATTTTAAATATCCAGAATATCAAAAAACTACCAATAAAAGAGGCGGTACTGCAGAAGTAAAAGGTGAAAATATAAAAATAGCGGTTAGAACTGATAATAATGATTTTGAAGAAATTGGTGATTATTCTAACGTTAAAGGATATATAGTTTATAGAATTAAAAAGAAAAAATGGAAACGATTACAAATGAAATTTAGTTCTACTAAACCTTTTGGTTTAAATAGTTATACTTTAGAGTCATTTGTAGGTGGATATGTGAAGAGGTGATAAGAAATGAATGTTAATTATGAAGATGACAGATTTAAACAAGTAGAAAATGAAAAACAAAGTGAATTAAATAAATATAATGAAGCATATAACGATTTAATTAATGAGAGAAACAATTTTACAAATCAACAACAAGAAATGGTTGATAGATGGGAAAATACTCAAAAAGATATTGCTAATAAGAATCTCCAATATCAGAAAGATTTAATAGGACAGCAAAGAAAAAAAGCCGAGCAAGCATATCAAAACGAGGCAAAGGCATCTTATATAGATTATCAAAAAGAAGTTGATAAGTATGGTGTCAGTAGAGAAAATGTAGTTAATAATGGATTGTCTAATAGTGGTTATGCTGAAAGCTCAAAAGTTGATATGTATAATACTTATCAAAATAGACTTGGTACTGCTAGAAAGAGTATGCAAGATGCTGGAATAGAATTTGATAATGCAATAAGACAGGCACAATTATCAAATGATGAAACATTGGCGCAAAATGCCTTAACAGCATTGCAGAACAAATTAAACATTATACTAGAAGGATTTAATTATAAATCAGAACAAGAAAATAATAGATTGAATTGGAATAACACTATTAATAACAATTATTACAATAGATATAAGGATGTTGAGAGTCAAATCAATTACGAAAATGAAACAGCCGAAAAAATTAGACAATATAATGAACAAATGGCATATCAAAAAGAAAGAGATAGAATTGCTGATGAACAATGGCAAAAAGAATATGCATTACAACAAGCCCAAGCAGCAGCTCAAGATAATTACTATTCAAGCTTAATAGACGGAACATATAATTTGAATGAGAATAATTCTAGTAAAGCAGGAAATGATAACGTAATAACCTCAAACGGATCGAAAGGATATTCGTCAAAAACGGATGTGGTTAAGGCATTAATAACAGCCGGAGGTAAAGATGTAACAATGGCTACAGATTTTAATAAATTGGTTTCTGAAGGATATATAGGCAATGAAACTATAAACGGAAAGGTTTATTACTATATAAAATCAATTCCAAAAGCAGGTTGGTCTGGTTTAGGGACAAGTAGTAATTCTATTAGGGGCTCTTCAAATAGCACATCTACTAAAAAATCAAAGGGTATATTAAGTAAATTAAGCAAATTAATTCAATTTGTCTAAAGGAGAACAAAGAAAAATGAAAAATTTTATTTTAGACAAAAATAGATTTATTATTAATAATGGAACCAATTCTATTCCAATAAAAAATGAGCCAGATTATTCATCCAATAGTTCATGGTTTAAGAGCGCAGATGGAAGTATATCACAAAAAGTGTTCGGCACCATTGGTGATATAGGCATTAATACGTTAAAGGGAGTCAATTCTATTGGAACTGGCTTAAAGAATACATTAGGTACAACATTTATTAATACTTCTGGTCCATTGATAGGCCATAGTGAATTGTTATTGCCTTCTCAAGAAAAGCAACAACGTGAAGAGTGGAAACAAGCAGCGGTAAATAAATTATTAAATTATAATCCTATTAGTGATAGGATTTCAAAGATTGAAAGTAAGGTAGATAAATATTCGGTATTGGGAAATAAATCTGATTCTATAGCGAGTGGTATTGGATACTATGGAGGAATGATAGCATTAGAAATGGCAGGAATTCCATGGCAAGGTACAGCATTTTCTACGACATATGGTACTAGTTATGACGAAGCAATAAAAAGCGGTGCTAGCAGGGAAATGGCAACATTATATTCTCTTGGTAGTGCAGCAGCTGAAGTAGCGTCAGAATATGTTTTTGATGGCATAAAATTAAAAGGTACAGGAAAAACAACAAGTCAAATAATAGATTCAGGGATTAGCAAGATAAAAAGCGATTTAATAAAAAAACTAATGAAGTTTGGCGTTAGCGTTACTGGCGAAGGTATAGAAGAAATAATTTCCGGTACTGCAAGTGAAATCATGAAGAGAATTACATATATGAAAGATGATGATATAAATATTTTTCAAAATATAGCAAATGGATTAAGTGATTATAAGACAAATCAGATGTGGAGTGATTTTATTTCTGGTGTGTTAGTTAGTGCTATAACTGGAGGTATTCAAAACATACACAATAGAAAGAGAACGAAACAAAATCTTATACAGTTAGAAAATAACAATGAAGATAATATTGCCAACAATGAGGAAAATAAGGTAATAAACAATACTGAACGCGAAAATGTAAAGGTAATTCAAGAGAAAATAAATGAACTTGAATTGCTACAAAGTACAAATCAAATAAATAATGAACAAAGTAAAGAGTTAATTGAATTAAAAAAACAATTGTCAGAGTTGCAACAAAACCAAATGATTGGTTTAAACTCAACGAGTAACAGTACTACTAAAACCGAGATTTCTACAGTGCAAGACATTGTGAATCAAGAAGAAAGTAATACTAAAAATGTTGATTTACCAGTATATAATCAACAAAGTAATATTAATAATTCTGACAAGCCTATTTTGCCTACAGTGAATGATTTTAATAGTTCTAATATAAATATGCCCACTAGTGATATAAAGATTGATGTGACTAAAATAAAGCCAGAAATATTAAATGATATTAAAGGCTTTAAATTAGGAGATCCTAGTATTGAGAGTTATAAAGGCAGTTACATTAAAACGATGTTAAATGAAGTTGGTATAAAAGTGTCTACTGCTATGAATTATGTAAGTGAGGTAAGACCAGACATGAGTTTTACTACAACTAAAGATTTAACTAGACAACAATATGCTTCAATTGGAAATGCTCTTCAAAAATTAAGAAGTGTAGATATAACAGGTGTTAATAATATTAATAAAGCAATAACTCCTACTAATATTTTGCCAATAGGTGTTTCACAAATCAATCAAGTTAAAGGAAATATTCCTATTAATCAAGACTTATTGAATAAATATTCTACTGCAAGAGAAATATTTGATAATGAATCTAATAATTTTGATGGAAAAGTAAATGTTAAAAACAATATTCAAGAATTAAATAATATTGATGTCTTTAGCTTGAAACCAAAGGAAATAAAAGAATTGGCATATAGCATATTTAAAAAGTATAATTCAAAATCAATATTTGAAAATGATGGAAATAAAATAACAGTCAGTAAAGGTGGAATAAGCGAAAGCATAGAAAAAATATTTAATAGTAAGGTACAAAGGAACTTACTAAAAGAACATTTACAAGTTTTTTCTGATTTGGGCGATATTATTGAAAATGCTACATTAGTTAATCAAACAAAGGAAACAAAAAATCGAAGTAATATAAATAGCTGGAATTATTATTTTGATGGATTAAATATCAATAATGAACTATATCATTTAGAATTTGATGTAAGGTCTTTAGATACTGGAGAGAATCAGTATAGAGTTCAAAGATTGCAAAAAAAGCAAACTACTCACTCTGGGGACGTTAGTAATAATACTAAAATCTTGCCAGCTTTTGAGCAATCTGCTTTTTCTAACGATAATATACCACAATCTAACAATAATGTCAATAACGATATATTACCTACTATTAATAATATGCAAAATAGTGAAAAAAATACTAACAAAATATTAAATCCAAATGAAATATCAAAATTAACTAAAGAAGATGCAAATACTACACCTACATTACCTGTAAGGGCAAATATAAACAAAGTCAATGATGGTGATAGTCATTTTGCTAAAAACATTAAAGATAAAGTTAATATGCTAAATGTAGAACAAAAGGCTGAAATACTTTCGAATGAAGATGTTAGATATTATGATAAAGTGACTAACAAAGAAAGTTTAGAAAAGGCATTTAAGAGATTAAATGATGGTGGTAAAGCAGAAGTAACAAGATGGTTTAATAATAATGAAAATATAGATAGTAGTGATGTTGCTGAGGGCTATATTTTATTAAAACAATATTCTGATAAAGCAGAAAATGCAATTAATTTAGCAGAAAAAGACTATTATAATGAAATGGTTGTAGAAACTGCAAAAAAAATGAGAAAATTAGGAACAACCACAGGTCAAATAGTACAAGCATTTAACATTATGGAGAGGATGACACCAGAAGGTATGGTTAAATATGCTCAATCAGAATTATCTGAGGCTTATGACAAAATGGTTAAGAATAAATCTAAAGAATGGATAGATAAGCACAGAGAAGATTTTGACTTAAAGCCTGATGAAGTACAATTTATTATGGATACAATGAAAGAAGTATCTAAAATGGAAGATGGATATGATAAGAGAGTGAAACTTGCTGAAATACAAAAGCTAATGACTGATAAACTACCACCTGAAAAAGGTGCAAAAATTAAATCTTGGATGAGAATATCTATGTTGTTTAATCCTAAGACTCAAGTAAGAAATGTTGCTGGTAATGCTTTAATAATCCCAGTTAATTCTTTTGGCGATTTATTTTCTAGTTATGCTGATAAGTTAATCGCTAAGAAAACTGGTGTAAGAACAACCGGCACTACAAATATAAAAGCAATGCTTAAAGGTATTAAAAAAGGAGCCTATGAGGCTACTAACGACTATAAAAAAGGAATTAACACTAAAGATATGGAAGGTAATAGATTTGAAATATCAGATGGTAAATCATTTAGTGAAAAGAATTTAATGGGAAGGACTCTAAATAGAACAGAGTCTTTATTAAATTATGTTATGGATGTTGGTGATAGAGTATTTAGTGAGGCGGCTTTTGAAAATTCATTACAAAACCAATTAGCATTAAACAATACTACCGAAATCACACAAGAAATGATAGATATAGCACATCAAGAGGCTTTATCTAGAACTTGGAATGATAATAATAATTATACTAAATTTGTTTTGGGTGTAAGAAAAGGTTTAAATAAACTGAATGTTAATGGATACGGTTTGGGCGATGTACTGATACCATTTGCAAAAACACCAGCAAATTTAACAAAAGCAATTGTTGATTATTCTCCTGCTGGTTTGGTTAGTGCCATAAATAAAGGTATTAATTTAAAGAGGTCGCTTACAAATGGACAATACACTGCCACTATGCAACATGAATTTGTCCAAAGTTTAGGTAAAGCTACTGCTGGTACTATGTTATATATACTTGGTATTGCACTTGCGAAGGCTGGAATAACAAGTGGTGATAGCGATGATGATAAAGATACTGCCAATTTCTTAAAAAATACTTTAGGAATTAATTCTTATTCAATTAAAATTGGTGGTAAATCATTTAATTATGATTGGGCTCAACCTTTGGCTGCTCCACTATCAATAACTGCTAATGTAGTTAATTCTAAAAGTGGTGACTCTAAAGCATTATTAGAAGGTATAGTTGGCTCTTTAGATAGTGCTGGAAGTATTTTGCTAGAACAATCATTTTTGCAAAGCATAAATGATGTTCTTAATGATAATGATGGTGTTGTATCCGGAATCATTAACGAGGTGTTAGAATTACCTGCTAGAGCAGTTCCTACTTTTTCAAAGCAAATAGCAGATTTGGTAGATGGTACTCAAAGAACTTCGTTTGAATATGGAAAACCGATTCAGAGTGCGGTAAATAGCATAAAGGCAAAAATACCTTTTGTAAGTAAAACTTTAAATCCTGCAGTAGATACTATGGGTAGAGAAGTACAAAAATATGGTGGAAAGAATAATATCTTTAATGTATTTTTAAATCCTGCCAATGTTAGTACAGAAAATATAAGTGAATCTGCTGAGGAAATATATAGGCTGTACAAGGAAACAGGTGATCAAACAATAATGCCTAGAGTTGCACCATATTATATAAATAAAAATGGTGAAAAAATAACCATGACATCTAAAGAGAGAGCTGAATATCAAAAGATATCTGGCAAGATAATAGAGGACAACGTACAGTTATTGTTAAAAGATAATTTGTATAAAGAAATGAATGATACGGAAAAAACTGAAGTGATAAATAAAATAATAAACTATTCTTACAACAAAGCAAGAGAAGAAGTATTAAATATTGAAATGAGTAATGAGTATAACAAAATAAATAGTTATGTGAATGATGGTGGAAATGTGGCAAATTATTACCTTAATAAAAAAGAAATAGACTATTCATATACTAATCCTAGTAAATATAAAGTTATAACTCAAATAACTACATATAATAATTATTTATCGTACAAAAAAAATCTTGATGAAATAAAAGACAACTATACAAATACATCTCAAAGAAAGGCAGCAATTATTAAATATGTTAATTCTTTAAATTTAACTATTCCACAAAAAGCAATGCTTATAAAAATGAATTATTCTTCTTATAATGACTATAACAATCAAATAATTAATTATATTAATTCACAAAAATTATCTATGTCAGAAAAGCAAGAAATTTTAGAACAATTAGGATTCAAAGTAAGAAATGGTAGGGTGTATACAAAATGATAAATAAAAGAGATATAAATAAACTTAGAACACCAGAAGATTTAGAAAGAAAGTACAATCTCCATGACATTTTGACATTAAAAGAAAACTATGAATTGCAAAAAAACGGACTTAATAAAGTAGAAAATGAGTTAAATGGCTTTGTTATTGCAACAGGAAAGAACTTAAAAGAACTTCAAGACCAGGTAGATGGAAATATCACTACCTGGTTTTATTCTGGAGTTCCTACCAATAATAATGAACCCGCTAAAAATTGGACAACTGATGCAGAAAGAAATAATCATTTAGGCGACCTTTATTATGATAAAGAAACCGGTTATGCTTATAGATTTTCACTTGATAATGATGTTTATAGTTGGATAAAAATTACCGACAATGATGTTACTCAAGCTCTTGCAATAGCAAATAGTGCTAAAGATACCGCTGATAGTAAGAGAAGAGTTTTTGTGGTTGAGCCAACAACACCTTATGATTGCGGAGATTTATGGATTAAAAATGAAGAATTATATAGATGTCAAACCACTAAATCAAAGAATGAAACATTTGAAGAAAATGACTGGATAATTGCTACTAAGTATACCGATGATACAAAAGCAAACCAAGTAGGAGAAAATTTAACAATATTGAGTGGTACGGTTACTGAAATAAAGGAAAACGTTGATAAATTGGAAACTACAATGACTAATACAACTAAGTTGGTCAATGAACAAGGTGAAACTATTGGAATACTTGAAACAAAACAAAGCCAAACAGAACAAACAGTAGATAAAATGTCTAGTTCAATCTCAGCAGTTGGCACAAGAGTTACTACAATTGAAAATTCAGTACCAAAATATCAGACTGAATTAGACATATATAACATAACAATACCTGTTGATGCAGAATTTAAACCGCTTGAAAATAAAGATTATTTGATTGAATATAGCACTAAATTTGAGGGTTCAGAAGTAGAATCAACAGTTAGTTCTCAAAGTGAGAATACAGGTATAACATTCGGACTATCAAACAATAAAATAACCTTATCAGTTTTAACAAGCACTGCTATTACTAGTTTAAGTAATGAATTTGTAATAGATTTCTCTTATGCAAAAGATAATACTACTTATAATGATAGTAAAAAGATAATAGTAACTTTGGCATTAAAAGGTAATACTGGTGTTAAAGGGGATACTGGAGCGAATGGTAAGGATGGTACTAATGGTGTAAATGGAAAAGATGGTATAAGTTATTATGTTCATATTAGATATAGTATTAATTCAAATGGAAATCCAATGACTGAATTACCATCAAGTAGTTCAAAGTACATGGGTATAGCAAATACTACTAGTTCTACTGCTCCTACAAGTTATAGTAGCTATAAATGGTCACTAATAAAAGGTGCAGATGGTACATCAGGAAAAGATGGAACAAACGGTACAAATGGTAAAAATTCATATCTACATATCAAATATTCAAACGATGGAACAACATTTACTTCAAATAATGGTAATGATGTTGGAAGATACATAGGAAGTTATTCTGATTACAATGAGACTGCTAGCACTAATTTTGAAGACTATTCTTGGCAAGACACTGCAATAGTAGTAGATGAAGAGTTAGATGATTTACAAAATCAAATTAATGATACTAATAAAGATTTGAATAATAACTATACCAACAACACAGAACTAGACCAAAAATTAGAAAATCAAAAGCAAACTATAACAGAAGAATTTAGTACAAGGATCACTCAAACTAAATCGGAATGGCAAGCAAGTGTAATTGAATACATAAATACTAACGGAGTCGAGAAGTTTGTTAATACTTTGGTAACAATTGACATAGATGGTCTGAAATTATCTAAGAGTGATGAAGATATAGTTTCTTTGCTAAACAACAAAGGGTTATATGTATCAGATGGAAAATTGCGAGAAGATTTAGCTAATTTGCTTATGAAAGTGGATAGAGCAGGTGCATTATTTAAATTACTAGAAATATTAGGAACTATAAAAGAGCAAGGCATAATTCAAAAAGAAAAGATAAACGATGAAACATACGGAGAATGCCAGGCTTGGTATTGGATAGGAGATGAGTAGTGTGGCAAGTTTTAATGGAAACATAGGTACACCAAGTGATGGATTTAATTTAAAGGTTGATTATAATTTATCTGCAGTTAACGATAACATATCAACAAATGCAACTAAAATAATTTCAATCGTAGGTCAAGTAAAAAGAAACAACAGTAGTTATTACCCCTACAATAGTACGAAAAGTGCTAGCATAAAAATAGAAAAACAAAATGAATCAGGCAGTTGGGAAACGGTAAAAACAATTTCCGTAAATAGTGGAAGTTATTCATTTAACGACAACAACTATCAAACATGGGTTAGTGGCTCAAATATTTCTATAGCTCATAAAAATAATGGTACTCAAAAAATAAGAATTACATTTAGTGTTGATGGTAAATTAAGCAGTTATTATCCAGTTGGTAGTATAAGTAAGGAAATAGATTTACCTACAATACCTCGTGCAAGTGATATAGCAGTATCTAATACTGATTTGGGGCAGAATATACCAATTACAATAGGTAAAAAGGTGGATTCATTTACAAGTACATTAACTTACACCATTGGAACATTGACAGGGACAATAGTAGAAAAGACAAATTTATCTAACTATCCGTGGGTAATGACTTCTACTCTAATCAATCAAATTAAAAATGCTTATCAAAATACAGGCTCTTATGCTAAAGGTGGAATTGAAGCGAAGATTACTTGCAAAACATATAATGGAACAACATTGATAGGTTCAAAAGAGGCAACATTTAAGTTGTATATAACTGATAAACCAGTTATTAGCAGTGTAACAAGAACTGAATTAAATAGTAATATATTGGCTTTAACTACTAATGTATTAAGACATGCATCACAGAATAAATTTACAATAAGTGCAAATGCTCCAACTGGTGCTACAATTACTGGTTATAGAGTAAAAAATGGTACACAAGACAGTGGACTATCAACAAGTAATGTAGTTAAACTAAATGATATTCAAACTTATTATGAAGAAAATAATGCGCTAAAGACTAAATTTATTGTTACTTGTGTGGATTCAAGAGGAAATGAATCAGAAGAATATCCAGTAATTTGTGATTTTACAAATTACATACAAGTATCAATCAATAAGACTGATGTATCAATAAAAAGAAGTTCCGGAACATCAACCGATTGCAAAATTTACCTAACAGGTAATTTTTTTAATGGTAAAATTGGAACTACGGACAATATAATATCGTTCAAAGTTAGGTATAAATTAAGGGAAGAGACTGAATACAGTTCGTGGATAACATTATCAACTACTTATACTGGCAACACATTCAAAGTAGATAATGTTGCTATAGCAGGTACGTTTGATTATACCAAAAATTACGATTTTGAATTGTTGGCCGGCGACAAAATAAATGATTCTGATAGTTGTAATAAAATTTTTGCGAATGCACGAGATATAGTTAAATTTCATAAGAACGGTGCAGATTTTTTAGAACTCACAGTAAAAAAAACAAAGGTTGTTACGGTAAATCAGTTAGGCGATTTAAACAATTTAACTACAGATAATAAGACTAGTGTTGTGAACGCAATAAACAGTTTAGTTGCTAGTTTAAATAGTATTGTAAGCTCTAATACAAATGTGAATGGGACTTATATTAAATATTCAAATGGCCAAATGGAATGCTATAAGAATATTATTTATACTGCTAATGGTGATTTTGTCGCTGATGGTAGTATTTTTTATAAGCAACTTGGATCTTGGACGTTCCCACAAGAGTTTGTAGAGATTCCTAATGTTCAAATTTCTGTGGTAAACACTGTAACTTCGAGACGTGCGTATGGTTATTTGAGCGGTGAAATTTCAAAAACTAAAATAACAAATTATGGAGTTATTAATTATTGGAATGCCACCGATAGCGATGGGATTGTATGTCTGGTTGCAAGAGGAAAGTGGAAATAGAAAGGAGTAAAAAAATGAAAATTGTAGATAAAGAAATTCATATTAATAGAGGAGATAGGTTATTGATAGAATTTTCTATTGATAATGGAGAAGATAAATATACATTTAAAGATGGAGACAAGATTAAATTTTCAATCTATAAAAAGAAAGAATTGGATAAACTACCAGTTTTACAAAAAGTATTTGAACCAACTGTTGGTTCTAATAGTGTAGATATAGATGTATCTGGTGAGGATATGAAAATAGGTGAAATGGCAAGCAAGCCTATTGAATACTGGTATGAAATAGAGTTAAATGGTGATTCAACAATCATAGGTTATGATAATGATGGTGCAAAGAAATTAATTCTTTATCCAGAAGGTGCAGACTTATGATACAGGAAAAGCAAAAGCTTAGTGGCAATCTAAATACTAAGCAATCGTTAAATGGGTCACTCAATAATACAGTTATATATGTTGATCCAATTACTCAGGAAAAAGAAGTCACACCTACTAGAGAAGCTCAAGAGATAATTCCTGATACTGGGTATACAGGTTTATCTAAGGTAACAGTCAAAGGTTATAAGCCTAATGTAGCAAATAAAACAATAACCTCAAATGGCACATACAAAGCAAGTGATGATAATTTAGACGGATATAGTCAGGTCTCTGTTGAAACAAATGGAGTTGATATAAATGATTATTTTTTAACCACACCACAAACTTTTAGTGGAATTGTGAAGTACATAACAAAAATACCTGAATTAGACACTTCAGGATTAACTAATATGGCTTATATGTTTGATGGGTGTACAAATTTATCTAGTATTTCAAATTTGAATACTTCTAAAGTAGAATCAATGAATAATGCATTTTCACGTTGTTCAAATCTTGTATCTATTCCAAATTTGAACACTTCTAAAGTGAAATCAATGTATTATGCATTTGCAGGATGCTCGAATCTTGTATCAATACCACAATTGGATACTTCAAATGTAACTACTATGGATTTTATGGTTCAAAATTGTTATAAAATAACTTCAATACCTGAATTAAATACTTCAAATGTTGCTAGTATGCGAGGAATGTTTCACAGTTGCTATGCATTAGTGTCTATTCCTGAGTTAGATACTTCGAATGTAACTACTATGGAGGAAATGTTCTGTAACTGTAGTTCATTAGTTCAGGCACCACAAATTGATACTTCAAATGCAGTCTCAATAAAATCGATGTTTCTAGGTTGTAATCAATTAAAAACAGTTCCACTTTTTGACTCCAGCAAAGTAGAATATATTGAACGAATTTTTACTGATTGCAAAAATCTGGAAAATGTTGGTGGATTTCAAAATCTAGGACAAGCATACAAAACAACGCAATCCGCAAATTACTATTCTTACAAATTATCATTTACAGAATGCACAAATTTAACAGAGCAATCACTTATCAATGTATTAACAAATTTGTACGACATTGCAACAAAAGGATGTAACACGCAGACAGTTCAATTGGGGTCAACAAATTTAGCAAAATTAACATCAACGGCAGGGCAAGCCGCACTAACTCAAGCTACCAACTACGGTTGGACGATTTCATAAAAGGAGGGATAAAATATGAAATTAATTAATTACACAAATCCTAGGATTTTAATTGCTGATCAAGGGAAACACTTCAGAGATAAAAATGATGTTTACAAGGAAGCATATATTGATGAGAATGGTAATCAGGTTGAAGAACATTTCCCGTATTATATGACAATGTGCTTCCCTGGAGTTCAGGTCCAAACACTAGAGCAAGCTCAAGAAATATACATTGAAGAGGATCTGTAATATATGGAAAATATAACTTTGGGAGCCATCGCTAAATCGTTGGCATTTATAATAGCATTAATTGGTTCTGTAGTTTATTTAAAAAAAGGCACAATAAAAGGTTTATCAAAAGTGATAGATAACCAATTGGAGCCAATAAAGGCGGATATACAAACGTTAAAGGAAGAGACTTCAAAAAATAATCTATCAAGTATTAAAACTGATTTGATTAATTTTATGGAACTCGCCGATAAGAAAGAAATATCACAAGAACAAAAAATTAGAAGTTATGAATTATATGATTTCTATTGTACACATGGTGGCAATTCTTATGTGCACGATAAGTGGGAAAGATTAAGGAAAGAAGGTAAGATTTAATGAAAAAAGCACTAAATGATGTTAAGTCATTTGTAACAATATTGTTTGCTATTGCGTTTGTTGGATTTACATTTATGCAATTTATAAGCGGTGAACAATTTTATAGTATATTTCAAATTATAATTGCTTTTTATTTTGGGACACAATATCAAAAAGGTGTTGAAAAGAAAGGAAATGATAGTAATGAGTAAGAATGCAAGGGTATTAGAGTCAGGAATTTGCGAAATAACACAAGAATATAAAGGTTTACAACACGGAGGTATAGATATAGTGAATAAAGGTTATACTTTAGGAAATATCGTAGCACATACTGAAGGGCAAGTTGTTGAAGTAAGATATAATTGTACTGGCTTTGAACCTAATGGAAGTTATGGTAACTATGTAAAAATTAAACATGATAATGGATACTATACCTTATACGCACATATGGCATATAACACTGTAAAAGTATCTAAAGGTCAAAGAGTGTCTAAAGGACAATTACTTGGATACATGGGTGCTACAGGTACTGCTTATGGCGGTCATTTGCACTTTGAAGTGAGAAATGAAAGCAATATAAGAATTAATCCGACAGAATACTTAGATAAAGATTTATTTATTGAAACAATTGAAAAAAGTATTGATGAATTAGCTAATGAAGTTATTCAAGGACTATGGGGAAATGGACAAGAAAGAAAAGATAGACTTGGCGATAGATATGCAGAAGTGCAAGCAAGAGTTAACGAAATCCTGGCACCAGCACCAAAGCCAAATGTTGATATTTTAGATTTGGTTAGAAAGACTATTAGAGGAGACTTCGGTAATGGTGATGCTAGAAAGAATGCTCTAGGTTCTAACTATGCTGAGATCCAAAGACAAGTTAATTTAAATTTCCGAAATGGAACTACAAATTGGGATAGTGTAAGATTATATTAAAAAGGTAGTGACAATAATGTCGCTACCTTTTTTTTTATGATATTTTGTAGTATAAAGTAGAATGATGTAGAATAAGGAGTAAAATAATCGTAAACAGCAATTAAAACATTATCGTTTAATACAAATATATGCTATCATACTTAGTCAAGTGAGGAGGTGATGAGATGAAAATAAAATTTGAATTAGAAGATTATGAATTACCTTGTTCTTATGAGAGATGTAAAGAAAAAACAATTGCGTATTATACTTCTGATGGTAAAGAAATTCATTTGTGCGAAGAGCATTTCAAAGAAACAGTAGAATCATTTCACACTGAAGGAATAGAAACTAACTCTGAAAATATTAATGAATATTTTGCAAAACAAAAAGAGCAAAGAAACAGGCCAAAAGAATCTGGTTTAAAATTAGCAGATTATAATGATTATCCAACACATTAGAGATAATTTCTTCTAAATACCTTGATAAACTCTTCTCTAGAGCCGATATTTTCTTCCCAGTATAATTGACCTTGTCTATGCCAATAATCGTTAAATATGGCATTATTTTGATTGCTAGAATGGCATTCTCTACATAGAGGTAAAATGAAGTTATATTTGATAGAGTTAATTCTATTGCGGCCTCCGAAAACCTCGTGAAGGTCGTTTTTCTTTTTGCCACATAAATAGCATATATCAAGATTATCAGTAAATACCGACTTCCTATTTTTCTCTAATTTTGTCATTTTTTTCGATTTATTGTGCATTTTTGCTGGCTTTTGTTGCTTTTTTCCCAATGATTGTGCATTTTTTCTCATTTGACTGTTATTTGATTTTTGTTGTCCACTTGTAGCCGGATTTTTTTTGTCAGAAGTGGACTTTTTATATTCTTTATTATTACATTCTTGACAGGTGGAAAATGAAATTTCTTTCCTTATTATATAGCAGTATGGTTTTGACTTCCTTTTTCTTAAATATTTGCAATAATTCATATAAGCCTCCTTTAATGTCCCTTTTGTAATACGAACCGCCGTATTGGGTTACTAAATATTTAGCCATTTTTAAATCTTTGTTTTTGATGTTAATAGGATATTGTAGGGTTTTAACATATTTCCACATTATTTTGTTCCCTCCCAAGGCCAGCGATTTTTTACCCATAACCATGTTGGACTTTCTAGATAGTTGCTAGATAGAGATAATGGTCCATAGTTTTTTTCATATTCGTTTTTGATGTTTTTAGATTCTTTTAAATATTGATTATATAAATTAATCATATTTGAATCAGATGGATAAATATCTAAGTATAAATCTAATTCTTTCATAGCAAAGGAATATTTCATAAGTTGATATAGTAATTCTTCTTGTTTATTTGATGGTGATAGGGGACGATATTTGTAATTCTTGTATGGAAGATAAAGATTATTAAATAGATTTCCTCTAGATAGGGCATTGTTTAGATTTCCTAGTGATGGATTTACTTCTTTTGAAGTAGGATTCATATTGAAGCTATTAGGAATATTATCTAGGGGATTAAAGGTATTATTAAATTGTCTATACCAAGTTTCTGGTATTTCATAATAGTTATTATTCATTGTTTCCTCCCATATTAAGATATGTTAATAGTAATAGTTTGTATAGTCTTGTGCCTATATCATATACATAGAGGTATCTGGTTCAGTATAATTATTATAATTGTCTTTATTGTTTTCTAGTCGTGAGATTCTTTGTTCTAATTTTTTAATTTTATTTTCTAGATCGTTTAGGCGATAGAATAGGTCGTTATTTGGTATAGGATTATTCATCATTGGGGGAGCCATAAAGTTATTTGAGGGGGTATTATCATAAAAATTCATATAATCACTTCCGCTATATTATATTCGTAAAATAGAAAGATGTTAATTGACTAGTTGATTTTTTTAATTTATAATTAATTTGGTGATGTTATGAGACTTAGAAATGTTAAGGGTGCAAATGAGATAATTGTTAATGGAAAATATTATGTATTAGATCCTTTTAGTAATATTGGATCTTGGAAGAGGGTATTTGGAAATAATAAGCCAATATATATAGAAATAGGTATCGGGAAGGGTAATTTTATTATAGAGAATGCTAAAAGATACCCAGATATTAATTTTATTGGGCTAGAGAAGTTTGATAGTGTAATAGTAAGAGCAATTCAGAAGTCGAATGAATTAGAATTAGAGAATTTAAGAATAGTAAGAATGGATGCGAAAAGATTGGGAGAGATTTTTTCTAAGGAGATTGATTTGATATATTTAAATTTTTCTGATCCGTGGCCTAAGGATAGGCATAGTAAGAGAAGACTTACTAGTAGAGATTTTTTATTAATTTATGATAAGATATTTAGAGATGATAAACAGATTGTAATGAAGACAGATAATATTGATTTATTTAATTATTCAGTTGATAGTTTAGAGGAATATGATTATGAGATTGTGGATATGAATAATGATTTGGATTGTTTGAGTGAAGATAATATTATGACTGAATATGAAGAAAAATTTTATAATAAGGGACAGAAAATTAATAAATTGGTAGCTATAAAAAAGAATAATAAAAATTGATGGAAAAAGATAAAAATTCAACAAATTAGTTGAATTTTTGTTTTTAGTATGATAGAATTATGTTATATAGAATATGAGGAGGTATTTTGTTATGGCCTTTGGTAAAAAAATTAAAGAAATAATATCGGATGAAGATACACAAGAAGATTCTTACTATACGACTGATAGTGTTAGTATTCCTTCAGGAATGGGAAAGATGATCTTATTAGAACCAAGAGCGTTTTCTGAGAGCCAACAAATAGCGGATCATTTAAAGAAAAGAAATACAGTAGTAGTTAATATGAAGAGAGTTACACCAGAACAAGCAAAAAGAATTATAGATTTCTTATCTGGAACAGTGTATGCTATTGGAGGGGATTTGCAAAAGATTGGTGTAGGAATATTTTTATGTACGCCAAAAAATGTTAATGTAGAAGGTTCTATATCAGATGAAGATAATAGTAAAAAAGCTGAAGATATGGATATTGACTAGGTGGATGTATGAAGAGATTTAGTATAGTAGAAAAGGGTTATGATGTTGATGAAGTTAATAGATTTATTGATATTGTAATAGAAAGACTAGAGAAACTTAATACCGAAAATACGACTTATGCTGCTAAGATTGAGAGGCTTAATGCAAGAATTCAGGAAAAAGAAAATACTATTGATGGACAAGATGTTAAAAAGTTGGAAAAAGCAATATTGGCTGTTCAAGAAACTAGTGATAGAATGAAGGAAGTTGCAAAGGAAGAAGCTAGAATTATTGTTGAAGAGGCTAAAAATAATGCTAATTCAATTGTACACGAAGCACTTATTAAGGCAGAGAAGACTGAACAAGAGAGAATTTTGTTAGAAAAAAATATGAGAATATATAAAGAAAAAATAAAATCAATGATAGAGGCTCAACTTAGAATTGCTTCGGATTTGGATAAGGTAGAGTTATAACGGAGGAAGAAATTATGGATGAGATAAGAATAGTGGAAGAAAGAATAAATGAAATAGATAATGTTCTTGCTAGTGTAACTATTACTGATGCTGAAAGAATGGATAATTTAGGTATTTATAGAGAAGAACTTGATAAGTTAGAAGATAAAGTTAAGAAAATTGTTGAAGAAAATATTGAGAAGTGTCAAGAACTTACTAGAAGAGTTAATGATAATGATGAAATAAATGTAAGAATGGATTTAGAAGAATTAACAAAAAATGTAGTAAGATTAGATGGAATTAATAAGAGAATAAATGATAAAAATAGTAAATATAATGTTTGGGCTGATGGCAATAGATTAGTAGATGAGAGATTAAAATATAGTCTAAAGGAATTAAGAAGTAGATTAGCTACGGTTAAAAAAGTTCATATAATGAAATGTAATTCAATGATTAGAAATATTAATAAAAAGATTGCTGAACTAAAAAGTAAGAATATTACTTCAGAAGATATATTGCAAGATATTGATAAATTAAACTTATTAGAGGAAAATGATAGAAGTATTATTAGATACAATCAATATAGATATTTATCAGAAATAAATGTAGAAGAAATAAATGAAACTTTAGAGAATATTAAGAAAATAGAAAATAGATTAAATAATAAGATAGATGTTAGTATAGAAGAAGATAAACTAGAAGAGGAATTAACTAGATTAGAGGATGATTTTCATATACTTTTTCAAGAATATGAAAATATAGCTACTAATATGGATAGAAAAATTATAAATCTAGATGAGTTTAAAAATAAGGTTATGAATTTTTCTAAATTAGGATTAGTTAATTTGAAAATGAGATTAATTAATGCTAAGGGAAGTATTAATGAGGGTAAATTAATAGATTTAACTAATAGATTTAAAGAATTAGATGAAAAAGTTAAGGCACTTGAATTAAGTAAGTTATATGAAGTTAAGAAGAGTATTGATAGTAAAAAGAAGGATTTGGAAAGAGAAATCGAAGATATATCTATACGAGTAACAGATATGATTAATAATAATATTACGAGATTTGGCGATTCAGAGATTAGTAGTGAGATGGCTAATTTGTTTGATAAAGAGTTAAATGAATTTATTATTAAGATAGAAGAACTTGAAGATAAGATTAATGATTTTGAATATAAAGAAGGCAATGAAAAGCAGTCTTTGATAGATAAAATAAAAGAAATAAAAGATAAAATTAGTAAAACAAAAGAAGATTATAGATTAAACATTATTCAAGAGGAAGTAAATATGAATGTTTTAGATAATTTGGAGAAGTTAGAGAAAGCTGTTCTTGATCTTGGGGAAGTATTAGATAAGTGTGATACACCAATTAATAAAGAAGATAGAAAGAAGATTAACAAAATATTTAATGGAATTGAACGTGATATAAGGCATTTGGAAAAAGAGATTGTTCATTATAAATCTTCAGATGTGAAGTTTTTTGAAGATAAGATCCAGAGATTAAATAATCTTAAAGAGAAAATGGATGTATTGAGAGTTACTTATAGTAATAAGTGTCCACTTAAGATTAAAGCTTATAAATCAGCAACAAATTTTTATAGGAAATATAAGAAGGTTCCATTAGTAGTAGCTGGGTTATCTTCTTTGGCAATAACTATCAGAAGTTTATTAACAATACCACTTATTGCTGCTAATGAGATAATGGCTAGTGCTTTAGGTAAGGGTGGAATCGTATTTAAGAAAATAAATAAGATATTGATATATTTATCTGGAGTTAAAGAGCAAGATGGAGTATTAGTGATGGCTAATGGAATGAAAATTGATTCAAGTAGTGTTACTTCGTCACTTCTTAAGAGTGTTATGACAAATGGCGTAGAACTTAAGACAGTTCTTCCAGTAATAGATTCGATAAAGAAAGTATCTGCGAAGATTAAATTAAAAGAAATGAAAGAAAAGCTGAATGCAAAAAAAATAGATAAGCTTAATAAGAAAAAAGAAGAAATAGAAAAAGAAATTGAGAGAAGAAGTATGGGGGGGAGAAGGTAATTATGGTTGATAATATAGTATTACTTGAAGATGATAAGAAATATGTAATATTAGATGAAAAGGTATTAAATAATGTTAAGTATTATTATGGTTTAAGACTTACTGATAAAGAAATACCTACGAATATGTACTTGTTCTTTAAGGAGTCAACTCTTAATGGTGAAACTTATCTTACTCCGGTAATAGATGAAAATATGAAGAAAGTGTTATTGACGACGTTTACTGTTAACTATCTTGATAGAGTTTATGATAATATTTAGAAGGTATTTAAGATGAATGAAGTTAAAAATAAAAATTTTATTCTAATTAGTTGCGGGGCTTGTTTAGTAATAGTTATGTTGATATTGTATTTTTCTGGCTTGAATGTTGCTAAGGGAAGTTATGGTGCTGAGGATCTTAGCGAGTATACTTGTGAAAATTCAGGATGGTCAGCATATAAAGATGGTAGTCGTGTGGCATGCTGTCCTTCTGGTTACAAATTTTACAGCCTGAATTATTCTTGTATTCCTAATGAGTGCGATAGTGGGACTGCTTTTGGTAAATGTAAAGTTGCTTGTAAGACAGATGGGACTTGTGACAAAAGAGTTGAAACCTCAGGTGTTTATTATTATAAAACATTTGAGGCAGTATGGAAAGGAAAAACTTGTACAAAGCAGATAAAGTATTCTTCTTTAGACGAGTGTAATAAAGCTACTTATACTGGTTACGAATGTGAATGTAGTTATTCAACGGATCTTAGGAGTGCTCCAGTTGATGCTATTAAAAAATCTTCTAGTTCATCATCTTCATCTAGTTCATCATCTTCAACGGGAGATAATAAGATAACTATTAAGTTTTATAATGGAAACGTTAAGGTTAAAGAGGAATCTTGTGTAAAAGGTAGTTGTAATTCTATTACAGCACCTGGGCCACAATCAATTACTAGAAGTGGTTATTCATTTTATAATATTAGTAAGGAGTATGAGTTCACCGGTTGGGGTAGCAGTTCTTGTTTGACTACTGTTGGTTATGGAGCTTCTTATTCTGCATATCATAATTTTGATAATAAGAGTTTAACAGCTTCAGCAAATTATTTTGCTTGTTTTAGAGAAAAGAAAACAGTTGAGGAACCTGATAACTTTGATGTTAATAAGTGTAATTTTTCTCAAGAGTATACGGTTACGTTTGATGTGAATTATAAAAATTGTAAATATATTAATATTGGATATAATAATTCGCAATCTGAGAGAACAGAGGCTAATGTTAAGGCTTGTTGTATAGCTAAAGGCTGGACTTGGGTTGGATCTAATTTTAATTCTTCTGGTAATGATTATGAGTATTGTGTAAAATGTGGTGGAGGTTCACCATCACCATCTAGTCCAAGTTCTCCATCTAATCCAAGCTCACCTTCAATACCAAGTTCTACACCATCAAGTACGCCAAGTAGTTCGTCTAATATAGATAAAAATCCACAGACTGGTTCTATAGCAATATTTATGGTATGGGTAATAGCTCTTGGAGCATTAGTATATTCATTCTTCTATTTTAAACAGAGTAGATTTGAATAATAATTAAATAAGAATAAAAAGCGATGGGTGAACATCGCTTTTTTGGTAGGTGAATATGAAAAAATATATTAAATATATGTATCCATTAATTGGGACGTTAGTTATTATTAGTATTATATATATGTTAAATGGATTATATCCTTTTGGTAGTCATTCTATTGTACAAGTAGATGCTGATTATCAGTATATACCAGTGTTATATCGAATATATGATTTTCTACATTTTAAAGAGGGTATTATATATGATGATATTGGATTTGGAAATAATATATATACTTCTTTGATGATACAAGGTAGTTTATTTAGTCCGATTAATTTAATGTTATATTTTGTTAAGAGAGATAATATAGTGAATTATTTTAATATTATTTTAATGGTTAAGATATGTTTAATTAGTTTAAGTAGTTATATTTATATAGATAGAAAGTTTAAGGTTAGTAATTTTTATAAAGTTTTATTTTCTATATTATATGGTTTTTCTGGGTGGGTATTGCTTAATTATTTTAATATTATGTGGTTAGATTCGGTAATATTATTTCCTTTAATTATAATGTATTTGGAAGAATTAATAAAAAATGATAAGTGTATGGGATATATTATCTTTTTAAGTGGAAGTTTAATTATTACGTATTATATTAGTTTTTATATTTTGATATTTATTATCTTTTATTCTTTTCTTTTAATATTTTTGTTTGTAGATAAGAAGAGGGTAAAAAAAGTAATATTTAATTTGGGAAAGAGTACAGTTATTGCTATATTGATTAGTTCTTTTAGTATATTGCCAACATTGTATCAAACTTTTATATCAGAGAGATTTACTAATGTTGGAAGTAATCAGATATTTTATAATTTTATTAATAAGTCTTTGTATTTAATGCTTTCTAGTGTTTTTTTGATATATTTTATTAGTTATATGTTTAAGTATAGAAGTGATAAAAAAAGAGTATATTTTTATTTAGTTTTATTTATTTTGTATGTTATTGGAATATTTATTGAACCGATTAATTTAGCAATGCATGCTGGTAGTTATTGGAGTTTTCCTTATAGGTATTCTTTTATTACAATATTTATATTAATGAATGGTAGTTTATTTTATATAGAGAAGTTTATTAGGGATAGGGAAGATAGGTATGGCGTATATAAACTAATTATTGTTATATTGTTGGGAATTGTTAGTTTAATGTTAGATTATTTTTGGTATAAAGAGATTCAGGATGGAATGATTATTTTAGATTTTGAAAATAGGGAATTATATTTTAAGATTGTTATAATATTTATAATACTTTGTTTGATGAGTGTTGTAAGTTTATCTTTTGGAAAGAGGAATAATAGATATTTTTCCCTTTTGTTTACAAGTATTATTAGTATTTTTGTTTATAGTTCTTTTTCAATGTATTATGGCGAGGGATATTTTTTAACTAGAGAAGCGAATGAGATTAATAGTAATATTGGGATTGTTAGAGATGATATATATCGATATAAGATGGATTATGGGGTATATACTCCAGACTATGGATTTATGTATAGAGTGAGGACTTTAGATAATTGGTTACATATTATTCCGAAGGGGTTAAATGAAATATATGGAAGACTGGGGTATAAGAATAATAATACTTGTATTAGAAGTTATGGAGGAACTTTATTTAGTGATTGGTTATTTAATGTTAAATATATAATTAGTGATAAGATACTGGATAATGATTTATATGATTTAATTGGTAAATATAGAGGGAATTATTTGTATCAATATAAATATGATATAGGATATGGAGTATTATTTAATAATGATAGTAATATGGGGGTAGATGGTTATAATTTTGATTTACAGAATGAGATATATAAGAAACTATTTGAAACAAATGATGATATTATTAAGATAGATAATTATAGTTATGTTGTTAGTGATAATATTATTAAGATAGATTATAAGATAGAGGAAAAGGGTAATTTATATCTTAAAGTGGATAATTCAAATGATATTATTAAGGTTAATGGAGAAGAGATTATGGTATATGAAGATGGAGGATATATTGTTGATTTGGGAGTGTATTCTTCTTCGGTGATGATTGAAATTAGTACTTTTGATGGAAGGCCACTAGATGTTCAGTTAGGTTTTATTAAACTTAAAGATATTATGAATTTAGAGAAGGGTAATATTAGTGTTAGTAGGGTTAGGAATGGATATGATGTAGTTGTTAATGATAATTTGATGAATTATATTTTCATACCTATTAATAATGTTAGAGGGTTAGAAGTGATGGTTAATAATAAGGAGGCTCAGAAGGTAGATTTTGTAGATAATTTTTTAGTATTAAAGATTAATAAGGGAGATAATAATATTGAGATTAGGTATCATATGCCATTATTTAGAGTGGGAATTATTCTTTCTTTGATAGGAATTGGTTTATTTTTAATAAATAATAAGATTACGGGTGGAGAGTTTATTTATAGGATAAGTTATTATTGTTATTTGTTTTTGGTTTGTTTGGTATTTATATATATGTATGTTTATGCATTATATAAATATATGAATTGAAATTAAAAGGTCATATGGATTAGTGTATGACCTTTTAATTAATCGTTTAGCTTTTAAGAAAGGTTTATTTTTTATTATGTTGTTGAAATATTTGTAATATTTTAGTATAATTAAGGCAAGAGGTTAGTAATATGAGGTATTTTATAACATTTTCGTATGATGGTAGTAATTTTTGTGGATATCAGAGACAGCCTAGAGAGAGAACTGTTCAAAAGGTAATGGAAGATGCTTTAAAGGAAATTAGTGGTGGAGATAGCGTTAGTGTGTGTGCTTCTGGAAGAACTGATGCTTTAGTACATGCGATTAATCAAAAAGCTACTTTTGATTTGAAAAAGGAGATTAGTCCTGAGAAATTGTACCGAGCACTTAATTCTTTGTTACCGGATGATGTGTATGTTAAGAAGGTACAAGTGGTAAATGATGATTTTCACGCTAGATTTAATGCGATTGGAAAAGAGTATATTTATAAAATTAATATGGGAGAATATGATCCGATAGAGAGAAATTATTGTTATCAATATTGTTCAAAGTTAGATTTAGCAGCAATGGAGAGGGGACTTAAATATTTAGAGGGGGAACATAATTTTAAATCTTTTACGAAGAGTGATGATGAGATTGTTGATTATGTTAGAAAAATTAGTCAAACAGCTCTTGATAGAGATAGTAAGGATATAAATAAGATTACAATTACTTTTGTGGGAACTGGTTTTCTTAGATATATGGTTAGGAATATGGTAGGTCTTCTTATTGAGATTGGTGAGGGAAAGAGAAAGCCTGAGGATATTATGGAGATATTTAGGTGTGAGGATCGAACGATGGCTGGAAAAACTGCTCCGGCTTGTGGATTATATTTAAGGAATGTTTTCTATTAGACTTGATTTATATTTAAAAAAAGTGTAGAATACTAGTATGGGAGGTAGAATATGAAAAAGACAGATTATATATTAATTGGTTTAGTTTTAGTTATAATAATTGGAGCTATATTTTCAACGAGAGGTACTAAAGCACAGGAAGCAATTGAATTTCCGCTTAAGTTAAGTGGAAAGATTGGATCTAATCAAGTTACTTATAATGATTATAAGCAAATGGTAGATAATAATGAGAATTTTATAATTATTATAGAGAGAGCTGGATGTGAATATTGTCAGATGTATATGCCTATTGTTAAGGAAGTTGCTGATGAGAAAAAGGTAGCTATTAATTATATAGATACAGATACACTTACACAAGAAGAATATAATGCATTAGCTACAGAAAATGATTATTTAAAGAAGAATCGTTGGGGAACTCCAACAACATTGTTTATGCAGGGAAGTAGGGTTATAGATTCTATTGATGGATATGTTGAAAAAGATACATTTGAGAAATTCTTAGATGGAAGAGTTATATTAGGTGAATAAGATGAATAACAGTAAAGGTTATAACAGTTATGAATTTGTTAAGGAATTTATGAAGAAATATCCGATGACTATTGCTTGGAGATTGAAACGTCATTGTAAGGTAATAGATCAGTTTTTGAATCCTGGTGAAAAGATATTGTATGCTTTTCCGGGTCAAAAGAATGATAGAGCAGTAGATTGGGTTAATACTTATGTTTATGCATTTACGAATAAGCGAATACTATTGGCAACAAAAAGAGTTTTATTTGGATATTTTGTTAAGTCAGTAACGCCTGATATGTATAATGATTTGACAATACATAAAGGTATTATTTGGGGGAGAGTTACAATTGATACGGTTAAGGAAATTATAACTATTACAAATATAGATTCAAGAGCACTTAGCGAAGTAGAAACTAATACAACTGAGATTATGCTTAATAATAAACGAGAGTTTGTTAAAGAGAATGAAACTAAAAAATAGTTTTTTCTCTTTTTCTTATGTCTTTTTTATTATTTTGGAATAATCTATATTGGGAGTGATTAAATTGTATGATACTTATGTGGTTTTAGAAAATGATACGATTAATAGTATATCTTCTAAATTTAAAACGGCACCGGAGGTTATTTATCAGTTAAATGGTTATGAGTTTGAATTAAAGCCGGGAATGACGATTGTGGTTCCTAGGGTTACTAGTAAATACTTTGATTATTATAAGGTTAGTAAGGGGGATACTCTATATCAAATAGCAAAGGATAGTGGAATAGATCCTAAGTTGTTAGCACAACTTAATGGAATTAATATATATGATTATATTTATCCTGAACAGGTTTTATTAGTACCTAAGGCGGGATCAATATTATATATTACGGCAGTAGGAGATACTTTGGCAGAGGTTGCTAAAGGACTTAAAACTAATATTTCGGAATTAGCTATGCAAAATGAGAAAATTTATTTACAACCGGAACAATTAATTGTGTATAAATATAAATAGTTTAATGATTTACTTATGAAATTTTATTTGATATAATTACATTAGGATAGGTGATAGATATGGTATTTAGAAAGCCTTATGCATTTTTGATTAAACATTTTAGATTGATTCATTTAATAATTACTGCTATTTTGGGATATTTTTTGTATCAAAATAGAAAGATTTATGTGTTTTTATCTATGTGTATTAAGGGTACTGGTAATAAGTATAGTGCAATGGATTATATTAATTATCAAATATATATATTTATTTTGTTAGCAATAATATTGATGTTTGTTGTATATTGGTTATTAAAATATAAGGATAAACCTCGAAAAATATATATATTTTCTATAGTTTTATATGTAGTTATAGGCATTGTTTTATTTGCTACTTATGGATATATGAGTACATTTATTAATGAAGTTATTAATCAAAAGACGATAAGATTATTTCGTGATGTTTTATTTATTTCGATGGTATTTCAGTATTATGTTGTAATAGTAATGTTTATTAGAGGATTGGGTTTTGATATTAAGAAGTTTAATTTTAGTAAAGATGTTCAGGAATTAGGAATTGTTGATGAGGATGGAGAAGAAATTGAAATTAATACTTCGGTGGATACGACTAATATAATGAGGGGAATAAGAAAACAGAGAAGAGAGTTTGGATACTTTTTTAAAGAATATAAATTATATATTATACCTATAATATTAGCAATTTTAATTTTCTTGGGTTATAGGGGATATAATTATATTAAGGTAAAGTTTATGGTTTATGGACAAAATGAATATGTGGGAATGGTTAATTATATAAAGATTACGGATAGCTACTATAAGATAGAGAATGGAAATAATTATGTGGTAGTTAAATGTGAGATGTTTAGGAATATAAAACAAGATAAATTTAATGTTAATAGTTTGGTATTGAATGTTGGAAAGAATAATTATTCGGTTAATAAGAATATTTGTTATAAGTTTAATGATCTTGGTAATTGTTATCGTCAACAGTATATAAATAAAAATAAAAGTAGTTATATTTTTGTTTTTGAGGTTGATGATATAAGTCTGAATAATAGTTATATTTTATATGATGAGAGTTTTGATAATACGTATAAAATAAAGTTAAAAATGGTAAATTATTAATTTTATAAATTGTATTGGATAAGGATGTGAGATAATATATGAAAAATGTTTATATTAAGATTATTTTTGGTATAATGTTGGGAGTAATAATTACATTAGGTTATTTATTAATTAGAGGTAGTGAAGGGCAGAAGAATTATAATTGTGAAGAGTATCAAGAATTAGGAGTTAATAAGAATTATGATTGTAGTTTTACTAAAACGTATAGGGTAGTAAATTTATTAGATAATTATGTGGCAGAGGTTCCAGAGTGGTCATATGTAGTGCTTGATAAATTTCAGATGCACGAAGCATATGCACATAAAATTTCAAGGGATTTAAAAAGTAAGTTAGTTGTTGGTAAGTATTATGAATTTACATATCATATTGTGGGAACAGGAAATGTACGGAATATGAATGATATTAATGAGTTATTAGTTTTAGATGCTTCTTTAGTATTAGATAATAAATTATATGTAACAATGGTAATTAATGAAACTAATAAGGTGGGGTTACAACAGGTGCAAGAAGAGATTTGTCAAACATTTTAACTATTATTGGGTGGAGTTTAACTTGATTAATGGTAATATTTTTGATTTTTATCTTTGAAAAATTGTAATATAGGGAGTTTTTTGGTTAATAGTTTAAAAAAATACATATAATATATTGAAAAATGTATTTTTTTTTGTTATAATTTTATTTGCAGTGAAGTGTTATTAATGATGGACCTATAGCCAAGTGGTAAGGCGTGGGACTGCAACTCCCTGATCGTTGGTTCAAATCCGACTGGGTCCTCCAAATGAATGTTATATCCCTTGTATGAGGGATTTTTTATTGTGTTTAAATAATTCATATGGTTGTATAAAGATTACTTTTTACTTCAATTTTAATATTGAACTGGGACTATATTTATGTTATAATTAAGTTACACAAAAAATTTTAATTGTGCTAGATTAATTTTTTGGGTATTTTGACTAGACTGTTCCAGCAGTTCTAGTCTTTTTTATTTTTCTTTTTTGTAATTATATATCAAATTTTACCTATGTCAGATATTTTTGTAAAGAAAAATGATGATAAATATTTAAAGTAATGGTATAATTATGTTATGTGAATAATGTAGGAGGATGTATGAAGAGAGAAACTGTTGTAATTACTGGAAGTGCGAGGGGACTTGGTTATGAGATGGCTAAGTGCTTTAGGATGCGAGGTTTTAATGTAGTTATTAGTGATATTAAAAAGAAGGATATTGATGTAGCTAAGAAAAAGTTAATAGAAGAAAAGGGAAATGGGGAAGTTTTGGGAGTAGTTTGTGATATTACTAGTAGTATGGATATTATTAATTTAATTAGTAAGACTAAAGATACTTTTAAGACAATTGAATATTGGATTAATAATGCGGGAGTTAATCAACCAGATAAACTTATTTGGGATTTAAATGATGATGAGATTAATAAAATGATCGAAATAGATTTAAAGGGAACAATTATTGCTTCAAAGTATATAATGAGAGAAATGATGGAACATGATAAGGGAAAAATATATACAGTAGAAGGGCATGGAAGCAATGATGCTGTAATACCTGGTTTATCTATATATGGTACTGCAAAAAGAGGAGTTACATATTTTGTATCGGCTTTAGCAAAGGAAGCAGAGATTAATAAGAAGGATATAATTGTAGGAAAATTGGCTCCAGGAATTATGATTACAGATTTTTTAGTTAATGCTTTTAGAGATCAGAAGATAGAATTAAATGATAAGTTTAAAAAGGTATATAATATTTTGGGGGATTATCCAGATATTGTAGCTAAGTATTTAGTAGATAAGATGATTAGTAATACGAATAATAATGTAAGAATTAATTGGCTTACTAAAAAGAGGGTAATTTGGAAATTTATGAGTTATAAGTTTAAGAAGGAGAAAAAAATATGATGGGTAATTGTTTTATTTCTATTTTTGGGGGAATTATCTTTTTAATGGCAATAGGAATAATTGTTTTTGTGATATTGTTAACTTTTAGTCCGAAAATTAGAGGAAAGTTTATGAGTAATCAGGTTAAGTCTGTTAAGTATATGACAGATTATGCGAAAAAAGATATTGAGGATATTAATACGAATGTGGCAGATGCTCAGGTTAAATCTAGGAAAAATGTTATAGATAAAAATTATGATGATTTAAAAGATATTTCTTCGAAAAGTGCTGAGATTAATAAAGAGGCTATTTCAATGACTATTAAAGCTATTAAAGATGGTTTTAATGAAGATAAGAAATATTGTAAATGGTGTGGATCTTTGATTGATAGGGATTCAAATTTTTGTAAAGATTGTGGTAAGAAACAATGAAAAGGCAAGAAACTTACATTTCTTGCCTTTTTTTATTTAATTATGAAGTTATCTTTATCTACATCAATAGTAATGGTACTATTAAATTTTAGTTTATCTTCAATAATATTATTAGCTATTAATGATTCAATGTTCTTGACAACATATCTTTTTATTGGTCTAGCACCAAATGATTCATCATATGATGATTCTATTATGTGATCTTTTGCTTTAGGAGTTAGAGTAATTTTTATTTGTTTATCACATAATCTATCTTCAATATCTTTAATTAGATTGTCAAGTATTTTATAGATTGCTTCTTTAGTTAAGGAATTGAAAACAATTATTTCATCTATACGATTTAGAAATTCTGGTTTAAAGGTGTGTCTTAATTCATTATTTATAAGGGTATCCTTTTCTTTATCTTTGTTAAGGATATATTCGCTACCAAGATTAGATGTCATAATAATAATGGTGTTTTTGAAGTCAACGGTTCTTCCTTGAGAATCGGTAATTCTTCCATCATCTAGAATTTGAAGTAAGATATTGAAAACGTCTTTGTGGGCTTTTTCTATTTCATCAAATAAGACAATGGAATATGGATTACGTCTTACGGCTTCGGTTAATTGGCCACCTTCATCATAGCCAACGTATCCTGGAGGAGCTCCGACTAGACGAGATACGGAGTGACTTTCCATATATTCGGACATATCAATTCTTACGATGTGTTTAGCATCATCAAATAATTCATATGCAAGGGTTTTGGCAACTTCAGTTTTACCGACTCCGGTTGGTCCTAAAAACATAAAGGAACCAATTGGCCTATTTGGATCTTTTATACCAGCACGAGCTCTTTTAATGGCTTCAGAAACTAGATGGATGGCGTTATCTTGTCCAATGATGTGTTTTTTCATATTGTCTTCAAGGTGAAGTAATTTATCTCTTTCTGAACCAACTAATTTAGTTACAGGAATATTAGTCCATTTGGAAATGATATTAGCAACGCCTTCTTCATCAACGACATTACTTAGTAATGAAGATGATTCGTTGTTAAATTTTAAGGTAGCTAGTTCTTCTTGTAATTTAGGAATTGTTCCGTGTTTTAAAACAGCGGCCTTTTCATAATCATAGTTGGCTTCGGCTAATTCTAGTTCGTGATTAGCTTTTTCAACTTCAGCTTTTTTATCTTTTATTTTAAGACTTAATTCTTTTTCTTCGTTCCATTTACTTCTTAAGTTTTTTTCATCCATTTCGAGTTTAGCTAATTTGGTATTGATTTCATTCATTCTTCTTAAAGAAAGTTCATCTTTTTCTTTTTTTAAGGATTCTTTTTCAATTTGAAGGGTCATTATTTCTCTGGTTAGGTAATCAAGTTTTACGGGAACTGATTCCATTTGAACTTTGATTGTTGCACAGGCTTCATCGATTAAATCAATAGCTTTATCTGGTAAGAATCTATCAGTAATATAACGGTTAGCTAGGTTAGCAGCAGTTACTAAAGCGGCGTCTTTGATAGTTACACCGTGGAATAGTTCAAATCTTGATTTTAATCCTCTTAGAATAGCAATAGTATCTGAGACAGTAGGTTCAGCTACTAGAACTTTTTGAAATCTTCTTTCTAGGGCACCATCTTTTTCAATATATTTACGATATTCATTTAGAGTAGTGGCACCAATGCATAAGATTTCACCACGTGCTAACATTGGTTTTAAGAGGTTACCGGCATCCATTGCTCCTTCCATTGCTCCAGCACCTACTAGAAGATGAATTTCATCGATGAAGAGAATTATTTTACCTTCAGAATCTTTTATTTCTTTTAATACGGCTTTTAATCTCTCTTCAAATTCACCACGGTATTTAGCTCCGGCAATTAATGAACCCATATCTAGTGACCAAATGGTTTTATTTTTTAGATTATTAGGAACATCACCTTTTATAATACGTGTAGCTAGTCCTTCGATAATGGCTGTTTTACCAACACCTGGAACTCCTACTAAAACGGGATTGTTTTTAGTTTTTCTTGAAAGAATTCTGGTAATATTACGTATTTCTTCATCTCGACCAATAACAGGATCTATTTTTCCTTCTTTGGCTTCTTTAGTAATATCTCTCCCATATTTTTCAAGAACATTTTTTAGATTTTCTTCATAGGGATTTTGTTCATTCATACATTTCACATCCTTTCATTTATTAATTATAGCAGATTTCTAGCAATTGTCAAGAGAGATTGCTAAAAAAGTATTGACAATAAAAAAAATAGTGATATAATTAGTTTAGAAAGGATGTGAAGAAGAATGTTACCAAGTAGAATATTCTTTGATAATTTTTTAGATGACATTGATACTAAAAGGAATGACAAGATGATGATGAGTGATATTTATGAAGAAGGTGATACATATCACGTAGTAATGGATCTTCCTGGATTTAAGAAAGATGATATTAGTATCTTATTTGAGAATGGTTATTTGAAAGTAAGAGCTATGCATAAGATGGAAGAGAAAGATAATAAGAAATATGTTCATAGAGAGAGAATATCAACTTCAAAGTGTGAAAGATCATTTTATTTTGGTGAAATGGATGAAAAAGATATTAAAGCAGAATTTAAAGATGGTATCTTAAAAATTTCTATTCCTAAGAAAAAAGAAGAAAAGTCAGCTAAAAAATATATCAATATAGATTAAAAGTTTAAAGAGAATTAATTAAATATTTTGTTAATTCTCTTTTTCTTATATGTTTTATTTTAAAAAAATGATATAATATTAATAGATAGATAGGTGATATGATGTTAAATAATTTTGAATGGTTAGGAGAAGATATATTTAAGAGTTTATTATTGAAGGTATATGTAGTTGTAGATGGAGTTACTAAGTCTATTAATTATGATTATGGAAATATTTTTTCTCCAGATATGAATGAACTTAAGGTAAGAGATGGAAATGTTGATGAGATAACAAAACTTTTGACAATGTCAGTGGTTAGATTTTATCCATCAATTTGTGAGAGAGGGGTTAGTTATATAGATATTTATCTTCATAAGATGTTTGATATATATGATAGGGCTACGGATATGATTAAGGGGAAAGGTGGAGAAAATATTCCTTTTGATAATCAAATAATTGCTTTTTCTTTGATGAAGGGAAAATGGATTGCTTCTTTTATTGTAGATAAGCCTACGGAAGAATTAAGAATGGTGTTAGAATTATCAAAAAAGATTACGTATAATGATTTGGGATTGTATGATAGGCATCAGTTGTTAATGACGGTTAATGATATTAATTATCGTAGAAAAATAAAGAATAAACTTAATGAGAGACGTTAAGTTTTTTTGTAAACGATTGTTTGTTTTATTGACTTGGATATTTAATGTTGATATAATTAATTTAGGAAGTGGTACTGATGTATGCGAGTGTAGTTATTGAATATGGAAATAAGGCTGTTGATCGAGAATTTACTTATATAGTACCTAAGGAATATAAAGATAAAATAAGAATTGGACATAGAGTAATGGTACCATTTAATGGTAGGGATATTGAGGGGTTTGTACTTAGATTGAGTAATAATTATCAGGGGGAGTATGAGTTAAAAGAAATAAGTATGTTATGTGATGATGAGCCAATTCTTAATGAGGAGATGTTAATTTTAGGTAGGGAGATACAGGAAGAGATTTTGTGTAGTAAGATCTCAATATATCAGGCAATGTTACCTAAAGGATTAAAGGCTCAGCATAAAATTAATATTAAGGCTAAACTTGATAGGTATATGGTGTTAAATAAAAGTGATCAGGAAATTATTGATTATATTAAGGGATGTAGGTATTCTAAACAGGTGGAGATATTAAATGAGTTACTTGATAAGAGAAAGATAAAAGTAGATATGCTTAATTCTGGGATTAATACACTTTTGAAAAAAGAGTTGATAGAATTTATATATGAAGAGGTTAATAGGTATGAGAGTAAGGCAACTGGTAAATATAAGGTAGTTACTTTAAATAAGGAACAGGCAGAAGTTTGTGAGAAAGTTAATCTTGAAGAGTTTAATCCTTATTTGTTATATGGGGTAACTGGTAGTGGAAAGACAGAAGTTTATATGGAACTTATTGATCGAACTCTTAAAATGGGGAAAAATGCAATTATGTTGGTTCCAGAAATTAGTTTAACTCCACAAATAGTGGATCGTTTTGTTACTAGATTTGGGAGTGATATTGCAATTTTGCATAGTGGGTTATCTGATGGAGAAAAGTATGATGAGTATCGAAAAATATTAGATGGTAGAGTAAGAATTGTTGTGGGTGCTAGGAGTGCTATTTTTGCTCCGTTAAAGAATATAGGAATAATTGTAATTGATGAGGAACATACTCAGACTTATAAACAGGAGAGTAATCCAATGTATCACGCTAGAGATGTTGCGATGATGAGAGGAAAATATCATAATGCTCCGGTAATACTTGGAAGTGCAACACCATCTTTAGAATCATTTGCTAGAGCAATGAATGGGGTATATAAGTTATTGACGTTAACTAAAAGAGCAAAAGATGCAAAATTACCAGAAGTTACTATAGTGTCAATGAGGGATGAGGTTAAGAGAGGTAATTTTGTTTTATCGAGGTTACTTAAGGATAAGATTATAGATAGATTGAATAAAAATGAACAAATAATTTTATTACTTAATAGAAGAGGGTATTCTTCGATGCTTACCTGTAGAGATTGTGGTAGTGTATTAAAATGTCCTAATTGTGATATTTCTTTGACTTATCATAAGAGTAGTAATACGAATAGATGTCATTATTGTAATTATAGTATTAAAAATGTTAATAAGTGTTTACAGTGTGGTAGTAGTAATATTAAGGATTATGGTTTGGGAACGGAAAAATTAGAAGAAGAAATAAAAAAGATGTTTAATGCTAGGGTAGTAAGAATGGATATGGATACGACTAGTAAAAAGGGAATGCATGAGAAGATTGTTAATGATTTTGGGGAACATAAATTTGATATTTTATTAGGAACTCAAATGATTGCAAAGGGATTAGATTTTCCACTTGTTACTTTAGTGGGAGTTATAAATGCTGATGCTAGTTTAAATGTTCCAGATTTTAGAAGTGCTGAGGTTACTTATCAATTACTTAGTCAGGTATCTGGAAGAGCAGGGAGAAGTGAGCTTCCTGGAGAGGTAATAATTCAGAGTTATAATCCAGAACATTATAGTTTAAGATATGCTAAAAAGCACGATTATATAGATTTTTATAAAGAGGAAATGAAAATTAGAAAGGAACTTAATTATTCACCATACTATTACATTACGGTAGTAAATATAAGTAGTAAAGATTATGACGAAGGATTTAAGGAAGCTAATAAGATAGGAGATTTTTTAAGAAGGAATTTGGATGTTAATTCGAAGGTTTTGGGGCCAGCGACAGCAAATGTTTTTAAAATAAATAATATATATCATTATCAATGTATTATTAAATATAAGCGAGATGAGAGGATAAAACCGGTATTAAGAAAGATTGATGAGGTATATAAAGTTAATAATAAAGTTAGTGTATGTGTGGATGTTAATCCAGTAAGGGTGTGAAAATATGCAGGTAGATATATTTGGAATGGATCATAATGGAAATGGTTTAGGAAGAATAAATGAAAAAATAGTTTTTGTTCCTAAGAGTATTCCGGGGGATAAGTGCTTGATTAAATTAATTAAGGATCATAAGACGTATTCGATAGGGAGAATAGAAAAGGTAGTAGAACAGGGGAGCAATAGAAAGGAAGTGGAATGCCCTTACTATTACATATGTGGAGGATGTAACATAAGTAATTTATCTTATTCTGAACAGTTAAAATTTAAAAAGGATAAAGTAAAGAATATATTTAAGAAATATTTGGGATTAGAGATAGATCCAATAATAATTGGTAGTGATAAGGAATATCAATATAGAAATAAGATAACATTTCAGGGAGACAAAGTTAATCTTGGCTTGATTTCTTTGGATAATAAAGTAATAGATATAAATGGTTGTTTACTTGTTAGTGAAAGGGTTAATGAGTTATATAATATAATTAAATTATTAGATATTTCTAAGGTGTTAAAGGTTATTATTAAGGAATGTGATAATGGATTAATTCTTAGTGTATATGGGGAGTTAGAAATTGATAGTTTAAAGGATAAATGTCTGGCTATTTATATAAATGATAAGTGTGTATATAAGGATACGGATGGTTATATTTTAATAGGTTCTAAAAAGTATGTGGTTTCTGATAGATCGTTTTTTCAAATTAATACAGGAAATATTCATAAGTTATATGATACGGTTAAGAGACTAGGAAATTTTCAGAAGAGTGATTTGGTAGTGGATTTGTACTGCGGGGTTGGAAGTATTGGAATATATATAGCAGATGATGTAGCTAGTGTTTTGGGAATAGAAATTGTTAGTTCGGCAATAGATGATGCTTATCGTAATGCGAAGATGAATGGGATTAATAATATTCAGTTTATATGCGGAGATGTTAGTAAGTTAATAGAAGATAATTTAGTATGCGATAAGTTAATTGTAGATCCTCCGAGAGTAGGATTGGATAAACATACAGTTTCAGTTATTAATAATTCTTTGATAAAGACAGTTATTTATGTATCGTGTGATGCGATGACTTTGGCAAGAGATATTAGTAATTTAACAAATTATTTAGTAGATGAAATAGTGTTAGTGGATATGTTTCCACAAACGCATCATGTGGAGACAGTTTGTGTTTTAGAAAGAAAATAAAGATAAATAATAATTATAGGGTGAAAGATTATATGAAGAAATACATAACATTGATTATTTCAATTCTAGTTTTAATTTTATCATTTACAAAAAGTTGGTATTCAGATTTTTTATTTGATAAATTATTTATATTTTATATTATTTCAAATTTTATATTATTTGTTATGTTTATTTTTTGCTTTATAACTAGCTTAAGGAAAATGACAAGTAAATATGAACTAATAAATATTTTAAGTATAATAATATTGTTAATTTCAGTTTTACTATTTATCTTTTTCCCATTTAGAAAAATAAAAGTAAATTATGAATTAAATAAGTATGAAAAAGCAAGATTAGAAATTATTGATAAGATTATTTTAGGAGAATTAAAAGCAGATGATTCAGGTAATGTAAAATTACCAAATGAGTATAGAAAGTATTCTTTAAGTGGCGAAGTAACTGTTTATCAAAATGATAATAATGGTCAAATAATTTGTTTTTGGATTTTTAGGGGGATGCAGTCAGGATCTATACAATTAATGTATTCTAGTGGTGGAGAAAAGCTAATAAAAGAAAATGAAACTGGGCATCCAATAATTAGCATAAGAAAATTTAAAGATAACTGGTATTATGTTGAAACCGATTATTAAATTGCAACATTAAATACATATAACCTATACATAAGGTGTACACATCCCTGGTGTATCGATACCTAGCAACATATCAAATTAAAGGAGCAGTTTACCTTAACTACCTATACATAAAGAGCAGTCAAGGATGAGAAGAGTGTGGGTGGTGCTACATTTGAAATAAGGCTATTTGCTTTTTGTTAAAACTAGAACGTTATTTAATAAGATTTTCTAGTTTGGAGAGATGTGACAAGGTTGAATAAAAATTAAGTAGTAGTTTGTTAAAATGGAGGATTGATTATGAAAAAAAGGTTAAAAATTACTTTAGTTGTTATTGGTGTTTTGGTAGGAGTAATAATTTTAGATACAGCACAGGCTATAATATTTAATAATAGCCCTATTATAAGAAAAACAAAAACTTATTCAAGCTTTCATAAGAAAAATATAGGGATTTTCGTAGAAACTGATATTTATGATGGCGTAACACAGACTACTCGTTTTAAATGGGAAGCTCATACTTTACCTATAGAAGAAAATATCAATAACCTAAAAGATACTTATAATAAAGTAAGTGATTATTTTGGCAGTTAAACTACAGATCATAGTAATTTAGGTGCTTGTTCACTAGATGAGATCAATAATATTGTTGTAGTTACTCTTATAGATAATAGCAAAGCAAAACAGGAAGAGTTTATAAAAAATGCTAATTTTGATTCAAAATATGTTAAATTTGAGCAAGGTGGTCCTTATACAACATCGGTATTTGATTTTTATATAACAAAGCCAGAAAATCATAATGATATTAGAAAAAGATGGAGGAACAAAAAGATAAAGATATTACTATGATAGTATGTAATACTGCTAAAAATGATAGAAATATATTAATTGGTGATTATTCTATGAAATACATAGAGGGAGATTGTAAGAATTAATAAATTACAATCTGTCTATCTATTAATTATTTATGATATTAATTTAGCATTTGTAGATAGAGTTTAAAAACTTAGGAAAAGTTAATAGTTAGTTTAATCCAAAATGATGATAATTTATTTTAAGAAGTGAGTATTAAGTGATACTTACTTTTTTAAGGGGAAGAAGATTTTATATATTGTACTTATGGAACTAAGAAAATAGAAGTTTTATGTTTTTCTTGACAATTTGGATGGATAGTGTATAATTATTGTTAGTTAGCGAACAATAAATGGAGTTGTTAAGAAGATGGATGATAGATATATTATTTATAAAATTAAGGAGTTAGATAAAGCTATTCTTAGAAATGTTAGGTTGTCTGATATGGAGTTTGCAGATAAGTTTCAAATTAGTAATAACTCTACACCAACACAAATGAAGGTTCTTGGATATATGATAGATAATTATGGCAAGGAGATATATCAAAAGGATTTGGAAGAGAAATTGGATTTGAGTAGGGCTACTATTTCTGATGTTTTGAAGAGAATGGAAAATAATGGATTAATTACGAGATTACAAAATGAGAATGATGTTAGAAGTAAGAGAATTATTTTATCTGATGGAGCTAACAAGGTATTTGAGAAGGGAATAGAGAGAATAGATTATATAGAAAAGAAGGCTATTAAAGATATATCTCAAGGGGATTTGGAAGTGTTTATTAAGGTTATTAATAAGATGATAAAAAATATTTATGAAAAATAATGTAGAAATATAATATGCATTTAATAGAGGATAGTTAATATGGGAGATGATATAAAATGATAAAGCTATTAAAAAAGATGAAAAAGAAAGAGTTATTAATGATATTTGTGGCGGTAATGCTTATAGTGTTTCAGGTATGGGTAGATTTAAAGATGCCGGATTATATGTCTGAGATAACAAGATTAGTACAGACTGATGGTAGTAAGATGACGGATATTCTTAAGAATGGCGGGTATATGTTATTATGTGCTTTACTTAGTTTAGGTTCGGCAATTTTGGTAGGATATTTGACTTCGAATGTTTCAGCAATATTTTCTAAAAATGTTAGAAAGGAACTTTTTGATAAAGTATTAGATCTTGATATTCAAGAGGTTAAGCAATTGTCTACGAATAGTTTGATTACTAGAACGACAAATGATATTGGTCAAATTCAGATGTTTATTTCAATGGGATTACAGTTGTTAATTAAGGCTCCTATTATGGCTATATGGGCAGTTACTAAGATATTAAATAAGAGTTGGCAATGGAGTATGTTAACGGGAATTGCTGTTTTAATTCTTTTAGCAACCATAGCAGTTATATTATTGATAGTAATGCCAAGATTTAAGATAGTTCAGAAGTTAACTGATAAGATTAATGAAGCAACAAGGGAGAATTTAACTGGTATTAGGGTTATTAGAGCTTTTAATGCGGAAGGCTATCAAGAAGAGAAATTTAGGGAAGCAAATGATAATTTAACGAATACGCAGTTATTTAATCAAAGAACTTTTGCTGTATTACAACCGGTAATGTATTTGGTGATGTATTTCTTAGCACTTTTTGTATATTTTATTGGAGCAAAGTTAATAGATGCAGCAATGATGTATGATAAGTTAGCATTGTTTAGTGATATGATTGTATTTTCAAGTTATTCAATGCAGGTTATTATGGCGTTTTTAATGTTAGCTATGATATTTATGGTTTTGCCTAGAGCACAAGTGTCTGCTGGACGTATTAATGAGGTCTTAGGAATGAATAGGACTATTAATGATGGAGATTTTAATGGTAAAACGGATTTAATTGGTAGTGTTTCTTTTAAAAATGTATCTTTTAAGTATCCGGATGCTAGTGAATATATGCTTAAAGATATTTCGTTTGAGGCTTCTTCAGGACAGACAATAGCTTTTATTGGATCTACTGGTAGTGGAAAGTCAACTTTAATTAATTTAATACCTAGATTTTATGATGTTACTAGTGGGGAAATTTTAATTGATGGAGTAAATGTTAAAGAGTATCGTGAGGATGAACTACATAATAAGATTGGTTATATACCACAAAAGGCTTTGTTATTTAGTGGAACAATTAAGTCGAATGTGGCTTATGGGGAAAGTTATAAGGAAATAACTGATGATGATATAAAGAAGGCAATTGAGGTAGCACAGGCACAGGATTTTGTTTTAAAAAAGGATAAGCAATATGATTCACACGTGGCTCAAGGGGGAACTAATTTTTCTGGTGGTCAAAAGCAGCGACTTTCTATCGCTAGAGCAATTGCTAGAAAACCTGAAATATATATTTTTGATGATTCATTTAGTGCACTTGACTATAAAACAGATTCTTTACTTAGAAAGAAATTAAAGGAATATACGAAGGATGCGACTATTTTAATTGTAGCCCAGAGAATTGGAACGATTATGAATGCAGATAAGATAATTGTTTTAGATAAGGGAGTATGTGTGGGTGAAGGTACACACGAATATTTACTTAAGAATTGTGAAGTTTATAAACAGATAGCTCTTTCACAATTAAGTGAGGAGGAATTGGGTAATGCCTAGAGGAATGCACGGAAATAGCCAAGAAAAGTCTAAGGATTTTGTTGGTGCAATGAAGAGACTTTTTAAGGAATTAAAGAATTTTAGAGTATTAATTTATGTAGCTTTGGTATTAGCATCAATTAGTGCTATTTTGTCAATTGTTGCACCTTCGAAACTTTCTTCGATGACGGATGAGATTACTAATGGTTTAATAGTTAATAGAGAAAATATGGAAGAGATTCAACAGGTTATTGGATGTAGGATTAGTGATATTACACCTGATAAAATTCTTTTAGATAATGAGATAACAAAGGATGAAAAAGAAGAATTTATGAAGGTTATGGGAAAAATAGATATTCATAATCAGAAGAAATTAATTGAAGGAATAACTAGTTTATCTCAGAATGTTCTTAATAAGATGTTTCCAGAAATAACTATTGATGGACAGAAAATTTCTTCTTTAGATCAGGTACAGTATATAAAAATAATGGGTAGCTTTGATGAGAATACATCGAAAGAAGAATTGTATAAGAGTATTGAAGAGATGCCGGAATCTATTCAAAAGGTTATTAAGCCTTATATGAATATTGATAAGATTAAGAGTATTACAATATTTCTTATAGTTTTATATGTGGTATCAGCATTATTTTCTTTTATTGAATCTATTATTATGACAGATGTTTCTAATAATTTTGCAAGAGATTTAAGAAATAGAATATCTGTTAAGATTAATAAGTTACCTTTAAAATATTTTGATAATAAACAGAATGGTGATATTTTATCAAGGGTAACTAATGATGTTGATATGATTGCGCAAACAATGAATAATTCTTTATCTACTTTAGTTAGTTCAATTACTTTACTTGTAGGTACAATAATTATGATGTTTGTAACAAATTATATTATGGCAATAACAGCTATTTTAGCTAGTTTAATAGGATTTGCTTTTATGATAATAATACTAGCTAAATCACAAAAGTATTTTACTTTAAGACAGACAGAACTGGGAAATTTAAATTCTCATATTGAGGAAACTTATTCAGGATTATTGGTAGTTAAGGCTTATAATGGGAAAGAAGAAGTGGATAAAAAGTTTGATATTTGTAATGAGAAGGTATTTAATGCAAATAGGAAAAGTCAATTTTTATCTGGATTAATGATGCCAATAATGTCTTTTATAGGTAATTTTGGATATGTTATGGTATGTATTATTGGGGCGTTGTTAGTTCAAAAGGATATGATTACTTTTGGAGTAATTGTAGCATTTATTACATATGTTAGATTGTTTACTTCTCCTTTATCACAGATAGCTCAGGCGATGACATCACTTCAGTCAACAGCGGCAGCTTCAGAGAGAGTATTTGAGTTTGTAGATGAAGAAGAGATGCTTTTAGAAGATAATATTACTAAGGTATTAGATAAAAAGAAGGCTAAAGGAAATATTATTTTTAAGAATGTTAATTTTGGATATGATAATAAAAAAATGATTATTAAGGACTTTAATGTTAATGTTAAGTCTGGACAAAAGGTAGCAATAGTTGGACCTACGGGAGCTGGAAAAACAACTTTGGTTAATTTACTTATGAAGTTTTATGATATAAATAGTGGAGATATTTTGATTGATGGAATTAGTATAAAGGAATTATCAAGAGAAAATATTCATTCTTTATTTACAATGGTTTTACAAGATACTTGGTTATTTAATGGTACTTTAAAAGAGAATATAATATATAATCGTGTTGGGGTAAATGATAAAAGAATAAAAAAGATCTGTGATGATATAGGAGTAACACATTTTATTAATACTTTACCTGAGGGAATAGATACTTTGGTAACGGAGAGTGATTCGATTTCGGCTGGACAGAAACAATTAATTACAATTGCTAGAGGAATGGTTGAAGATGCACCGTTTTTAATTCTTGATGAAGCTACGAGTAATGTAGATACGAGAACTGAAGAGTTAGTGCAACAGGCAATGGATAAGTTAACTAAGGGAAAGACATCTTTTATAATAGCTCATCGTTTATCAAC
This sequence comes from uncultured Mycoplasmatota bacterium, assembly GCA_900551455.1. GTDB lineage: Bacteria > Bacillota_I > Bacilli_A > RF39 > UBA660 > RUG705. The sequence goes on from URVV01000001.1 coordinate 93,869, forward strand.
GATTAAGAATGCGGATATTATTCTTGTTATGAGAGATGGAAATATTGTTGAAACGGGTAATCATCAGGAATTAATGAATAAGAAAGGCTTTTATGCTGATTTATATAATTCACAGTTTGAATTATAAGATGGGAGAGAGAATGGATTAATAGTCTGTTCTTTTTTTGTTCTTGTCATTTACTAGTCACTTTGATAAGATATAATTAATTATTGAGAGGGATGATAAGTGATGGAAATACTTAGAGTAGAAAATTTAACTAAAATATATGGCGAGGGAGATACGAGAGTAGTAGCGGTAGATAATGTATCTTTTTCTGTTAGTCGTGGGGAGTTTGTGGCAATAGTTGGAGCGTCAGGATCAGGAAAGAGTACGTTATTGCATTTACTTGGGGGAGTGGAAACGGCAAATAAAGGAAAGGTTTATATAGATGGAGAGGATATTTATAGTTTGGATAGAGATAGATTGGCAATATTTAGAAGGAGACAGGTTGGTTTAATATATCAATTTTATAATTTAATTCCAATACTTAATGTTTATGAGAATATTGTTTTACCAATACTTTTAGATAATAGAGAGGTTCCTAAGGAGTTAGTAAGTGAATTACTTCAGAAATTAAATTTGACTAATAGGGTGGAACATTTACCTAGTCAATTATCTGGAGGAGAACAGCAAAGGGTGTCAATAGGACGAGCTTTGATTACAAAGCCAGCAATTATTTTGGCAGATGAGCCAACAGGAAATCTTGATAGTAAGAATAGTATGGAAGTAGTAGGTTTATTAAAAAGGGCAAATATTGATTATAAGCAGACAATTATTATGATTACGCATAATATGGAGATTGCAAAAATGGCTTCGAGGGTAATAAAAATAGTTGATGGAAAGATAAGTGAGTGATTGGTTATGAATATTTTAAAGCAATTAATGTTTAAGCATATGGTGATGAATAAAAAAAGAACGATTGTTATGATTGTAGGGATAGTTTTATCAATCTCTTTAATAATAATGATACTATCGTTAACAGTGAGTTTTAAGAGTAGTATTATTGATTATTTGGAAAGAACTAAGGGAAATTATCATTATATGTTTAGGAATGTTCCTTCGGGGGATATAAATAAGTTTGATAGAAATGTAGCAATTGATAGTTATTTTATTACAAGAGAGAGGAATATTGGAATAAAAATCTTGGAAATAGATAAGCAGGGATTGAATAATTTGCCAATAGTAATTAGTGAAGGGAGAATGATTAGTGATTATTCGGAAATATTAATTAGTAAGTATTTGCGTGATAGTAATAGTGGATATCAAATAGGTAATATAATTAATGGTTATTTAATAGTAGGAGTAATGGAATGGAATGATGAAGAAATAGATGGGATTACTTTACTTAATCAGATAGATAGGAATGAGAAGGTTGATTTATATGTTAAATATACAGAATATGGACTTAAGAATAGATATTTTGTTACTAGTAATATATTAGGAATTGATAATAAGATATATAGTGAAACTAGAGGAGGGGTATTAACTAATAGTAGTAATTCATTAGAGTTAGAAAAGGAGATGGCTCTTGCAAAGTATTCAGTATATGTGAATCAGGAATTAGTTGATTTTTCTAGTAATTCTTTTCATCCAGTGATAATGAAGGTTATTTATGTAATAGCAGGAATTATTTTATTAATTATTATTATTACTTCGATATATTGTATTAGAAATGGTTTTGAGATTTCTTTATCAGAGAGAATTAAGGAATATGGAATGCTTATTAGTATTGGAATGACTTTTAAACAGTTAAGGAAGAGTGTTCTTTTAGAAGCAGGGTTAATTTTTTTGATAGGGATGCCTTTAGGAATTGGTCTTGGAATTGGGAGTAATTTTATATTTAGTTTAATAGTTAATAAATTGGTAGTTAATGATATGGGTTTTTATCTTAAATGGAGAGTTTCAGGGGTAGCAATTTTAATAGGAATTATATTAAGTATGATAACAATGTATTTTTCTGTTAGGAAGAGTATGAAAATTATTATAAATAGTAATCTTATTAATGCTATTAAAGGGAATAATTATGATAATTCGGTTAGGGTGAAGACACCGTATTTAATTACACGTTTTTTTGGGTTAAGTGGAGATATTGCTTATAAGAATATTTTTAGGGTTAAAGGGAAGTATACGGTTATAATTACTTCAGTAGTAATATGGGTATTTTCTTTTGTAACGTTGTCTTCATTTGATGCTTTTATTTCATCAAAATTAGAATCAGTATATAAAGATAATGATTATAATTTAATAGTTAATTTAAATAGTGATGGGGTATATAATGAAATGATTACTGATAAGATAGTAAATATTCCTTTAATAAGGGAGTATGCAGTTATTAAACAGGGAAATTTTGCAATAAAGAATCCTAGATTTAGTGAATATTCTAGAAGTTATTATGGAGATAATTATGATGTTTATGGATTAACGGTTGAATCTTTATCTTTAGAGGAATATAAGAGGTATACTAAAAAGTTAGGAATTAAGGGAAATACAGAAGATAAAGCAATTCTTGTTGATAAGAAGGGAACTTTTGATTATAAAAAGGGAGATGTAATTAAGGGGGATAGCTTTAATGAATATGGAAGTAGTGAGTTATCTATTGAAATAGCTATGGTTAGTAATATTGATCCATTAGGAGTTAAGGCATCTTATAATGATGTTAAATTGGTAGTAAGTGAGAAGAGTATAGATAGATATAATCCAGGTGATGATATAGTGCTATATATTAAGACAGATAAAAGTGAGATGGTATACGAGAAGATAGAATTATTGGTTAAAAAGCATGAGGGAGTATATGTAGAGAATAAAGATCGGGAATATAGAACAAGTAAGATATTGATACGTTTAATTAGGATATTTTTATATGGAATAATGATAATGATTAGTGTAGTTGGATTAACTAATATTTTTAATACAGTTAGTACAAGTATTAGTTTAAGAATGAGAGAATATGCTATTTTTAAGAGTATTGGAATGGATAGTAAGCAATTTAATAAAATGGTTAGATTGGAAAGTTTGTTTTATTTGGGGTATTCTTTAATACTGGGAATTTTTTTGGGAATTTGTTTATCTTATTTTGCTTATTTTGTTCTTACTAGAAGAGTGGAAGAGGTTAGTTATGTATTTCCTTATAAGGGGATAATATATAGTGTTTTAATAGTTAGTGGATTAATATTTATGATTATGAGATATTCTTTACGAATGATTGATAAGAATAGTTTAATGAGTGTAATAAGACAAGATAATATTTAAGAATTACTTAGGTATTTAAGTAATTCTTTTTTTGTTGATTTTTGGAAATGCTACAAATACTGATGGAAGATGTTCAACCTATTAATTCGTATTTAAAACAAAATATTAAAGATAGAATGACTTCGAATGATAAGTGGAAATATATAGGTAAGTCATATTTTGTTGGATCTAGTTCTGATAATGATTATACGCCAAGTATTCCTTATCAAGTTGAAGTGATTGAAGATAGTCATTTACAGCAAGAAGGAATGTTTAAGTTGTTTGTGAAAAATAGTGGAGCTGATTTTGATATGAACCCCAAAAGTTGGACAGTTTATAAATAGTTTCTAATTAGAGGATTGTAACCTGTAATTTACGGGTGACAATCCTTTTATTTTTGTTATAATTATATAAAAAATATGTTGCTAAGGAAATAAGTTTATTTTATAATTATGTTAAGTGAGGTAGGTAATAATGGTACTTTTGGTTGAAGATAATGATAGTATTGCTAAAGGGATTGAGTATGCTTTTTTGGAGAGTGAAATAAGACTATTTAGGGTTTCTTCTATAGAAGAGACAATTAATTTTAAAGATATTAACAAGATTAAATTAATTATTTTGGATATTTTACTTCCTGATGGGGATGGTTTTATGCTATATAATAATTATATTAAAGATAAAAAAATACCGGTTATTGTTCTTACGGCATTGGATAGAGAGGATATGATAGTATCAGGTTTAGAGATGGGGGTAGAGGAATATCTTACTAAACCTTTTAAAATGAAGGAGTTAATTGTTAGAGTTAAAAGAATACTTAATAAAAATAAGAAGATTGTGGTTAAAGATATTGTATTAGATGTTGATAAAATGTTAGTTTATAAAAACTATCAGGTAATAAACTTGACTTGTTTAGAGATAAAGATTCTTCATTTGTTAATGATGAATAGGAATTTGGTGGTTACTAGAGATAAGATAATTAATTATATATGGGATTTAACAGGAAATGATGTTTATGAGAATAGTGTTACAGTTTATATAAAAAGAATTAGGGAAAAACTTCAGAGTGATATTATTAGAACTGTTAAGGGAGTAGGTTATATTATAGATGATTAGAAATAAGGAATATATAAGAAGAATTGTCTTAATAGGGGTGGTATTTTTAGTTATTAATGTTTTAATTAATGGATATCAATATAGGAAATATACGGTTAATTATAATAAGAAGATAAATGAGATAATGGGAGTAGTTATATCAAAGTATCCGGATGTAGATAGTGATTTATTGATTGATTTATTTAATAATAGTTACTATGATAAGGGGGATATATTAGCTAGATATGGAATTGATAGTAGTAAGTATTCGATTATAAGGAAAAATGATGATGATTATATAGTTAATTTGATAATAAATAGTGGACTTATTTTGGGAGTAATTTTATTGATTCTGGTGATATTTTATTATTATGATAGAACTAGAGATAGAGATATTTTAAAGATAGTTAAGAGTATTGAAGAGATTAATAAGAAGAATTATCAAATAGATATATATGAGTATAAAGATAGTGAATTATCTAGTTTAAAGAGTGAAATATATAAAATGATGCTTTCTTTAAAGGAAATGAGTGAGAATGTAAAATGTGATAATGAGAGGATTAAAGATCTTTTAATAGATATTACTCATCAATTAAAAACACCGTTTACAACAATAGAAATAATGGTAGATAATATGCTTGATAATCCGAGGATGGATGATGATACTAGAAGACAGTTTCTAATGGAAATCAAAAAAGAGGTTTTAAATGTTAATTTTTTGGTGGGAAGTTTGCTTAAGGCATCAAAGTTGGAAGTTAGACAAGTAAAGTTTAAACGTGAGAATATTTTAGTAAGCGAATTGATAGAGAAGGCTATTTTGAAGGTTGATATTATAAGGGATTATAATAATAAGATTATAAAAGTTACTAATAGTGAAAAAGTGAGAATTATGGTAGATGAGAGGTGGGAGATAGAAGCACTTAGTAATATTCTTAAAAATGCAATAGAATATGCTTCTCGGGAGATTAGTATTAGTTATAAGGATTATAAAATATTTACAGAGATTAGAATTTGTGATGATGGTAGAGGGTTAAGTGAAAAAGAAGTGGCAGATATATTTAAAAGATTTAATTATAATGATCAGAATGTAGATAGTATTGGAATTGGATTGTTTTTGGCAAATAAGATTATTAAAATTGATAATGGGGAGGTAGTTGTTGAGTCTTCTTTAGGAAAAGGGGTTCAATTTATAATTAAATATTATAGAGATTAATGACTTTAGATAATAATTATGATATAATTTTGTTTAGGAGATGAGTTTAATGAAAGATAGAAATAATATTTTATGGGGAGTAATTTTAATTTTATTAGGGTTACTGATTGCTTTAAGATCATTAGGAGTATTGAGAATTAGTCCATTTTTTACTGGATGGTGGACTTTATTTATAATAATACCTAGTTTTGTTGGTTTATTTAAGGAGCGAGATAAGACAGGGAGTATTATTGGTTTACTTATAGGGATTTCTTTGTTACTTGGATGCAATAAGATTATTGATTTTTCAATGATATGGAAATTAGCTTTACCAGTAATTTTGGTAATATTAGGATTATCTTTAATGTTTAAAGAAAATCTTGATGATAAGATAGCGGATAGTTTAAGGAATGTTAGTAAGAAGAGTGATGGTAAGGAATATTGTGCAACTTTTTCTTCACAGAGTTTATCTTTTGATGGAGAGGTTTTTAAAGGTTCAACATTAACAGCGGTATTTGGGGAAATTAAGTGTGATCTGCGAAATGCCAAAATAGATGAAGATGTAATGATAAGGGTATCAACAATATTTGGAGGGTCTACATTATATATACCAAAAGATGTTAATGTGGTTATTACTTCAAATGCAATATTTGGTGGAGTAAATGGAAAAAATAGAAAGTTAGATGAAAATAAAAGAACGATATTTATTAGTGCAACTTGTTTGTTTGGAGGAGTTGAAATAAAATGAGTCAAGGGCAAAAAGTTATTAAGTATTTAGCTATATCTTTGGCTTTTTTGATAATATTTAGTATTGTTTATGGAGCATATTCTTTAGTAGTAACAATAGTTAGTAGTTTTACAGATGATACTATTATAGATAGGGATATAATAGATGATGAGGATAATATAAATAGTAAGTATTTAAAAATTGAGCTTGTTAGTAGTGAATTATTAATTCAGGAAGGAGAAAGGTTTTTAGTTAATACGGACAATAAGTATGTTAATGTAGTACAAGATGGGGATAGAGTTGTAGTTAAAGAAAAGCCACATTTAAGTATTGATCCGGATAAAAATCTTGTGAAAGTTACGGTACCAAAAGATTTTTCTTTTGATAAAGTAGATATATCTGGTGGTGCTGGAAAAATAAAGATTAATAGGATACTAAGTAAGATATTAAATCTTGATTTAGGGGCTGGTTTATTAGAAATTGATTATCTTGATATAGGGAAAGTGACAAAGATAGAAGGCGGAGCTGGAAAGATATTAATTAGAGATGGAAGAATGAATAATTTGAATTTAGATATTGGGGCTGGTTCTGTAGAAGTTACTGGTTGGATTCTTGGTGATAGTGAGATTGATTCTGGAGTTGGCAAATTGGTTGTTAATCTAACTGGAGTAGTTGATGATTATCAAATTAGTCTTGATAAGGGAATAGGAGCTATTAAATATAATAATTCGGAAGTATCTAAGAATAGAGTTATTGGTACTGGAAGAAATAAACTTGAAATAGATGGCGGAATAGGAACAATTGATGTTTTTGTTTCAGAATAAAAATCTTTAAAATGACTTGTTTATATTAAGAAAATGTGATAGAATTTAGTTATTGTTTGAAAGGCGAAGAATAGAAGTAGTAGTAATTATAGTGTTTCGAGAGAGAATACGGGTGGTGTGAGTATTTAATGTTTGATTATGAACTTGTCTATTTAGCTGATGTATCCGCAGAAATGCGTTAAAATTAGAGTGTATAACAGTAGTTATAAAATAAGGTGGTACCGCGGAATTTTCGTCCTTATATTTATAACTATTTTTTTTAAGGAGGATAAAAATGTATAATTTTACAAAGATTGAAAAGAAATGGCAAAAATATTGGGAAGAGAATAAAACATTTGAGGCAATAACTGGTGGAGATAAGGAACCATACTATATATTGGTAGAATTTCCTTATCCATCTGGAGCGGGTCTTCACGTAGGACATGTTAGGGGATATACGGCTCAGGATGTGCTTGCAAGAGTTAAGAGAATGCAGGGATATAATGTATTGTTTCCAATGGGTTGGGATGCTTTTGGTTCACCTGCTGAACAGTATGCGATAAAGAATCATATTCATCCTAAGGAAGCAGTAAAAGAGAATATTGATACTTTTAAGAGACAATTAAAGTCTATAGGTTTTTCTTTTGATTGGAGTAGAGAGATTTCTACGGCTAGTCCTGAATATTATAAGTGGACTCAATGGCAATTTTTACAATTTTATAAGCATAATATGGCTTATAAGGCAAAGACATTTGTTAATTGGTGTCCAAAGTGCTTGAGTGTTTTATCAAATGAGGATGCTGCTGGTGGAGTTTGTGAGAGATGTGGTAGTAAGGTAGTTCAGAAAGAAAAAGAACAATGGATGCTTAGAATGAGTGATTATGCAGAGGATTTGATTGCGGGACTTAATGATACTAATTTTGCTGATAGAGTTAAATTAGGGCAAATTAATTGGATTGGTAAATCTACGGGAGCAGAAGTTGATTTTATAGTGGAAGAGACTTTGGATAAGTTAACGGTATATACGACTAGATGTGATACTTTATTTGGGGTAACGTTTATGGTTATAGCTCCAGAACATCCGATTGTTGATAAACTTAAAGATTTAATAACTAATATGGATGAGGTAAGGGAGTATCAAGAGTTTGCTAAACAAAAAAGTGCTTTTGAAAGAGTAGAGGTAAATAAAGATAAGACAGGGGTTAAATTAGAAGGAATTACGGTTAGGAATCCATTAAGTGGAGAAAAGATACCGGTATTTATTGCTGACTATGTAATGATGGGATATGGTACGGGAGCAATTATGGCAGTGCCAGCTCATGATCCAAGAGATTATGATTTTGCTAAGAAATTTGGAATGGAAATTAAACCAGTTATTAAGGGAGGAGATATATCTCTTGAGGCTTATACTGGTGATGGAGAGATGATTAATTCTGAATTTTTAAATGGATATACGAATAAGAAGGATTCGATTAATAGAATGATTGAATATTTAGAGAGTTCTGGTATAGGTAGAGCCAAAACGAATTATCGTCTTCAGGATTGGGTATTTTCTCGTCAGAGATTTTGGGGAGAACCAATACCAATGGTATACTGTGAAAAATGTGGATGGCAACCGTTACCGGAAGATAAATTGCCATTACTTTTACCAGATGTAGCGGAATATGAACCAACAGATACGGGGGAAAGTCCTTTGGCTAAAATTACTGATTGGGTAAATACTGAGTGTCCAAAGTGTCAAGGAGATGCTAAAAGGGAGACTGATACGATGCCTAATTGGGCTGGTTCTAGTTGGTATTTTCTTCGCTATATGGATCCACATAATGATCAAGAGTTTGCTTCAATGGAGGCAATGAAGTATTGGAAGAAAGTTAATTGGTATAATGGAGGAATGGAGCATACAGCAAGACATTTATTATATGCAAGGTTTTGGGTACAATTTTTATATAATATAGGATTAGTTCCTTCGAAGGAAATGATTTGGACAAGAGTAAGTCACGGAATGATTTTGGGGTCTGATAATCAAAAAATGAGTAAATCTAAGGGAAATGTTATTAATCCGGATGATGTTGTGAGTGATTATGGAGCAGATACTTTAAGAACTTATGAAATGTTTATGGGGGATTATCAACAAGATGTACCGTGGAGTACGGATTCTCTTAAAGGATGTAAGAGATTTATAGATAAGGTTTATCGTTTAAAGAATATTTTAAATGATAATATTGGTTATAGTAAAAGACTTGAAGTTATTCAAAATAAGACTATTAAGGGGATTACTTATGACTTAGAGAGAATGGGATATAATACTTATATTTCTAAGTTAATGATTCTTGCTAATGCTTATGAGGAAGCAAAGAGTATTACGAAGGATGATTATCGTTTGTTATTAATTTTACTTAATCCAGTGGCTCCACATATAACGGAAGAACTTAATCAAGAGATGGGCTATGATATTTTAGCTACTGCTAAATGGCCAGTATGTGATGAGAGTAAGCTTGTAGAAGATGAGAGAGAAATAGCGGTTCAAGTAAATGGCAAGGTAAGAGGAACAATTAATATAAGAATGGATGAGAATGAGGAAACTATTAAGAATAGGGCTTTGGCATTAGAGAATGTTAAGAGGCATCTTGAGGGACTTGAAGTGATAAAGATAATGGTTATTAAGAATAAGATAGTAACTATTGTAGCTAAGTAAGATTAAAAGTTAAAATTATTTGTTATTTAAAGCCTAGTTGGATTATATATTTAACTGGGTTTTTATATGGTAATTTTAATTAAATATTAGTTTTTTTTCTTTAAATAAATAGAAAAAAATAAAAATATTTAGAGAAAAGACAAAAAACTATTTAAATTTTTTTAAATGTTTGTTATAATGTAAGAGAGTAGGTGGAGTATATGTACAAGAAGAAAATAATTTATTTATTAATCTTGGTATTGTTACTTACAGGATGTAGTTGTCAGAGAATTACTAGTGATTTGGATACGGTAGTTAGGGCAACAATGAGTAAGAGTAGTACAAGTGTTAATACTGTTTCTACGGGTTATGAGTTATATATACCTACGGGTGTTAGCCAAATCAAAGATAATGAATATAATCAAAAATTTAAAATAAGAGATAGATATGTTTATTTGTATGTTGATACGGTTAGTTATTATTACAAGAATATGTTAAATTATAAGAAGAGTGAGGATTATAGTTATTATTATAAGGAGTTTGCGATAGATGGCAAGACTGGTTATGTAGGAGTTAATAAGATTAAGGAAGCGGAATATTTTTGTGAGATAGTTTATAATTATGCAAAAATAGAGTTTTATAGTGATGATGATAATTTACCAGTTATAATGGCTGATTCATTGATAATTTTAAATAGTATTAAGTTTAATGATAATCTTATAAAGACTAAACTTGATGATAGTGTTGGTGATAGTAAAGAAGTTAAATATGAGTTGGATAAGCCTAAAGATACGGAGAGTACATTTTCTAAATATTTACAAGAGTATGTATCTGATGATGAACAGAGCGATGAGGAGAATATAGGGTTACCTGGAGAGGATTAATTTTGGAGGTGCAATAGTGAAATTATTTGATAAAATTAAAGATTTATTTATGGATGAGGTTAGTGAAGAAGATGAGATGGAACTGGAAGAGGAAAATAAAGAAATTTATGAGGAACCAAAGGATATTTTACCTAAGGTAATGCGTGATACGATAAAGAAGGAAGAAGAAAAGGTTGAATTTAAGGTTAGACCTGAAGGACTTATGGAAGTGGATAAAAAGACTACAGAAAGAGTTATTCAGCAACCTATTATTCAAAAACAAGAAAAACCGGTAATGGATCAACCGGTTTCACAGTCTACGAAGAAGTTTTCGTTTCCAATTGATTTTGGAGATGAGATGCCTAGTCGTAGTTCTAAAGCAAGTATGGGAAATGTAAATGTTTTAAAGGCTGAAAAGGAAATTCCTAAAAAAGTATCAGAGTTATATCCAAAAAAAGAAGAAGTTAAGGAAAAGCCAAAATTTAAAGCTACTCCAGTTATATCTCCAGTATATGGAATTTTAGATAAGAATTATAAAAAAGAAGAAGTTAAGGAAAAGTCAGAGGATAATGTTGAGATGAAGAGGCCTTCTAAAAAGGTTGATTTTGAAACTGTTAGAAAGAAGGCTTTTGGAAACTTGGCTGATGAGATAAAAGATAATTTGATGTGTGAAAATTGTGAACTTTATAAAGAGGTAAAAAAGATTAGTTCTTTAAAAGAAGATGATTTGCTATATGATATGACTGTTGATGATGAGATGAAAGATGTTACAATAGAAAAGGCTTATGATAATTATGAAGAATTTGGAGTAGCTTATGAACCAAAGATAAACAACACTAATCAGGAAGATGACTTGACTAGTAAGAGTGATAATGTTATACTTGATGAGAAAATAGATACAGTTGAAGAAAATGATTTAGAGAAACATTTAGCAAGTAGTGATACGAAGGAAGAGGTAATTCCTACGAGAATGCAGTTTAAGGAAAAGAGAGAAGAAAAAAATGATGATAAGGTGGATAAGGATTTCTTTGAATTGATTGATTCAATGTATAAGGAAAGGACGGATGATTAAAAAATGGATTTTTTACCGATGATTTTATACATATTAGGTTCTATTTTACTGGTAGTTTTAATAATATTGGGTATAAAGATGATTGGAACGATGAATAAAATTGATGAAATTGCAGATGATATTAGTACGAAACTAAAATCATTAAATGGATTTTTTTCGGTGATTGATTTTACTACTGACAAGTTAGCAACCATTACAGATAAAGTGGTTGATGGTGTAACAGCATTAATTAATAGAATGTTTAGGAGAAAGAAAAAGGAGGAATATGAAGATGAGTAAAAATGGTAAAGGATTATTAAAATTTGTAGCAGGAGTAGGTATTGGTGTTGGAGTAGGAATGCTTTTATCACCTAAATCTGGTGAGGAACTTAGAAAAGATTTAAAAAAGAAAATGGATGAATTAGTTAAAAAAGTTAAGGAAGTTGACTTGAAGGAATTATCCGATGATTTGATGGATAGAATTCAGAAATTGAAGAAGGAAATCGAAGATTTAGATAAGGAAAAAGCTTTAGCAATTGCTAAGAAAAAAGGTGAACAACTTAAAGAAAAGGCTAATGAGTTATGGGAAGTTGCTAAGGAAAAAGGAACACCCGTTATTGAAAAAGCAGCAGATGAAGTTAGACAAAGAGCTATATTAGTAACTAAAGAAGTTCTTAAGAAACTTGAAAATCAAGAAAAAAATTCTAAAAAAGAAATTACAGAATAATTTCTTTTTTTCTTTATTTTTAGAAATTAATGAGATATAATTATACTAGGTGATGGAATATGAATAAAAGAGGATTTACTTTAGTGGAACTTTTAGCTACTATTGTACTTTTGTCAATAATTTCAGTTATTTCTTATGTTTCTATTTCTTCAGTTATTAAAAAGAATAAAGTAAATAATTGCAGGAATTTAATTAAGAGTATTGAAGGTGCTAGTAGGGAGTATGTTAGTGATAATAGATATAACTTTACTAATAGAGATGATAAAGTAATAACAGCAGAAGATTTATTTAGAGGGAATTATTTAAAAAATGAGATAATGGATCCATTTACTAATGAGAAAGTGAATAGTGAAAATGTAAAAATTATAATTTCTTTAAAGAGTGATTATACAATGGAGAAGATTCAGATAAAGGGATATGATTTTTTTGAAAATAATTGTAATTTGGGATAATTTTATAGTAAAATAAATATATAATGGATAGAATATTAAAGATAGATAAATAAAAAACAAATAATTTTAATTTATTCTTTGTTATTCTTGAGAATAGATTTATATTATGTTAAAATATAATTAAGTAGGTGATTGAATGGAAGAAAGTGGAATTAAGAAGGTAATTAAAGAGGTAAGTGATAGTATGAAGGAACACGGTTATGACCCGGTTACTCAGATTGTTGGCTATTTGATTAGTAATGATTTGGGTTATATTCCTTTATTTGATAATAATAGAAATAAGATTGCAAAGTTAGATCGTACACTTATTTTGGAAAGTATGATTAGTGAGTATTTAAAATGAGATGTTTAGGTTTAGATTTAGGTAGTAAGACGTTGGGAATTGCAATTAGTGATTTGACTAATTCGATTGCTTCGGTTTACAAGACATTATATTTTTCTCTGGATGATAATTATAAGACGATTGAACCACTTAGGGAGATTATTTTGAAAGAGGGAATTGATACCTTGGTATTGGGATTACCTAAGAATATGAATAATACTTTGGGAAAAAGAGCTTTAGTTACTTTAGAATATAAAGAGTTATTAGAAAAGGAGTTTGGTTTACCAGTAATAATGGAAGATGAGAGACTTACTTCGGTGATTTCTAATAATGTTTTGATAGAGGCAGATATGTCTAGGAAAAAGAGAAAAAAAAGAGTAGATGGAATAGCTGCAGAAATAATTTTACAAGGATATTTAGATAAAAATAAATAAGTGAGGGATATAGAAATGAATGAGAAACAGAAGTTTGTTATAAAAGATAAAGATGGTAGAGAGATTGAGTGTGAACCTTTATTTACGTTTGAATCTGAAGAAACTAAGAAGCAGTATGTAGTTTATACGGATAATTCAAAAGATGATGCGGGAAATATTAGAGTATTTGCTTCGATATATAATGTAAATGATAAGGGTGGAGAACTTTTGCCAATAAAGAGTGATAAGGAGTGGAAGGTAATTGAAACTATTCTTGATACGATCCAAGAAGAAAGCAAGAAGAGTGGAGAATAGGATTAATGAAGAAGTATAAAGTTATAGTAGTGATATTGGTAGTGGTATTAGTGAGTATTTTTGCGGTTGGTTTTTTTTACAATTATCAGATATCGCCAGTTTCAAGAGATGGAGAAAAGGTAGTAGTTGAAATTAAAAATGGTAGTATATATTCGATTGGTGATACTTTATATGAGAATGGTCTTATTAGAAGTACTTTAATATTTAAGTTATATGTTAAACTTAATAAGATTACTTCTTTAAAGGCTTCGACGTATGAGTTTAACAAGAATATGAGTTTGAAGGAAATTATAACAGTTTTACAAGAGGGAAATGCTTATAATCCTCAACAAATAGTAATTACATTTAAAGAGGGCCAAAATGTTAGAAAGATTGCGAGGGTTGTAGCAGAGAATACGAATAATAGTTATGATGATTTTATGGCTATTATGAATGATAGTGAGTATATAGATAGTCTTATTAGTAAGTATTGGTTTTTGACTGATAAGATTAAGGATAAGAGAATTTATTATCCATTAGAGGGTTATTTATTTCCAAATACTTATGCTTTTAAAAATAAGGATGTTACTCCTAAAGAGATAGTTCAAAAAATGTTAGATGAGATGGATAAGCAATTAACAAAGTATAAAGAAAAAATTGAGAGTAGTGGAAAATCATTACATCAATTAATTACTTTGGCTTCAATTGTAGAACTAGAGGGTGCTAGTTCTTCAGATAGGGCTTCGGTAGCGGGAGTTTTCTATAATAGAATTAATGATGGTTGGGTATTAGGTAGTGATGTTACAACCTACTATTATTTAAAGATAGATGATTTTAAGCAGTCACTTAATGGTAATAAGAATTTATATACTTGTGATAATGCTTATAATACAAGATGTACTTCTTATGTTGGATTACCGGTAGGACCGGTGTCTAATCCTGGAAGTGAATCTATTGAAGCAACAATTAATTATAAGAAGCATGATTATTATTATTTTGTAGCGGATTGTAAAGGAAAGACGTATTTGAATAAAAATGCAACAGGTCATTATAATACAATTCAAAAGTTAAAAAGTGAAAATAATTGGTGTGCATAAGAAGATGTAATAATACATCTTCTTAATTTTATATACAAACAGATGTATGAATGTATATTGACTTTTGAGAGAGTGTGTGGTATCATTTTTATTGTCAGTGATTATTTTGACAGGTGTACTTTAGAGGTGGATATAAATGAATGATAAATTAAAGGAAATTGAAGAATATGCAAAAAGCGAAAGGGTACCGATAATGTTACCTTCAGGAATTGATTATTTATGTAATTATATTAAGAATAATGGTATTAAAAGAGTGTTAGAAATTGGAAGTGCTATTGGATATTCTGCAATAAGAATGGCTTTAGTAGATGATGAGGTGATGATTACTACAATTGAGAAGGATGAACAAAGATATAAAATGGCGGTTAAAAATATTTCTTTATTTGGACTAGATGAGAGAATTAAGATAATTAATGGAGATGCTTTAGAGAGTTTAATAGATGGAAAATTTGATTTATTATTTATTGATGCTTCAAAGGGGAATAATATTAATTTTTTTAATAAATATAAGGATAATTTAGTTGAAAATGGAGTGATTATTACTGATAATTTATTGTTTCATGGGTTAGTGGAGAATGAGAGTTTGGCGGTTACTAGAAATCAAAGAGGATTAGTAAAGAAAATTAAAAATTTTAAGGAATTTTTGGATAATAATCAGGAGTTTGTAACGGAATATGTAAGAGTTGGAGATGGAATATCAATTTCTAGAAGGAGAATGGTAAATGAAGATAATTGTTAGTGGTAATAGCGTAGAACATCTTAAAAAGTTAATTAAAAAGAATATTGATGGGGTAATAGTGTCAATAGATAAATTAGCAGTCAATGGTTCTTTTTATATGGATGTAGATATGCTAGATGAGATAGATTTTATGGGTAAAGAGGTCTTTGTTTCTTTAAATAAGTTAATGCATAATAAAGATTTGCAATTGTTAAGGGGAGTTATGGAAAAACTTAAGGATAGAGATGTAAAGATATTATTTTATGATATGGCGGTATATCAAATTGCTCAAAATTTAGGAATGATCTCAAAGTTAGTAATATATCAGGAACATTTAAACGCTTCGATAGGATCACATATTTTTTATAATAATTTGGGTATTACTGGTAGTTTTGTGACTAACGATATTACTTATCAAGAACTTATGGAAATTAAGGAACATACGAAGATGGAATTGATGTTTTTAGGGTATGGTTATGCGCCAATTTTTTATTCAAGAAGATATTTAATAAGTAATTATTTGGAATATATTGGTGAAAATGGTGGAAAGAAATATAAAATTCAGAGTGATAATGTGATAGAATATCCGATTAGTGAAGAAGAGTTTGGAACTACGATTTATACTGAAGAAGTTATTAATTTGATTAACTATTTAGATAAACTTGATAATATTGATTATATTGTTATGAATAGTTTAATGATTGATGATAATGATTTTTTGAAGATGGTTGATAGGTTTTTAAATAGAGAGAAACTTAGTAATTGTTATTTGGGATTTTTTGATAAGAAAACAATATACAAGGTTAAGTAGGTGATGAGATGAAGAAGATAGAATTATTAAGTCCTGCAGGAAGTTTAGATAGATTGAAAATGGCTTTATTGTATGGCGCTGATGCGGTATATTTTGGAGGTCAGGACTATAGTTTAAGAGCGAATGCTAAGAATTTATCTATTACAGAAATAGGAGAAGCTTGTGAATATGCTCATCATTTGGGGAAAAAAGTTTATGTAACAGTTAATATAGTTTTTCATAATGAAGATAGTGTTGGGCTTAAAGATTATTTGATAAAATTAGAGAAATGTGGGGTGGATGCGATAATTGTATCTGATCCCCAAGTAATAGAGATTGTTAAGGAAAATAAGATTAATTTACCGATCCATATATCTACGCAATATTCGACAGTTAATTATGAGGCTGTTAATTTTTGGAAAGATATGGGGGTAGAGAGAATAGTATTAGGAAGAGAATGTTCTAGAGAAGAGATTAAGGAAATAATTGATCGTACAGGGGTAGAAATAGAGGCTTTTATTCACGGGGCAATGTGTGCTAGTTATTCAGGAAGATGTGTACTTTCTAATTATTTTACTAATAGAGATGCTAACAGAGGGGGATGTGCTCAGATTTGTAGATGGAATTTTGATTTACTTAAAGATGATAAGATGATTGATAATAAAATTAAATTTACAATGTGTTCTAAGGATTTATGTATGTTAAGGTATATTCCTTCGATGATTGAAATAGGAATTAGTAGTTTGAAGGTTGAGGGAAGGATGAGAAGCATATACTATATAGCAACAGTTATTAGTACATATAGGAAGGCTATTGATGATTATTATAATGGGACACTTACTGAGGAGAAATTAAAATACTATGAAAAGGTATTGGGAAGAGTAGCAAATAGAGATAATGTGGCTCAATTTTATGATAAATTTCCGGGAAAGGATGAGCAATATTTTCTTGGAAGAGATGAAGTTAGTAATCAAGATTATTTAGGAATTGTAGATAGTTATGAAGATGGTTTTGTTAAATTAATAGTAAAAAATTATTTTAAGTGTGGAGATTTAGTTGAGATAATGTCTCCGGTTAGAGAACCTATTTCATTTACAATAGAAGATATTTATGATATGGATGGTAATAAGCTAGAATGTGCTAGACATCCTGAAGAGGTTGTTAAAATTAAATTGGGTACAAAAGTAGATAAATTTGATATGATGAGAACTTTTATAAAATAGGGAAATATGCTTGACAAAAAAATGAAAAACTAGTAAAATGTTGAAATGTTAAAAGAGGTGATTATATGAGCAATAAAGTATATTTAACAAATGAGGGATTCCTAGAAATTGAAGAGGAATTGAATCGTTTAAAGGAAGTTAAGAGACCAGAGATTATTAAGGCATTAAAGGATGCGAGAGCTTTGGGGGATTTATCTGAAAATGCAGATTATGATGCTGCTAGAGATGAACAAGCTAAAGTAGAGGGAAGAATAGCTGAACTTGAAAAATTGTTAGAAGTAGCAGAGTTAATAGAGAAAGAAGATACTGGAAAGGTAGGACTTGGAGCAACAGTAAAGATTATGTATGAAGATGATCCTGAAGATGTTGAAGAGTATCGTATTGTTGGTTCAAAGGAAGCTGATCCATCTAATAATAAAATATCAAATGAGTCTCCGCTTGCTAAAGCAATACTTGGTGCAAAAGCTGGGGATGATTGTATTGTAGAGAGTCCAAATGGCAACTATAACGTAAAAGTTTTAGAAATAATGTAAGGAGTAGGTAAAAATGAAAGAAGAATTGAATTTTAAGTTATCTGGTAATGATTGGAAAAAATTACAAGATGAAGCATTTGAAAAAGTTAATAAAAAGGCAAAGATTGATGGTTTTAGACCAGGAAAGGCTCCAAGAAACGTATATGAAAAGAAATATGGAGTACAAGATATTCTTTTTGAAGCAGCTGATTTGGCAGTAAAAAAAGAATATGAAAGAATTATTGAAGAAGGTAAAATTTTACCTGTAATTGAGCCTAAGATTGATTTAATTAAGTGTGATGAGAATGAAATTGAGATTAAATTTACATTTGTTACTGAACCAAAAGTTACTCTTGGAGAATATACAAATTTAGGTTTAAAAAAAGAAAAGGTTAAAGTTTCTAAAGAAGAGGTTAAAGAAAGAATTAATTCTTTACTAGATAATTATGCTGAATTAGTAGAGAAAGATGGTAAAGTTGCCGATGGAGATATTGCAGTAATTGATTTTACTGGACTTAAAGATGGTGTAGAATTTGAAGGCGGAAAGGCCCAGAATTATTCACTTACAATAGGAAGTAAGACATTTATTCCAGGATTTGAAGAGGCAGTAATTGGAATGGGAAAAGGAGAAGAGAAGGATATAGAATTAACTTTTCCTGAAGATTATATGGCTTCTGAATTGAAGGGACAAAAAGTTGTATTTAAAGTAAAAGTAAATGAAATAAAAGAGAGAGTTGTTCCTAAATTAGATAAAGAATTTTTTGATGATTTAGCAATGAAAGGGGTTACTAATAAAGAAGAACTTGAAAAAGAGATTACTTCAGAAATTGAACATCAAAAAGAACACGAAGAGGAACATGCTTATGAAGATAGATGCTTAGAAAAAGCAGCAGAAAATATGAAAGCAGATATTTGCTCAGAATTAATAGATGATGAAGTTGAACATATGTATCGTGAATTTATGCAAAGAATGGAAATGCAGGGCATTAGTGAAGAAAAATATTTTGAATTTACGAAGAATAAAAAAGAAGATATTACTAATCAGATGAGAGAAAGTGCTGAGAAAAGAGTTAAATATCGTTATTTACTAAAAGAGATTATTAAAACTGAAAAGATAGATGTTACAGAGAAGGAACTAAAAGAAAAGGTTAAAGAATTATCTGAAATGTATAATGTTGATGAGGAGACTTTGCTTAAAGAGGTTCCAATGGATAATATTAAGTTTGAAATGATGTATCAAAAAGCGATAAATATTATAACTTTAAATAAAGAAAAGAAAGAAAATAAATAAGCCTTGAAAGGGCTTTTTTTCTTTACATATAAAACGTAAAGGGTAATTATCGAGTTGATAACTAGTCGTTGGGGCTATAACTTATGAAAATAAAAGAATTAGAATTATTTTTTTAAAGACGAATGAGGGATTATTCTTTATGTTTTTTGTAGATTTATCTTTTGCTTTGTGACTTGTTATGTTATAATTAATTAGAAATGGAGTGATTTAGTATGGCTAGTAATTTAGCAAAGGCTTTAGTAGATGCTTTTTCAGGATTAACGGCTTTAAAATATGGCAAAGAATTAATAATATTTATAATTTCAATGTTACCAATATTAGAACTTCGTGGTGGGTTGATTGCAGCTTCTTTATTAAAAATGAAGATTATACCAAGTTTTGTGATTTGCTTTTTAGGAAATATAATTCCAATTCCTTTTATTTTGTGGTTAATAACTCCGATATTTAATAAATTAAAGAAAACTAAGATGTTTAGTGGAATGGTAAATAAAATAGAGAATAAAGCATTATCTAAGAGGGATCAAATAGAAAAACTTCAATATATTGGGTTGATGCTATTTGTGGGTATTCCTTTACCAGGAACGGGAGCGTGGACAGGATGTTTAATTGCGGCACTTCTTGGAATGGATAAGAAAAAGGCAATGATTTATACGATACTGGGAGTTGTAATGGCAGGAATTATTATGTTAATCTTTTCTTTTGGGATACTTGGAAATATTATTCATTAAAATATTAAAAAATACTTGAAATATGGGAAATTTAGTGTTATAATTTTAATTGTCTTTGTGAAAGACAATTAGATGGGCTGTTAGCTCAGTTGGTAGAGCAACTGACTCTTAATCAGTGGGTCTAGGGTTCGAATCCCTAACAGCCCACCATTTAATTATTTAAATTGAAAAAAATGCTTGATATTATATTTATTTGATGTTATAATCAATTAGCAGGAAACAAAATGGGCTTGTAGCTCAGGTGGTTAGAGCGCACGCCTGATAAGCGTGAGGTCGATGGTTCAAGTCCATTCAGGCCCACCATTTTGTATTATGGCCCGTTGGTGAAGTGGTTCAACACACATGCCTTTCACGCATGCATTCATGGGTTCAAATCCCGTACGGGTCACCAATGAGAAATTAAAGTCTTTAGTAATAAAGACTTTTTTTGTGATTAATTTATTTAATAGACAAAAGAATGATAATTTAGTATAATTAAAGTGGTGATAAGATGATAAAGAAAATATTGGCATTTGGTCTTATATTTATTACTATGATAGGGGTATTTTTATTATATAAAGGAAGTTATGGATATAAGGAGGATATACAGTATGTTAATATAGATTTATATGAAGGAGATGATTTTGAATCAAGACTTAGAAAATTTATAGATTTGATAGATGATGAAATGTTACCAAGAAGTTCTTTTTTAATATCTAGTGACTTAAATGAAAATTATGAAGCATTAGTTGATTTTGCTATCGCTTTTATTATAAAACATAAAGATAATTATATTGATCAAATAGTTTTAAGAGAAGAATATGTAGTTAATTATCGTGGTGTTGAATATAAGAGCAATGAATTTGTT
The DNA here is from genome assembly GCA_900551455.1 of uncultured Mycoplasmatota bacterium. Taxonomy (GTDB): domain Bacteria; phylum Bacillota_I; class Bacilli_A; order RF39; family UBA660; genus RUG705. Next base: position 114,953 of record URVV01000001.1, read on the forward strand.
AATAAAGATTTAATATATAAAATAACTAATCAGGTATTTGGAAAGAAATATTTTTATATTACTAATGAATATTTAGATAATGAGATGGAATTTATTCCTTTAGTTGATGTTAATCAGTTAGAAAATTTAATGGTTATTGATAAGATTAATATAGAGTATCTTAATAATTCGATAAATGTAGATGTTAATTATGTGGATGTTGATTTTAATTATAGATATATTTTTGATAAACTAGATAATAGATATGTTATTAGAAATATAGTTGTTTGGTGATGATATGAAAAAGAGGATAATAATTATTTTATTGATAGTACTTGATATAGTAATGGTTATTTTAAATTTAAATTTAGGCAATAATTATATAAAGAATAAAAATAAATTAACAGAAATTTTAAAAGATAGAAAGTATGATGATTTAAAAAAAGAATACTTGATAGAAATAAATGAATATAAAGAAAAGTTGGCGAAAAACTATAATATAGATGCGAGTGATGCTTTGGAATTGCGTGAAATAATTAGAGAAATAAATGATAGTTATGGGGGGGTTCTCAAAAAGGAAGAGATTAATAAGGATAAAATTAATAGTTTGAAGAAACAAAAGGAAACTCTTAGTAGTAAGTTAGATAAATTAGTATGGGAAAATGAACAAAAGAGAGTTTATTTGGTTAAAAATGTTCATACGATTAATCAATATACGGAAGGTTATCCGACAGGATGTGAGAGTGCTGCTTTGTGGGTTCTATTAAAGCATTATGGTATTGATGTTAATTTAGATGATATTATTGATAATTTAAAAAAAGGGGAAGAACCATACTATGAAAATGGAGTTAGATATGGGGGAAATATTTATATTGAATTTGCTGGTCATCCTAGTAGATATACTTCTTTTGGAACTTATGATAAAACAATAGAGGAGTTGGCTAATATGTATAAAAAGGGAATAATTAATGGTAGTGGGATGAATTTTAATAAAGTGTTGGATAAGGTACGTGAAGGTATACCAGTATTGGTTTGGAATAGTGCCGATTTGGTTATTCCTTATATTAGTGCTTCTTGGATATATAAACCTACAGGAAAAAAAATTAATTGGATAAGAGGGGAGCATGCTTTGGTGGTAGTTGGATATGATAATAATAATGTTATAACTTCAGATACGTTAACAGGTACTATCAGATATTTTAATAAACAAGTTTTTGAAAATAGGTATAATGCCTATGGAAAGAGAACTTTATATTATGAAGAATAAGGATAATAAATTAATGATATATATATTAGGTGCTTTTCTAGTTATTTCTTTAGGAATAGAAATAATTTTAAGAAATGAAGAGAAAATGATGACAGAAAAATTAAATAATCTTTTAGAACTTGAAACAAGTTATTATTACTTTAAAGAGAATTATACAGTTTTAGAAGATATAATTAATAAAAAGGAACAACTTTCTAAAAATAATTTGGAAGATGAGGGTAAAATTAATAGTTTAGAAGCAGATATTTTAGAGTTAGTTAATAGAATTAAGGAATATGAAAATAATAAGTGAGGTTTAATAATGAATGGAAAGTATTTAGTAATTAATTGTGGGAGTTCTTCGTTGAAGTTTTCTTTGTATGAGATGCCTTTAGAGATACTTCTTATTAATGGTTATGTTGAAAAAATTGGTCATTCAGATAGTTTTTTAACAATAAAAATTAATGGAAATAAAATAAGAAGTAATAAATATATTAAGGATCATAATGAAGCTGTTATGGTAATGATAGAAGAACTTATTAAGAATAAAGTAATTGAATCTTTATCTTCGATTAAGGGAGTAGGTCATAGAGTATTACACGGAGGAGAAAAGTATAGGGATTCAGTTATTATTACGAGTGATGTACTTAAAAATATTGTTGAGTTAACGAAATTAGGACCGTTACATCATCCGGGAGAAATTGCGGGTATTAGGGCTATGGAAATTAATTTGCCTGGGATTAGGCAAGTAGCGGTATTTGATACGGCTTTTCATCAATCTATGCCAAAAGAGAATTTTTTATATGCTGTACCGTATGAGTGGTATGAGAAATATGGAGTTAGGAAGTATGGTTTTCACGGTACTAGTCATAGATATATAACGGAGCTATTACAGGAAAAATTTGGTTTAAAGAAGATCAATTTGATTATATGTCATATTGGAAGTGGGGCTAGTATTTCTTGTATTCGTGATGGAGTGTGTATAGATACTACAATGGGGTTAACTCCTTTGGATGGTCTTATTATGGGGACGAGATGTGGTTCTATTGATGCTTCGATTATTAAATATATGATGGATGAAACAGGAATGAATATTTCTTTAATCGATAATATTCTTAATAAAAAAAGTGGTCTTTTGGGAATTTGCGGAAAGAATGATTTTAGGGATGTGATGGAGCTTAAAAATAATAATAATGAATTTGGGGTATTGGCATATAAAATGTTTATGAATTCAATTATTAGATATATTTCTGAGTATTATTTTATGTTAGATGGTAAAGTGGATGCGATTGTTTTTACAGCAGGTGTATTAGAAAATAATGCTTTATTGAGAGGAGATATTATTAATAAAATTGGTGGTGTTTTGGGCAGTAACTTAAATAATGAGGCAAATAATAGTTTAGAGAGTGGTAATTTAAATATGACGTTGATTACTACGGAGAATTCTAAAGTTCCTGTGTATGTTGCTTCTACTGATGAAGAGTTGATGATAGTGAGAGATACTTATAAGTTGATTAATGAATAGTTGTAAGTGTAAAAATATTTTTAGGGAATGGTGAGACTTTTATAGGCTTTGTGAGGGAATGTGTTTTTTGATGTTTTAGTTGGTGTGCTTTACTTTTTAAATATTATGTTAATTAATTTTTTTGTAAAAAAGTAAAAAAACACTTGCATTTATTTTTAATATATATTACAATAATATTGTCATAATAAACAAAATATTATGACCAACCTTTTTACACTCACTACGAAATAATGTAGGAGTGTTCAACCAAAACCCCCTGAAGAGAGCGAAAGCTCTCATTTTTGTTTATATTAAAGGGTTTTAGAACTATTAAGTAATTTTAGGTGCACAAATTTAAAATAAGTTAAAATCTTTTAACCAAGTTAATGAAAATTTATGTTTTTTCATTAACTTTGTCAAAGATATAAAATCTAAGAAATTGTACTTTAAAATTTCCTTTTTTATTTGTATAATACTGACAGATAGGAACTTTTTTGTTATAATGTTATTAGTGGAGGTGCTAAGATGTCTGAGAGAGATTTAGATTCAAGTATAAATGATTATATTGAAACAGTAACACCTAAAAACTATGTAAAACAACAAGAGTGGGATATGGCTATTGGACTTCAAGAAGTTGATAACTTAAAACCATCTAAGTATTTAGAAAAGTTGTTACAAGAAAATGTAACAGGTGAAAAAACAATTTATGAAGTTGAACATGAATTAAAACAATATTATGTAGAAAAAGATAAAAAAGATAAAACAATTCAAGATGAATTTGAATGTGATTTAGTTTCTACTAGGATAGTTCAATTATTAGAAGAAGATAATTTTGAATTATCAGTAGATTATATAAAATATATTCATGAATATTTATTTAAAGATGTTTATGAATTTGCAGGAGAATTTAGAAAAGTAGATTTTTCTAAACATGAAAGAATTTTAAATAATGATTCAGTTGCTTATGGAGATTGTAAATTATTAGAACAGTCATTAGATTATGATATATTATTAGAAAAAAATAAAAAATATGATGAAATGAATATTGTTGATGTAATTAATAATATAACTAACTTTTCTTCAAGCATATGGCAAATACATCCATTTAAAGAAGGAAATACTAGAACTACAGCATTATTTATAGAAAAGTATTTAGTATCACTTGGATATGATGTTGATAACTCAATGTTCAAAGAAAAATCAGTTTATTATAGAAATGCATTAGTAAGAAGTAATTATTTTAATAATTATTTAAATATAAAACAAGATAATAATTTCTTAATTAAATTTTATGAAAACTTATTATTAGGAAAAAATAATAATTTACATTCAAGAGATTTAATTATAGAGAAACTATTTAATAAAGAGAATTAAAATGATGTTTTAGATAACTTAATTTTAAGCATTGATTGAAAATATTGTATTAGAATTTAAGCATAGTGAAATAATTGGTGATAAATAATTAATTTAGTTGAGAGGAATTTTATTATGAGTAGTATTTGTGGAGTTAATTGTGATGAATGCGGGATTAAAGATAAGTGTAAGGGGTGTGTAGAAACTAATGGACATCCTTGGGGTGGAGATTGCGTTTTAGCGGAATTTTGTTATGATAGTAATAGTCATACTAAAGAAAAAATTATAGCTTATAAGAAAGACTTAATTAAGGAAATTAATGATTTGAGATTGAATTTTATAGGGGAAGTGAAGGAATTATATCCGCTTAATGGAATGTTTGTAAATCTTGAATATAAATTACCTAATAATGAGAAAATTAAGTTACTTAAAGATAATAATATCTATTTAGGTACGCAATTATCCAGGAATGATAATAGTGGATACTATGGAATAGTTGCGGATAATAATTATATTTTAATAAGTGAATATGATAAAGATTATCAAAATGCTGAAATTATTATTTATAAGCAAAGATAAAAATTGGATTAGAATAATTAATAATGATTATATTATTAAGGGAATAAGACTATTATGAGAGAAGATTAATTTTTTTGATGAGGGAGTATAAATATGATGATATTTGTTTATACTTTCTTTTCTAATATTTTTTTTGATAGTGATGGGATAAGTAAGAATTGATAGGTTATATGGGTGTAGCTGTTAATTTGATAAGAATGTTAGGATATTAGATTATAATTAAAAATATTAGAGAATGGTGTATAAGAAGAATTTGCTATAAAAGTGAATAGAGAATATAAATATATGACTTTAGGATAGTGATGCTACTAATCGTAGCATATGTGTAAGGTATTTTTGCTGTTAATAAAGAGATTATTTTAGTAATATTGATTTTGAAAAGAGGAGATAGTATTATGACATTAGGTCAAAAATTAAGGAAAATAAGGAGTAAGTTTGGGTTATCACAAGAACAACTGGCTGAAGTTATAAATGTTTCAAGACAAGCAATAACTAAATGGGAAAATGATGGTGGTTTACCAGATGTAAGTAATTTACAGGAAATATCTGAAGTATTTGGGGTAACGGTAGATTATTTATTAAATGATGATAGTAATTTACCAGCATTATCGATGAAAAAGAAATTGGATAGAAATAAGTATAAAAATAAGGTAGTTATGTATAGTGAAGTGTTAAAAGAATATTATCCAGAGCCGTATGAGATATTTGTATTATCTAGAACAAAGAAATTAAATTTTATAGAGTTAATTCTTGATACGTTTATAGCTCCATCAATAGGACCTGTATCTACGGCGGATAAGTTGGGAGATTTATCGCCATATTATTTAGTAAAAAAAGATGATTTAAAATTATTAGTAAATATTAAGAATTATACTTTAGAGGTAATTGAATTGCCATTTAATACGAATGATAAAAAGTTTATATATAAAAAGAATAAATTTAGAAATTGTGGTAAGTTGAAATTGAGTAAATAATTTTGTTAAATGTAAGAAGAAGTTGTTTTGAACTTTAGCAATTAATATTGACAATTGCTAAAAAAAGTGTTATATTGAGTATGTAATTGAAAGATATTATGGAAAGAGTGGTAAATATGCAAAAAAAACAATTTAAAGCAGAGTCAAAAAAGTTATTAGATATGATGATTAATTCTATTTATACAAATCCGGAGATTTTTTTGAGGGAATTAATTTCTAATGCGAGTGATGCAATAGATAAATTGTATTATCAATCTTTAACTGATAAGACTATTAAAATTAAGAAGGAAGATTTAGAAATTTGGGTTATACCTGATAAAGATAAAAGAACTATTACAATTACTGATAATGGTTGTGGAATGTCTAAAGAGGAACTTGAGGATAATTTAGGAACTATTGCTAAGAGTGGTTCAGAGTTGTTTAAGGAAAATAATGGGGAGTCAAAAGATATTTCTATTATAGGGCAATTTGGTGTTGGTTTTTATTCTTCTTTTATGGTTTCTTCTTTAGTAGAGGTAATTAGTAAGAAGTATGATTCGTCTTTGGCATATATTTGGTCTTCAACTGGGGTGGATGGATATACGATTAATCCAATAGATGAGGATTTAAATGGTACTAAGTTAATTCTTCATTTGAAGGAAAATACGGATACGATGAATTATGATGAGTTACTAGATTCATATAAGTTGGTTTCTATTATTAAGAAGTATTCTGATTATATTAAATATCCAATAAAGATGAATATTAAAAATGATGAGGGGAAGGATGAAGTTCAAACTATTAATAGTATGATTCCTATTTGGAAAAAGAAACAGAAGGATGTTAAAGAGGAAGAATATAATGATTTTTATACAGATAAGTTTTATGATTATGAAAAACCTTTAAGAGTTATTACAAGTTCTGTGGAGGGTTTGACTAGTTATGATGCATTATTGTTTATTCCTTCACACGCGCCATTTAATTATTATACTAAGGAATATGAAAAGGGATTACAGTTATATTCTAGAGGTGTTATGATAATGGATAAGTGTCCTTTATTGTTACCAGACTATTTTAGTTTTGTGAAAGGTCTTGTTGATTCTTCAGATATTGCTTTAAATATTTCGCGTGAGACGATGCAACAAAATCATCAGGTAAACTTGATTGCTAAGAATATTGAGAAAAAGATAAAAAAAGAATTGCTTGAGATGTTAAAAGAAAATAGAGGAGATTATGAAAAGTTTTATCAGTCTTTTGGGATGCAGTTAAAACACGGTATTTATTCAAGTTATGGAATGCATAAGGATACTTTAGAGGATTTGTTATTATTTTATAGCTCTAAGGATGAAAAGTATGTTACTTTGGCTGAATATGTGGAGAGAATGCCTGAGAGTCAGAAAGAAATATATTATGCTAGTGGGGAATCTATTAATAATGTAAAGATGTTACCACAGGTTGAAGTTTTAAAAGATTATGGATATGAGGTCTTGTATTTGACAGAGTATTTAGATGAGTTTGTTATTAAGATATTAAATAGTTATAAAGATAAAAAGTTTGTTAATGTTACTGATAAGTCTTTAGATCTTGATACTGAAGAAGAGAAAAAGGCAATAAGTAAGGTTAATGATGATAATAAAGAGATGTTAGATTTTATTAAGGATACTTTAAAGGATTATGTTAAGGATGTTAAATTTACTAATAAGTTGAAGAATCATCCGGTATGTTTATCTTCAACAGGTGATTTGTCTTTAGAGATGGAACATATTATTAATACGATGCCAAATCAAGAAGAGAAGGTAAAGGCAGAGACTATTTTAGAGATTAATGATTCACATAATGTTAGTAAGAAAATGAGGGAATTATTTAAGGAAAATAATACTGATGAATTGGCTACTTATGCTAAAATTCTTTATAATCAAGCAAGGTTAATATCTGGATTACCAGTGGATAATCCAAATGAGTTGACAGATTTGATTTGTTCAATTATATCTAAATAAACTACTTATTAAAGTAGTTTATTTTTTTTAAGTAACGCAAACAAATGTATGAATTATTATTGACAATTTAGATATTATTTGATATTATGAATATAGAAGAATCAGTGAATATAGGTGGTTAGATGGAAATAGTTAAATATACGAAAAAGGGAAATGGAAATTATCAGATTACTTTAGATATTGGTAAGAAGTATAATTTAAATGAGGATCTTATTTTAAAATATAATTTGTTATATAAAAAAGAAATAGATGAGAATATACTTCAGGAATTATTAAATGAGAATAATAAGTATGATATTTATAATAAGTGTGTTAAATATATTGCTGTAAGACTTAGAAGTGTTAATGAAATGAGATTATTTATGCAAAAGAAGAATATAGATAGTGCTGAGATTGAGAAGAATATTGATAGACTTATTAAGAATAATTTGTTAAATGATGAGATGTTTGCAAAGGCTTTTATTAAGGATAAGCTTAATTTTACAACGATGGGACCATATCGTATTTTAAAGGAATTAGAATTACATAATATTGATAAGAATATTATAAATAAATATATATATGAGATAGATGAGGATTTTCTTTGTGATAAGATTAATAAGCAGATAAATAAGATAGTAAGAGCTAATAAGAATAAAGTTAATTTGAGAGATCGGGTTTATAAGAATCTTTTGACTTTGGGGTATTCTAATGAATTGATTGTTAAAGTATTAAATAATTATAATTTTTAAATATATGTATATGTTTCTAGATATTGGTAAATAATATATCTAGGTGATAAAATGAAGAAAAAAATATGGTTATTGGTGTTGTTTACTTTTCTTTTAGTAGGGTGTCAGATGGGGAATACACCTACTAGTAAGGTAGAGGCACTTTTTGGTAAATATCAGAAGGTTGATAGTGATATTAGTTTAGGGATTGATAATGTTTTAAAGGAGCAGAATTTAACGGAGGCTCATCAACAGAGATATCGTAAGTTATTGGAAAATCAATATAAGAATTTAACTTATGAAATAAAGGATGAACTTATAGATGGGGATAAGGCTACTGTTTTGACGGAAATTGAAGTAACTGATTATAAGAAGGCTATTAGTGATCTTTCTTTCGATAGCAGTATTTATACTAAAGAAAGTTATGATGAGGAAAAGTTAAATAGATTAGAAAAGGCTAAGGATAAGGTTAAGTATACGTTAGAAATTAAACTTACTAAAGATAGTGATGGTAATTGGAAAGTTGATGCGTTATCTTTAGAACAGATGAAGAAAATACAAGGTATGTATTAGTTAAAACCTTGTTTTTTCTTTAGGCCTGTCTTTTTTAGTTATATATTTTTGTTTTCTAAATATAATTAAGTAGAAAAGAGGAGAATATGATAAATAGAAAGAATTTATGGTTTTTAACGCTGTTTAGTTTAGTTTTGGTATTAAGCGTATATTATATTACTATGCCTAATGAATTGCTGGTTTCTAATAATGGGGAAAATATTGATAATATTAAAGTAGAAGAGTCTAATATTATAGAAACTTTAAAACAGGAAGATAATAATAATACTCTTTCTGAATTAAATAAACTTAAGGCTACTATTGCGGATAGTAAGACTTCTACTGAAGATAAAAATAAGGCTTTTGATGCAATGAAGTTATTAAATCAAATTAGTAGTAAGGAAACTTTGCTTGAAGAGAAAGTGAAGAATACACATAATTTGGATTCTTTTGTTAAGATAGATGGAGATCAGGTAAGGGTAGTTATAAATAGTAAGGATCATACCAAGACTTTAGCTAATGATATTATGAGAACGATTCAGGCTAATTTTGATACTAAACAATATATTTCTATTCAATTTAAATAAATCGTGTTAAATACTCTCACTTAAAGTTGGTAATGACATAAAATATTATGAAAAGTATAAAACCACCCAATAGGGAAGTGAGGTATTTTATGGATAAATATATATTAACAAAAAGAGAAAAAGAAGTATTTATGTTGCTTGTGACTAATAAAACTACTAAAGAAATAGCTGATATTTTGGGAATTAGCGAAAAGACTGTTAGAAATCATATATCTAATGCGATGCAGAAATTAGGAGTTAAGGGTAGAGCACAGGCAGTTGTTGAATTATTAAAAATGAAAATTATAAGCATTTAGCCACTAAAAGTGGCTTTTTCTCATATTAGAAAAATGAAAGCATACTATTAATTAGGTGATATTATGTTAAAGAAAATGATGTTAAGAAAGATTGCGGTGGCAACGTCGATTCTTTTAGTAATGCTTATGTTATATTTGATTCCTGGAAATAAGAATGAAATTAATATGAATCAGATTCTTGAATATATTTATCCGAATGATTTAGAGGCTATTTATCTTCTTGATAATAATGATTTGCTTTCTAGGACACAGATTAGTGTTAATAAGATGGATTCAGTTACAAAGGCGAGGGATTTAATTGAGTCATTAACTATTAATGGGAAGAGACAGGATATTCTTCCAAATGGGTTTAAATCTTTATTGCCAATAGGGACGAAGATTTTAAATATAGATTTAAAGGATAAGGTTTTAACGGTTGATTTTTCTTCAGAGTTTTTGAATATAAAGGAGGATTATGAAGAGAAGCTTATTGAATCAATTACTTATACGTTAACTGAAATAGATGGAATAGATAAGATTATAGTATTAGTTAATGGTAAGAGGTTAACTAGTCTTCCTAATAGTAAAAAGAAATTACCAGAGTATTTGGATAGAAGTTATGGAATTAATAAGCAGTATCAATTAACGACACTTAAGGATATTGATTCATATACGGTTTATTATGTTTTAAATTATAATGATAAGATATATTATACTCCAGTAACTAAATATATTAATAATGAGAATCAGGATAAGGTAAAAATAATTATTGATGAGTTATCAACTTCTTTAACATATCAAACTAATCTTATGAGTTATTTAGATGCAAATGTTAGGTTATTGGATTATGAGATTGTTGATAAGACAATTAAGTTAAATTTTAATGATTTAATTTTGTCAGATATTACAAATAATGTTATTTTAGAAGAGGTTATTTATACGATAGGTTTGTCTTTATGTGATGAATTAGATGTTAATAAGGTTATTTTTCAGGTTAATAATCAAGAAATTTCTACTTTTTCACCTAAAGGGCTTGAAAAAAATTAATTTTTGTTATATAATTAGTTAGCAATTGATGAATTATTGCTAACTGTCCTCATAGCTCAGCTGGATGGAGCACACGCCTT
>URVV01000002.1 GCA_900551455.1 uncultured Mycoplasmatota bacterium
AAAGTATCTGGTGGATTACACGGTGTAGGTGCTTCAGTTGTTAATGCTTTATCTAGTTGGATGGAAGTAACTATTAGAAGAGACAAGGGGGAGTATTATATTAAGTTTGCTGATGGAGGACACGTTGCAGTTCCTTTAAAGCAGATAGGTAGTAGTACAAGAACCGGAACAACAGTTAGATTTATGCCAGATAAAAGCATTTTTGAGACGACGACTTTTAATTATTCGACAATATGTGAAAGAATGCAGGAATGTGCTTTTTTGATTAATGGACTTACTATCGAGATTGTTGATGAATTTGAGAATAGATCTGAAAAATATTGTTATGAGAATGGTCTTAGGGCTTTTTGTGAGTATTTGAATGAGGGAAAAGAAGTTCTTCATAAGGTTCTTTGCTTTGATGCTTCCAAGGATAGAATAAATGTTTCTATTGGAATGCAATGGACAGATAGTTATAGTGAAAATATAATTTCTTTTGTTAATAATGTTAAAACTCCCGATGGTGGTAGTCACGAAGTGGGATTTAAGACAGCACTTACTAAGGTACTTAATGATTATGCAAGAGATAAGGGCTTTATAAAAGGAAAAGATAAAACGTTTGAAGGGACAGATGTTAGAGAAGGACTTACAGCAATTATTTCAGTACAGATACCGGAATCTTTGTTACAGTTTGAAGGACAGACGAAATCAAAGTTGGGAACTCCAGTGGCTAGGACAATAGTAGAGGCTATTGTTACTGAGAAATTAAAGTTTTTCTTGGAAGAGAATAATCCAATTGCTACAAAAATAGTTAGCAAGGCTTTGAAAGGAAAAGAAGCTAGAGAGGCTGCTCGTAAGGCGAGAGAAGAGACTCGTAAAGGGAAGGATAATAAGAAAATAGAGCGTATTCTTAGTGGAAAGTTAACACCAGCAACAAGTAAGGAAAGAGAGAAATGTGAACTTTTTATCGTTGAGGGTGATAGTGCTGGTGGATCTGCAAAACAAGGAAGAGATAGGAAGACTCAAGCGATATTACCTCTTCGTGGTAAGGTTATTAATACTGAAAAAGCAAAGCTAGATGATATATTTAAAAATGAAGAAATTAATACTTTAATTCATACTATTGGAGCAGGTATTGGAAATGATTTTGATATTAATGAATGTAACTATGGGAAGGTAATTATAATGACCGATGCTGATGATGATGGGGCACATATTCAATGCTTGTTATTAACATTTTTTTATAGGTATATGAGGCCATTAATAGAAAATGGTAGATTATTTATAGCTATGCCACCACTTTATAAGTTTAGTATTGGTGGTAAGGATAGTTATTTATGGAGTAATGAAGAACTTAGAAAGGCAACGGCAGGAAAAAGCAATTATAAGATTCAAAGATATAAAGGACTTGGGGAGATGAATGCTGATCAGTTGTGCGATACGACAATGGATCCTAAGTATCGTAATTTAGTTAAAGTAAATATAATAGATGGAGCTTTGGCGGAGAAGAGAGTTTCTATTTTAATGGGAGATGCAGTAGAACCTAGAAAGAATTGGATTAATGAAAATGTTGAATTTTCTTTAGAAGATTCTTATAAAATATAATATATTGATTATAAATAATTGACAAAGTAATAAGTTTTTTATATAATTAAAGGGATATTTAAAACAAATGAAGAAGACGAGGTTATAAATAGATAATAGAGAGTAACTGATGGTGGAATAGTTATATTGATTTTATGATCTGAATCACTTTGGATGTATCTTTTTGATATTAGGAAAGATCGGTAAGAACCGTTATATTAATTAAGTGCACTGAAATTTTATGTTTTGGTGAATTAAGGTGGTACCGCGGTTATTTCGTCCTTATTAATATTTATTATTAATAAGGATTTTTTTATGGTGATGATATATGAAATGTGAATTTGAGGTTAGATTGCTAGATGTAAACTTGTTAGGTTTTATTAATAAAATGGAAGAGAATAAAGCAGAGTTTGTAGGTAGTTGGTTACAAAGAAGATATATTTATGACTTTAATCCGGTTGATGAGAATAAATGGATTAGGCTTAGAACAAACGGTATTAAAAATACACTTACAATTAAAGAGTTTAATCATTCGGGAATAGACGGAGTTTTTGAATTAGAGACGGAGGTTGGTGATTTTGAAACTACTGATATGATACTTTCTAAACTGGGATATTTTAAGAGAAGTATTCAGGAAAATCAAAGAATTAGATATATGCTAGATGGAGTAGAAATTGATATTGATACGTGGCCTGGACTTAATACTTTTGTAGAATTTGAGGGAAAGAATGAGAAAAGTATTAAGATGGTGCTTAAAAAACTTCAGATAGATTATAGCTTAGTTACAACGGAGAATGTTTTTGATATATATTTAAAGAATGGTTATAGTAAGGAAGATATGAATAATTTAAAATTTAAGGAGAGTGAAAATGATGAAATTTAAGGAACTTGATAAAAGAGCGGTAGATGAGGTTGAAAAGAGTATTTGTGATAGTTGGGGAGGTATTGATGAGATTACTAAGAAACAAATAGAAAATAGAAATGATTGTGAGAATTTTGTTTTTTATGATGGACCAGCGACAGCAAATGGAATGCCTGGTGTACATCATATTTTAGCAAAATTGTTAAAAGATACTTTTTGTAAATATAAGGTAATGAAAGGATATAGGGTACTTAGAAAAATAGGTTGGGATACTCACGGGTTACCAGTAGAGGTACAGGTAGAAAAAGAGCTTGGTTTTAGTGGAAAAAATGATATTGAAAAGTATGGTATTAAGGAATTTAATGAGAAATGTCGTGAGAGTGTATGGAAGAATGAGAAGGCTTTTAAAGATTTCACTTCCCAACTTGGGCAGTTTATTGATACGAAAAATCCTTATATTACGTATGATAATAATTATATTGAGACAGAATGGTGGATACTTAAGAAATTTTTTGATGAGGGGTTAATTTATGATGGATTAAAGATACTACCATATTGTCCTAGATGCGGAACTGGACTTGCTAGTCACGAGGTAGCTCAAGGTTATAAGGAAATATCAGTTAATACAGTTACTGTTCCATTTAAGTTAAAAGAAATGGATAATACTTATTTATTAGTATGGACGACGACACCTTGGACTTTAATAGCTAATGTTGCTGCTTGTGTTAATCCAAATGAGGTATATGTTAAATGTCATTCGAAGGGATATAATTTTATTGTGGCTAAAAAACTTTCAAAGAAAGTTTTGGGAGATGATTTTGAAATAGTAGAAGAGTATCTTGGAAAAGATCTTGAATATATGGAATATGAACAATTATTACCAATACTGAAGGTTAATAAGAAAGGCTTTTATATTACGTGTGCTGATTATGTTACAATGGAAGATGGAACGGGAATTGTTCATATTGCTCCGGCTTTTGGGCAGGATGACTATGAGGTAGGAATTAAGTATGATTTGCCAATTCTTAATCCGGTAGATGAATCTGGATGCTATACTGAAGGGCCTTGGAAAGGTCGTTTGGTAGTGGATCCTGAACTAGAGATTGAAATAATTAAATATTTGGCTGCTAGTGATAAGTTATTTAAGAAGCAGAAGATGGAACATAATTATCCACATTGTTGGAGATGTAATACTCCGTTGGTATATTATTCTAAACCTAGTTTATATATTAAAGTTACAGCATTAAAGGATAAGATTATTGCTGCGAATAAAAAAGTTAATTGGTATCCAGAATTTGTTGGAGAAAAAAGATTTGGTAATTGGCTTGAGAATTTAAATGATTGGGCAATATCTAGGAATAGATATTGGGGGGCACCTATTCCGTTATGGCGATGTGAGTGTGGATATGATTTGATGATTGGTTCTAGAAAAGAATTATGTGAGAAGGCTATTGAGAAAATTGATGAAAATATTGAACTTCACCGTCCTTATGTGGATGATGTACATATTAATTGTCCTAAATGTGGAGGAGTAATGAGTAGGGTGAAGGATGTAATTGATTGCTGGTTTGATTCAGGATCAATGCCTTTTGCACAATATCATTATCCGTTTGAAAATAAAGAATTATGGAAGAGTCAATTTCCTGCTGACTTTATTAGTGAGGGAATAGATCAAACTAGAGGGTGGTTTTATTCTTTAATAGTTATATCGACTTTCTTAGAGGGGTGTGCTCCATATAAGAATGTACTGGTTAATGATTTAATATTGGATAAGTATGGACAAAAGATGCATAAAAGTAAAGGTAATGCGGTAGAACCATTTGGTATTTTAAAAAAATATGGGGCAGATGCGACAAGATTTTATATGTTATATGCTTCTCCAGTATGGACTCCTTTAAAGTTCGATGAAGATGGAATTAAAGAAATACAGTCAAAGACTTTTAGTACACTTAAGAATACTTATACGTTTTTTCAAATGTATGCTAATGCAGATAATTTAGATCCTAGAGAATTTAAGGTTTCTTATGATGCATTGGAAGAGATAGATAAGTGGTTATTATCTAAATATAATAAATTAGTTAGTTATGTTACTGATTCAATGGAAGAATATGATTTAAATAAGGTTACTAGAGCAATTAATAGTTTTTTAAATGAAGATTTGTCTAATTGGTATATTAGAAGAAATAGAAGAAGATTCTGGGAGAGTGAACTAACAGTTAGTAAAAAGGCAGTATATCAAACTACTTATGAAGTGCTTATTGGTATATGTAAATTGTTAGCACCAATTAGTCCATTTATTACAGAGGAGATATATCGTGATCTAACAGGAATGGAAAGTGTTCATTTGGCGATGTATCCGGTAGCTAATAAGGAAATGTATCAGGATGAGATAGAGAAGAAAATGGATTTAGTAAGAGATTTGATTAGTCTTGGTAGAAATGCTAGAGAGGAAGCAAAAATAAAGGTAAGACAGCCTATTAGTGAGGTAATACTTGACGGAAAGAATGAGAGTATTATTAAAGAAATGACGCCACTTATTATGGAAGAGCTTAATGTAAAAACAGTTACTTTCTGTAATAAGTTAACGGATTATATTAACTTTATTGTTAAACCTAATTTTAAGGAAGTTGGAAAAATTTTGGGTTCAAGAATTAAGGTATTTCAAGAGGAACTTTCTAAATTAAGTAATGAAGAGGTAATGGAGTTAAAGAATGGAAATGAGATATTAATTAAGCTTGAAGGGGAAGAATTTAGTGTAAGTCCTTCGATGGTTGATATTAGAGTAACTGCAAAAGAAGGATTTGATGCTTCTTATTTAGAGGGAGAATTTGTAATTCTTAATACAGTATTAACTGATGATTTAATTAATGAAGGTTTGGCTAGAGAGACGGTTTCTAAGATTCAACAAATTAGAAAAAATAATAATTTTGAAATTACTGATAGAGTGGTAGTATACTATAACGGTGATTTAGAATATAAAGATAGAATTAGTAATTATATTGATTTTATTAAAGATGAGACTTTAGCTGTTAGTTTTGTATGGGATGAAGATGTGGATAATGAATACGATATTAATGAATACAAGGTTAATATTAAGGTTTTAAAGGCATAGGTATTAATAGTAAAAATAAAGGCGAACGCTTTATTGCAAGTAAAAGCAAAAAAGTGTTCTTTTTTTGATTTTACATAGTTTACATTTTTTAATAATATAAAAAAATGGGATAAAAGTTAGACAAATATTTGTAGTGCCGATAGTTATTTTAGCCTTTAATTATATGGAATAATTTGTTAAAGATACAAAAAAGTGTTTATTATTTTTTTGAATAAAAATATAGTTTTTACTTAAAAGTCAAAAATGAAAAAAGATTAAAAAGGAAAAAAATAAAAAACGAACAAAAAAGTATTGACACGGTAAATAAAAGCTTATATAATGGAGTTAATCATAGAAAGAGAAATGATAGAAAATTAATTTGAAGGAGTAGAAAAAAATGATTAATACTGAAGAACTTGTAGCAACGCTTAAGGTTGTAAAAAGAAATGGAAAGAAAGTAGATTTTGATGGTGCTAAAATAGCATTAGCAATTAAGAAAGGCTTTGATAGTATAATTCGTGATGATGAGTTAGTTTATACTTCAAAGGATGTTCAAAAGGTATATCAAGATGTAATTAAGAAAATTACTAAAGAATATAAGAATGAAGAGAAAATTAAGATTGAAGAGATACAAGATTTAATAGAAGAGTCTTTGAAGAAATGTGGGTATGATGATGTTTATAGATCTTTTTCAGAGTATCGTGAGAGAAGAAGTCAATCTAGAATGTTATTTGCTGATGAGAAAAAGATTCATAAATTTTTAAAATCTCTTGAGGGGCTTGGGCTTAAGAGTGCAGCTGAGGAAGATGCGAAAAGAGAGAATGCTAATATTGATGGAAATAGTGCAATGGGAACGATGCTTCAATATGGATCAACAGTATCAAAAGAATTTGCCAAAGCATATTTAATGAAAAAGAAATTTGCGGATGCGCATGATAATGGGGATATTCATATACACGATATGGACTTTATGGCAATGGGAACTACTACTTGTACACAAATTGATTTAAGTAAATTATTTAAGAATGGTTTTTCTACAGGACACGGATATTTAAGAGAACCACAAGATATTATGAGTTATTCAGCATTAGCAGCAATAGCTATTCAATCTAATCAAAATGATCAACATGGGGGACAGAGTATTCCAGCGTTTGATTATTATATGGCTCCAGGAGTACTTAAAACTTTTAAGAAACAATATAAAATGGCAATTAGTGAGTTATTAGATTTTACGGGGTTTGATACTTTTATTAATATTAATAAGGTAAATGATAAGATAGATAAACTTGAGAGTATTGAGTTTGATTTAAGTTATATGGATGATTGTGCTAAGGATAGTGATGAGGTTAAGCATATTTTTGCTAAGGCATATGAGATAGCATACGATAAGACTGATAAGAGAACTTATCAAGCGATGGAAGCATTTGTACATAATCTTAATACGATGCATTCAAGGGCTGGAGCACAGGTACCATTTTCTTCAATAAATTTTGGTACTGATACTTCTCCAGAAGGTAGAATGGTTATGAAGAATTATTTACATAGTGTGGATGCAGGTCTTGGAAAGAATGAAACACCAATATTTCCAATATCTATATTTAAAGTAAAAGAGGGAGTTAATTATAATAAGGAAGATCCTAATTATGATTTATTTAGACTTTCTTGTGAAGTATCTGCGAAAAGATTATTTCCTAATTTTTCATTTATGGATTCACCATTTAATAAACAATATTATAAGGGTGATTATAATACTGAAGTGGCTTATATGGGATGTAGAACTAGAGTTATAGGAAATGTTGTAGATGAGAATAAAGCTATTACTCCTGGACGTGGTAATTTGTCATTTACTTCAATAAATTTGCCTAGATTAGGTATTAAACACGGAATTGTTCTTGATAATCAGGGAAAGGCTGATATGAAGGGATTTTTTAAGGAACTTGAAGAAACGATGGATATGGTTAAGGATCAGTTGCTTGAAAGATTTGAAATACAATGTAATAAACGTTTATATAATTTTCCATTTTTACTTGAACAGGGAGTATGGATTGATTCAGATAAGTTAAAGAATACAGATAGACTTAGAAAAGTATTAAAACATGGTACTTTGAGTATTGGCTTTATAGGATTAGCTGAGACACTAAAGGCTTTAACTGGTAAACACCACGGGGAAGATCCAGAGGCTCAAAAATTAGGACTTAAGATTATTAAGTTTATGAGAAACAAATGTGATGAATATTCAAAAGAGTATAATTTAAACTTTACTTGTTTGGCTACTCCGGCAGAGGGATTATCTGGTAGATTTGTTAATATAGATAGAGCAATATATGGAAAGATTAAGGGTGTTACGGATAGAGAATATTATACTAATTCATTCCATGTTCCGGTATATTATAATATTTCGATAGTTAATAAGATTAAAATTGAAGGCCCATATCACGAACTTACTAATGCGGGACATATTAGTTATATAGAACTTGATGGGGATGTTACAACAAATATTGATGCTTTTGAGAGAGTAGTAAGACTTATGAAGGAAAATAATTTTGGATATGGGGCAATTAATCATCCAGTTGATAGAGATCCGGTTTGCGGATATGTTGGAGTAATTAAGGATGTATGCCCTGGTTGTGGTAGACATGCTTATGAGGGAGTTTCAGTTGAAAAATTAAAGAGTATGAATAGTTGTAATTGTAAATAATTAGGAGGAAAATATAATGAAAGAAGTAGAATTAAGAGAAGAAAAAACTGTAGGGGAAGGTGTTGGCTTCGAGAGGATAAGAAGAATTACAGGATATTTGGTTGGAACAGTTGATAGGTTTAATAATGGTAAAAAGGCTGAGGAAAGAGATAGAGTTAAACATTCTACAGAAGGTTTAATGGCAAAGAAAAATGCAAATTAGATTAGCTAGTGATATTACTATTGATAGTATTGTAGATGGTGAGGGAATTAGAAGTGTTATATGGTGCCAGGGATGTGTTCATAATTGCCCTGGTTGCCATAATCCAATAACACATTCTTTGTCTGGTGGAGTATTGGTAGATGTAGCAGAGGTCTGTAAGGAGATTAAAAATATAGAATTTCAAGATGGAATTACATTATCTGGTGGAGATCCACTACTTCAAATAGATGCTTGTTTAGAGATTGCTAAATTTTGCCAAGAGAATGGACTTAGTGTTTGGTGCTATACCGGTTATAGAATGGAGGATTTGCTTAAAAGAGCAAAAAAAGAAGATAATTTACGAGAACTTTTAATGAATATTGATGCTTTAGTAGATTCACCTTTTATAATGGAACTTAAAAGTTATAATGTACCTTTTAGAGGATCTAGTAATCAGAGAATTATTGATACTAGAGAAAGTTTAAAAGAAGATAGAGTATGTGAGATTTTAAAATATAAAATCTAACATACTTTTTATTATAGAAGAATATCTAAATTTGGATAATTTCATCAATTTATTATTTGTTCTGTATTAAATATTTAAAATGTATGATATAATTATTATAGAGATATAATATGAGGAGTTGATTTAATGGATAATATTATTATAACTTTTGAAGATGGAAGTAAATGTGAATACCGTAGAGGAGTTAAATTAATAGATGTTATTAATGATATCCAAGGGGATAAAGATATAATATGTGGAAGTTTTAATGGAAGAATAATTAGTTATGATGATGCCTTAACGAGAAATGGAAAATTAGTATTATATAGTATTAATGATGCGACAGGTAGCCGAATATATGAAAAAGGATTGATATATTTATTTAATGTTTCTTTGGTAGAAGCTTTGGGAAAAGATACAGTTGTTAAAGTAAGAAATTCAATTGATAGGGGAATATTTTTTGAAATTAATAAAGATGTAACGGAAGAAGATGTTAAAAAAATTAAAGAAATAATGAAAGATAAGGTTAAGAAGGAAATTCCTTTTATTAAAGTAGATACTACAGTAGAAGAAGCACTAACATATTTTAGAGAGATTAAGAGAGAAGATAAAATAAAAACTTTATTTTATGATAAGAATAGTTTTGTTACTTTGTATAAGTTTGACGGAGTATATAATTATATGTTAGGAAATTTACCGCACGATAGTTCTATACTTAAATATTTTGATTTAACTTTATTAAAGGGAAAGGGAATAATTCTTAGATATCCGACAATATACGATGACGGAAAAATTACTAAATATAAACATCATGAACAGTTTTTTAATAGTATTGATGAGTGTTTGGAATGGGCTAAGATATTAAATATAAGTAGTGTTGGAGAACTTAATGATGCGATTATTAGTAGTAAACCTGGGGAACTTATTAATTTATCTGAGGCAATAGCGGATTATCGATTACAACAAATAGCTGCTTCGATTAAAGATAAGAGGGAAGATATTAAGATAATTTTGTTATCTGGACCTAGTTCATCTGGAAAAACAACTTCAGCAAGAAAATTATCAATGTATTTAAAGACAATGGGATTAAATCCTTTATCAATATCTTTAGATGATTATTTTCTTAATAGGGATGAGACGCCATTAGATGAAGATGGAAAACCTGATTTTGAGAGTTTGAGAGCAATAGATATAAAGCTTTTTAATGCACAGGTAACTAAGTTACTTAAAGGAAATAAAGTTACGGCACCAACTTTTGATTTTGTTACTGGAAAAAAAGTATATAATAAGACTTTTCAAATGAAGGATAATGATATTTTAATCGTAGAGGGATTGCATGCTTTATCTGAGGAATTACTTAAAGATATACCTAAGAATAAGAAATTTAAGATATATATTTCACCTTTGGTATATTTAAATATTGATAATGATAATCGAATTAATTTGACAGATATTAGATTATTAAGAAGAATGGTTAGGGATAATAGAACAAGGGGTTATTCTTCTTCACATACACTTAGTACGTGGGCTTCAGTGAGAAATGGGGAAGAAAAATATGTATTTCCATATCAAGATCAGGCAGATGTTATATTTAATACTTTTTTGGTATATGAACTAGCGGTATTAAAGGTATATGCGGAACCTTTGTTATATCAGGTAAAAGAAGATGATCCGGAATACTTAACGGCAGTTAGATTGATTAAATTACTTGATTTGATACTACCATTACCTAGCGAAGATGTTCCTTCTTTATCAATTCTTAGGGAATTTATTGGAACTAGTTATTTTGAGGATTAATAAAAAGTAGATAGTATAAATTTATTTTTAATATTTTGAAATAAATTTATATAAATCTACTTTTCTTTATATTTATTTGGCTAATTTAATTAATTTTAGTTTGTTATAGGCATTATAAACGGGTTTATTTATTATTAGTAATAGATTTGGTGAGTATTCGATAATATTACCTCCGAAGCCAATTTTGTATAAATATTGGCCATAATACTTATTGTTTTTGTTATAATATTGTTGATGAATTTCACCAAGATTAAAGATCCGATATCCGATACTGTAATATTTTTTAATGATTGCCCATTTAAGAATATGGGTAGAGTGAATAATACGATAATTTTCATTATAGCCGTCCATAAGGAAATATATTTCACGATTATTTCTAATAATAATACAAGTACCTAGAGTAATTGGCTCTTGATATTTTTGATCTAGTTTAATAGCATATTCTAATCTTTCGTGATATTTTTCTAAAATATTGTCAGAGGTTATTCTTTTGTTTAGTTTTTTTTCAGTTATATGATAATTTGTTTTGGTAAAATTAGTGTGAATAATTTCGTTTTTCTTTAATTCTTGCTCATATAGTTTTTTGCTATTAATGAGGAATTTATGTGGGGATAGGGTAGCAGAGAATATTTCCATTTTATTGTCGTTACTTTGGTAGACATTAAAGAGATTTTGATAATATGAAAGGGACTTTGTGGTCTTTTTTTTAAAAATATTATATAGTGTTGGTAAATTATTGGGGGTTTCTTTTTTTAGAGTAACACCTAAGTTAATAGCTTCTTTAATGTTTCTTTTGGTATTACGATTAAAATTTTTATATATATCTTCAGAACTATGATAGTTTTCAAGAATAACGTCATATTTTTCAAATTCTGAGTGGTATCCTAGATTACGGTATCCAAGTTCAATTAGATAATCATAGATGAATTGGTTATTTTCAATGAGAGTATTAGACTTGTTAAATACTTTTAGTTTAAACATTGGATTAGTAATTAAATAGGTGATTTTTTCTTTTAATAAGTATTTTTTTAATTCTTCAGTAAAAGTTTTTAATAATTCTTTATTTTGATATTCAATTAAGTAACCATTTGGAGCTATGGCTTCTTTTATTAAAGGAGAAATATCTTTTATCAAAATAAGAGTGGCAGCGTGAATGTTGTTATTTTCATCAACAAGGCCTAAGAATAATTTTCTTTTATGAATATTTTCGTGGATTAAAGAAAATTCAACAGTTTGACCAAAATTTTGATTCTTTTGAAGACGAGAATAATTTTTGTATTGGGTTTCTGTTAGATTGATTATTTTCATAGTTATTTCTCCTTTCTTGGAAATAATATTATATCATATATTGGTATTATTTTAAACAAAAAGTTCACTTATAGGGTACCTTTTGGTAAAAATGAGTAATTAGATTTGACTTGAGGAAATTATTATGTTATTTTAATAACGTGGTGATAAGAGTGGATAAAAAGGAAATGTTTAAGGAATTTGTGGGACGAATAGCTTCCAAAGGAAATATATTGACATTATTTATTAAAAGTATTTTTGATTATGAAGAATTTTATGATTTTAGTTATTTATTTAGAATGAAGGAAGAGGGGAATACTGAAATTATTGATATATATGATAATGTTAGTGATAATCGTTTTAATAGATATATGTTTATATTTGATAAGGGAGAATATGATATTAGGGTAATTGAGGAATGTAATGTTTTTGTTTCATATATATATGTTTATAATGTTGTAGATAGTAAGGATAAACTTTTGAAGTTAGCATATTTATTTAATTTAGATAATGATCTAATGGTGGAATATGCGAAGAGTTTTTTACCTGATAAGATAATTCAAATATTGATTAAAGTAATAAAAAAGGCAAATAAGTAAGAAATTATTTGTCTTTTTTATAAATTATTGGTTTATTTTGAAATTCTTTTTCTGCAAGGGCTTTATCATTTATGATTAGTGAATAAACATAAGTGCTTTTATATTCGAGATCTAGAGCACTGTTTCTGTTTGGTTTATAATTGGTATATAATTCTAAATTTAAGTGTTTTTTAATTTTGTTTAGATGGGCTTGGCCTTGTGAATTGAATCCTAGAATGCGAAGATAATTGGAATTGTTATTATCTTCTTTTTTAATACCTAGTAAAATATGGATTAGCATACGGTTTATTTTGTTGTAAGTATATCTTTTTGTTTTAATGTGTTCAGTGAGTTCTTGCCAAGTTTCTGATTTGTTAATGTTTGCAAGGATTCTTTTTTCAATGCCTTCATCGACAGTTAGATAATTTGATAGGCATTCATTATTAGTAATAATACGTAATAATAGATAATTGTAGGCATTATTTATGGAAGCAGTAGGATATAAGTGGGTATTAACTTTAGGAGGAATATAAGGGGTGATATTTTTTTTAGCTAGATATAGTTCTCTGATTAGAGTGGCATTTATTATTGGGGCATCAATACTTTTACTGTGATAATCATTTGTTCTTTGGATGGCGATAGGGGTTATTTGGTAATTTTGTTTAATTATTTCTTTAATGTATGATAAACCTAGTAAATCATTTGGTTTATCTATTTTTATGGTAGTTATATCTTTTAGAGCTTTGCTCATTGCACTAGGATAGTTTATTCCGGTATCTAGATACTCTTTTACTTTACTTTGATATGTTTTATCATTTAGTTGAATTTTTGCTAATTTTATTAAGCTTTTTACATCGTTACTTTCGCTTCCAAATACGAGGGTGTCTATTTTTAATTCATTTAGAATTTGTAGAGCTCCTTTAGCAAAGATGTCAGCACTTTGTGTTGCATATATAGTTGGAAGTTCAACGATTAGGTCAATACCATATTCAAGACATATTTTGGTTTTATCCCATTTATTTATAATGGAAATATCTCCACGTTGTGTAAAGTTTGTACTGATAATGGCAATAATTAGTGAATTTGGGTATAGTTCTTTAATTTTCTTTATTTGGTAGTGATGCCCTAAATGAAAGGGGTTATATTCGGCAATGATTCCAATTATTTTCATATGGATGCTCCAGTAGTTATTTTATTATATAGGGTTATATAGGTAATTAGGTAGAATAATCCGAATAGGAAACCTCCGATAATATCAGTTAAGAAATGAACTCCTAGATAGATACGACTAAAGGCAATTATAATTGGTAAAATGATTATGGGAATAATAAGGATAGTTGCTTTTACTTTGTTTTTAGCGTTTTTGTATATTAGATATGCTAAAAAATAGAAGTATGCTATACTTACCATAGTATGACCGGATGGAAAGCTTTTATCTGATACGGGTACTAAGTGGATACCGATGGGTCTTGGACGGTAGAAAACTAATTTTAAAACTTGACTGATAATAAAGACGATAATTAGATTGATAATGATTGAAATAGGAATTTTTTTGTTTTTAATGGTAAATAGGAGAAGAACACTGATAGCAATTAGGGCGTATGATCCTCCAATATTGGTAATACTAATCATTATATCAGTTAGATTTTCATTTCTTATATTTAATATGTAGTTTGAAGTTATAGTGTCTAGATGGGTATTTTTAGCAATAAAAACATAGTATATTAAAATTATCAATAGGATTAAAATTGCACTTAGAGTAAAAATTGTTTTTTTATTATTCTTAAATTTATTCATAATAGATACCTCTTTTAAAATATTATACAAAAAAATAGTAAAAAATACTATTAAAAAAGAAACTTTTGTTTCTATTTTTTATTTAGAGTATATTTTTTAAATGGTAATTTAGTTTTGTTATTTATTTGAAAAATTTCAGCATTTTTATTTTTTTCTTTGAATGGTTCATCTGTTTCAATTTTAATATTAAATTCTTGTAAAGATGTGATGTGAGTTTTAAAATTTATTCCGTAAATATCAAAGAATTTTTGAGTTATTCTGATTCTTTCTAATATTCTTCCTAAATGAGAAATAGCAATGTTTTCTTGGTTTAAAAGGCAATATAGGTCAATTGTATTTGCGGTTTCATTATAGGTATATAATACTTTAGAAATATCTTTATAAATGCTTAGATCTTCAGCTAATTCACTAATTATATTATAAAATGTACTGTAAAGTTCGTTATTATTTGTCATATTATTTCCTCTTTCTTTATAGTTATATATAAATTTGTTGGTCTTTTTTCAATGAGTTATTATATTATCATAAACAAATGTTTTTGTCAAGTTTATTAATATTTGGTAGGAAATAGTAGATTTGTAAGAAAGAAAAGTTATTTAATATTTAGGAGTTTTTTATTTAGCTTTTCATAGATTGGTTTCATATGTTCTTCATTAACGACATCATTAATTTTGGAAATATCAATCCATCCGACATTACTGTTTTCGTCTTCTTTTATTCGGATAAGATCTTTTTCATCAGCTTCGAAGATGTATGTACAGTTTAGGTGAAGATGTGATGAGACATAACGTCCTCTTTTTATGTGAGGATTTACGGTAAGAATTTCTATACTGGCAATATCGGGAGTTAATAGTGTTAAGTTTTTAATGCCTGTTTCTTCATAAGCTTCTTTTTTGGCTACGCGTAAGAGATTGCTGTCACCATCAGCGTGACCACCAGTCCAAGCCCAGGAATTATATATGTTATGATAGATCATTAATATTTTATTATGGTCTTTATTTGTTATCCAGTTGGATACGGTAAAGTGACATAGTTCATTATTTCTAGTTAAAATATCATCTTTAAAGATATTAAGGTAATTTAAAATTAATCTTTTATCATTTTCTTCTTGTTCATTATATGGAATTATTTTTTTTATTTCTTTTATTAGATTCATAATGGTTAACTCAACTTTCTTAATAAGTATATAAATTATACTTTATATCTTTATTTTATCATATTTTTAGGTATTATAAAATATTTTTTCTGGTTTGGTTCTTTTTTAAGAGTGGTGCTTGCATATGAACATAAAAAGTTATATAATTATACTAGGTGGTAGGATGAGTAAGAGAAAGAAAATATTAGTTATTATTAGTGTATTTTTAGTAATAACTTTAGGAGTGTTTTTGTATTTGGCATTAAGTAGAAATAAACAAGTTCTTGACAAGGATGGGAATACAGGAAGATTGGAAATAGTTTCTGTTACTTCGAGCGACAAACCTTTAGATTTAATTAGAAAAAATGTGGTTAAGGTAATTAATAAGATAGAGAATAAAGAAATTACAGGAACAGGCTTTTTTAATGAGGATGGTTATTTACTTACTAATTCTCATATTGTGGATATTCAAGGTGATATTACGGTTCAGTATAGTGATGGTAATATTAGTAAGGCACATTTGATTAGTAATGAAATAATTTCTGATGTTGCAGTATTATTAGTTGATGATGTGAAGGCATTAGCACTTCCTTTTGGAAAAACTATTGATATTGATTCTAGAGATGATTTATATGCTATAGGGTATGCAATAGATTTAAAAGGTGAGGCTTCAATAACAAAGGGTATATTATCAGCAAGAAGAAGTATGGGCGGTGTTGAATATTTACAGACGGACTCAGCGATAAATAGTGGCTTTTCTGGAGGACCTTTATTAAACTCTAAGGGGGAAGTTGTAGGAATGAATTCTTTGGCTAATAAGAATGCTACAATAGGAATGGCTATTTCTTCAGAAACATTACAAGGCATAGTGTATAGATTAATTAATAAGAAGGAAGTAAATTATTTAAAAACAGAGAGGCCTAAAAATGCTTTAAGTTCAGTATTGAAGGAAACTGGATATGAGGTTGATGATTTATACGATGAGTGGCAATATTTTCACGAAGGGGATAAACCAGTAGATAATAAATCTGATGGGCAAGGGAGTAGTAATACTACACAGAGAAAATTAGGGACTGATTGTGAATTAAAGTATTTAGGTGTAAAAGGATATGATATTGGTTGGGATGCTTCAGCAGTTAAATTTCAGTTATATTTAACTAATAATGAAGATAAGCTTGATTTGGTGATTACGCCAAGGGATAGTAATGCAACATATCAAGTTAAGGATAATCAAAATTTAAACAAAACAATAGATGGAGCTATTACAATTATAGTAACTTCAGAAGATAAAATGCATAAGAAGGAGTATTATATAGTTTATCATAATGTTATGACTACGATTAAAGAGTTGAAGAGGGTAGAGATGTCTGTTACACTTAAAAGAGATTATTCATCTAATGATAAGGTTTTACAATATAGTTTTGATTATTTTGATAGTGATAATATGAGTATTGCTGGTTATTATAAGATAAATTATCTTCAGGTAGAATTATATGCTTGTAGTAATGGTGATGAGTGTAGTGATGATAGTGAGTATGTAGCTTTAAAGACCTATAATTTGAAGCAAAAACAGACAGAAAGATCATTAAATGTCAAGTTAAATGAGGTAAAGAATTTATTAAAGAGTGGTAATTATTTTGTTGATGGAAAAGTTAAGGTTTATAGTAAGATAACATTAGTTACTTTGAGTCAAGGTGATTTCACTTCCAAAAATTATATTACTATTTCAGAATAGTTAAATCGCAAAGATCTTTTGTTTTGCGATTTTTTTGTGGTAATAAAAAACTAATCTCTTAATGGAGATTAGAAAGTAACACTAATGGTGGAGCCGAGGGGAATCGAACCCCTGTCCAAAAATACTTATCAGTATTTATCTACAGGTTTAGTTAATTTTAGGATTTAGAAAATACTATATAAATTAACAAAACTTAGTATTTTCGATTCTATTATGTTCGATATAACTTATAGAAATGGGCTATATTATAGCTTACTTTATAAGCTTCTGTTATTTCTCGTAAGCAAAGAAATAGAGAAGCCTGTGCTGCTTAAATTAAGCGTATGCAACAGCTAAATTGTTTCTGTTTCCAGTTATTTTTATTTACCTGTAACGTAGGTATCCGACCTGCAAAATAAGGACTTATATTCCTGTCGAAGCCAAGACAGCCCCATAGCAATAAAATTATATCATAAAGTGAAAAGTGTGTCAAATAATTACACTAAAAAAGAAGGAGATACTATAATAATATAGGAGGGGTATGTAATGAATAGTGGTGTGGTAGTTGCACTTTTAGCCTTAGTAGGAACTATTTTTGGTTCTTTAATGGGAACATTTTCTGCTTCTAAGATGTTAAGTTATCGTATTGAACTTTTAGAAAATAAAGTAAATAAACTTAGTGAATTGTTGGAAAGAATGGCTTTAGTAGAGCATAAAATACAAGATATTGATAGTTATGTAAAAGATAATTGTGAATAAAGAATTATTATTAGATTTAATTTATATATCAATTCTTGCTAGTATTATATCTTCGCAGACAATTCAGAAAATTAAAGAGATGTTTAATTTATCAAGAATATTTAATAGTATATTATCATTGTTTTTATCTTTTATTATTGGTTTTTGTTTTGCAATATCCTTTTATTCAGTTAATTTATTATATGCAGTATGGATTGGTTTATTTACTTTAGTAGGTGCAGAAGGATTATATAAGACATTTAAAGGATATTTTGGACTTGGATCAACGGATAAGGGTACTGATTCTCGGGGAAATGAAAAAGAGTAGGTAAACTCTTTTTCATTTTATTTAATTATAAATTTTACACCGTTTTTAATGTTAGTTACAGTAATATCATAGTTTAGTAATCTTAGTGTTTTCTTTACAATGGATAATCCTAAACCAAACATACCATTTAAACCTTTTTCATATGGAGTGAAAATATTGTTTAATATTGATTCATCAATGTTTTCTCCATCATTGTATAAAATGATTTTTTGATTTTTAGCAGTAATCTTAATTTCTTTTTTTGCATAACGCATAAAGTTATTTAATAGATTGTCAATAATTGCTTCCCACATATCATAGGTGCCTTGATATATTTGGTTATTACTAATGTCTAGTTTGTAATTGATATCTGGTCTAATTAATTTGAATTTGTTAACGGAGCTGTTAATAACAATAGCAACGTCAGTTTTAGCTTTTAAATTTTCTACTTTATCGGTTATGTAGTTTAGTTTATTTAAATATAATAAGGAGTGTACTTTGTTTTCTAACTTGTCAACTTGCTCTTTGATAATTTCTAAACTTTTTTCTTTGGTTTCAATGCCGTCTTCAGCGGCTTCGATGTACGATTTAATTACTGTTATAGGAGTTTTAAAATCATGAGATACATTTTGAATCATTTGATTTTTATAAACTTCATTGTTTTTTAAATAGATCTTCATACTTTCGATTGATTCATTTAAGGAGTATATTTCATCAATGAAAGGATGATTTAGTTTGAGGTTAAATTTGTCGTTGTCAATATTTTTGATTTTCCTTTTAAGAATTATAATATTACTTACTAGATTATTGGACCATACAATTAGGATCAGGGAGCAAAATGTAAACGATAATCCAGTAACTATTAGTATTGTAAGTAAAATATCTTTTTTCATTGTACTTATGTATTTATCATTTGTAAGTGAAATGATAGTTTCATTTTTTGATTTATAGGTATGATAATAATAATATAATTTATTGTTATATATAAATTTACCGTAACTATTTTTTGTGTAATTTAAAATTGAACTATCAAAAGAAGGTATTACATCTTCAATATTGTAAGATGAATAAATAGTATTATTTATTTTATAGATATAGGCAATATCAGTATCTTCTTTGTCATTATTAAAATTTATGTCTTCTTCGTTAGTAATAAAGAATAACGGTTGTTTTAATTTATTATATATATTTTCTTCATATATTGGTAATAGTTCTTTAGGTAAAATGATACCTAAGGCTATAGAGATTATTCCTATTATTAATATGCATATATATATTAATTGATTAGTTAGCGATATTTTTTTCATGTAAGGCGATATCCATAGCCGTACATTGTGTTAATATTTAAGTCAGGCATTTTCCTTCTTAATCTTCTTATTAGATCATCTACAACACGGTCTGTGCCAAAATAATTTTCTCCCCAAATGATATTTAAGATATCATCCCTTGAAAATGATTTGTTTTTATTGGTAATAAACATTTTTAGTAAATCAAATTCTAGTGTAGTTAAATTTAGTTCTTTATCATTTATAGAAACTGTTCTTTTTTCAATGTCAATAGTATAATCATTATATTTTATCTTGGATAAGTCATTTGAGTAGACTCTTTTGATAATATTATTAACTCTTAGAACAAGTTCTTTAGGAGAATATGGTTTTGTAATATAATCATCACTTCCTAGTTCTAGACCAATTATTTTATCTATATCTTTATCTCTTGCTGAGGTAAAGATTACTGGCATCATTTCGTTGGTTTCACGGATTTTTTTAATAATGTCATAGCCATTTATTTCATCTGGTAACATAATATCTAATATCCATAGGTGCGATTTTATGTTAATATTTTCTAAGGCATCTTTTCCATTATAATATGAAATAACGTTGTATCCAGCTTTTTCAAGATAAGTTTTAATTAAGTTGTTTAAATCAATTTCATCTTCGACTAAAACGATGGTATATTTCATAAGAATCAACCTCCACTTAAATTATATCACAGTTTGTTTAATTATTCTATAATCATATATCACCTCCTTGATGATATAAGTATAGTATTTAATTAAGTTAAAATTATAAGAGAATTATGGTAAATTGTGGTAGTTAAGTATATAATTTAGGGGTGATTCTTATGAAATATAAATATAAGGTATGCGTTTATGCGATTTGCAAGAATGAGGAGAAAAATATTGATAGATGGTATAGGAGTGTATCGGAGGCGGATGAGATTTATGTATTGGATACGGGATCGAGTGATAATAGTGTTAATAAATTACGTGAATATGGAGTTTTTGTTAAAGAGGAAGTGATTAATCCTTTTAGATTTGATGTGGCAAGAAATAAGTCGTTGGAAATGGTACCGGGAGATGCTGATATATGTGTTTGTGTTGATTTGGATGAGATATATAGACCTGGGTGGAGAGAAAAGATGGAAATGGTGTGGAAAAAGGATACGAATAGACTTAAACATACTTATAATTGGAAAATTGTTGATTCAAAGCCGGTAATTTCTTTTTACTATGAGAAAATTCATAGTAGGCATAATTATAAATGGGTACATCCGGTACATGAGGTTTTGGAGACCTCTTTAAGTAATGAGAAGGTAGTGGTTGCGGAGGATGTTATTTTAGATCATTATCCAGATGAAAAAAAGTCTAGAAGTAATTATTTATCTTTATTAGAATTGTCTGTTAAGGAAGATGCTGATGATGATCGCAATAGACATTATCTTGGAAGGGAATATATGTATTATGGAATGTGGGAGAAAGGTATTCAGACTTTAATGGATTATCTTAAAATGGATAGGGCTACTTGGAAAGATGAAAGGGCAGCTTCGATGAGATATATTGCAAGGTGTTATAATAACCTTGGAAGAGTGGATGAGGCGCGTTTGTGGTATTTAAAAGCTATAGACGAGGCACCATATTTAAGAGATGGATATGTAGAAATAGGAATTTTTGAATATAATTTTCAGAATTATTTGGAAGTAATTAATTATTTGATAAAGGCATTAATGATTAAGGTCCATCAAAAAACATATATTAATGAAGAATTTAGTTGGGATTATACGATTGATAATTTACTTAGTGTTTGCTACTATTACATTGGTTTATATGAAGAGTCTTTATATTATATAGATAGGGCTATTCTTAAGGATAAGAATAATGAGATGCTAATAAAAAATAGGGAATTTGTTTTGGATAAACTAAAAGAAGTCGATTGACTTCTTTTATGACTCTTTTAAAGTTAAATTTCTTGTTTTTGTTTCTTCTTGATCTAGGTAATTGATAATGTAGGTTATTTTATATGTGTTAGCTGGTAGAGTATTAATATAAGTTTGAAGAGTAACCTTATCATTATACTCACGTAGTTCATTATTAACAGTTATTTGATACTTAACAGTGGCAGTTTCTGTTACATTTAGTGTACCATAGTATATAGCTTTTAATCCTTCTTCAGTGTATGTGCCAATTTTAGTAATGGTGTTTCCTTTTCCTGCTAATGTAGCAATTAATTTACTTGGTTTTATTTCTTCAAATTTGATAGTAGCTTTGGTTCCGGTACTAGCATTTGATTTAAATTTTTCATATTCGGCTTTAACTATTAATTCAGTATTGCCATATCCGGTATAAGTATAAGTTAATTCTTTGGTAAAAGCGATTAGGGTAGTGGTACCATCGTTTTCTACTTTATATATTCCAAAACCAATATCTCCTAGAGTTTTTTTATTATATTCTATTCTGGCGTTGTAATATTTTTCTTTTTCGTTACCATAGACACTTTGATTAAAGTAGTTCTTTAAATATTCTTCGGTTATTACATCAGGGTTAGTGTATTGCCATGATATAGTAGCGGAGGTATTAGTATTCTTTTTGACTTCTAGATTAGTAACATCATTTAGTTTGCCGTAACGATTAGATATTTCTGTTGGTTGTGTACCTTTTACAAAGCATTCATTTGTTACCATATTACTTGGAGTGTATTCACTTGGTAATTTAGCTGGAGATGTTTCTTTTTCAACGTTTAGGCAGACAACTGAACTTGGTGCGGTCCATCCTTTGGTATCTTTTGGAATATATTGCATTACAGCACGGGTTACACCTTCTTTATGACCGGTACCATTAATATTATATGTGGTTGAAGTAACTTCTTTGTAACCATACCAAACGGCAACGGAATATTTTGAGGTATAAGCGACAGTCCATAAGTCGTTTACAGCATTATATGGCAAGTTTTTGCTTTTCATTGTTGCTTCATCAAAGTTAGAAGTACCAGTTTTGGCAGCAACGTGTGAACCGGCAACGTTGGCTCCGCCATTAAAGCCATAGTTAACTGCAGATTCAAGAATATTATTAATTAAATATGCAGTAGAATCTTTCATTACACGTGTTTTAGTAGTTTTATATTCTTTTACTTCACCTGTTTGGCGATATTCAATTTTAGTAACGCAGTGTGGTTCAGTATAGTAGCCACCACTTGCAAAAGCTGAATATGCAGAAGCCATTGCTAATGGGGTAAATCCTTCAGCTACACCACCGATAGCGTAAGCTTCGTTTACTGTATTATCAACTCCAGTATTTTTGTTAACAATGCGATAGTTTTCTGAAGATGAATTTAAGGAAACGTCAAGTCCTAGACTGTATGCGAATTTTTGAACGTTTTTAGTACCTATTTGTTGAAAGGCTTTTACGGCAGGAATGTTTCTAGATACTTGAAGGGCATATCTGGTAGTAATTAGTCCTAAAAATTTACCATCCCAGTTATTGATTGATGGACCGTTGGTATAGGTCCAAGGTTCATCATTAAATAGTGTGTAAGTAGAGAAGTTGTTATATTCAATTCCAGGGCCATAAGCAAATATTGGTTTAGCAGTTGATCCTGGTTGTCTATATGCTTGGGTAGCAAAGTTAAATTGTAGTTTTCCGGTTTTATTTCTTCCAGTACCAACAGCGGCAATTGCTCCGGTTTCAACGTTGACTACGGCTACTCCGGCTTGGACTTGATTATCACGCCAATACCAAGCATCACTGGTCATTACTTTATTAATACCATTTTGGATTTCTTTTTCCATAGTAGTATATATTTTCATTGGTACGCTATAAGGATTATCGCCAGTTTTCTTTTGAACTTCTTCAACAACGGTATCGATATATCCTTGATATTCGGTTTCACCTTTAACACCTACTAGAAGGCTTTCAATAGATACTTTTTTAGCTAATTCTGCTTCTTCTTCGGTGATATAACCGTGATATTGCATTAGGTAGAGAACGGTGTTTCTTCTTTTAGTGGCACTTTCAATATTTTTATATGGGTTATGTCTTCCTGGAGCTTGGAATAATCCAGCTATCATAGAGGCTTCTGGTAAAGTTAATTCGGAAACCGATTTTCCAAAATAGTATTTTGAAGCTTCACCAACTCCATAAACATTGGACCCTAAGTTATAGTTGTTAACATATAATTCAATTATTTCTTCTTTTGAGTATTCTTTTTCTACTTTAAATACTGCTAGATATACGTCTTGAAATTTACGAATTATTTTTTTGATTTTGCTTTTTTCTAATTCACCTTTTTGGGTTAAATTATTTTTTACGGCTTGCATTGTAATAGTAGAAGCACCACCAGCATCATCTTGACCAATTAAATTTAGAGCAGTGGCTTTGATGAATCTTGGTAAATCAACGCCGTTATGCTGGAAAAAACGTGAATCTTCAGTAGCAACGATGGCATCAATTAGGACTTGAGGTAATTCATCGTATGTAACACTTTCTCTTTTTTGAGCTCCTAGTTTGGCAATAATATTACCATTTATATCGTATACGATGGTTTGATCGTTAACGGCAAAAGCACTTTCACTAAACTTAGGGGAGGTTATTACAACATATGCGAAGAAAGCAGCAATTGATAATACTCCAATTATTCCTATTATCAAGACAATGGTTAGAATTTTTTTCCAAAGACTTCTTTTTTTCTTTTCTTTTTTTACTTTTTCTTGTTTTTTATTTTTAATTGTAATATTTCCTTTGCTTTTTTGTTCTTCTTTTTTTATTTTGGGTTTAGAGTTTTTTTCTTGTTTATTTACTCTTCTACCTGAACGTCGTTCTTTTTCTTTTATTTTTTTTTCTTTTTTTTCTTGAATGCTTTCTTTTAGTTTTTCAATGATGTTTTTCTTTTTGACTTTTCTCACTTTTCTCAACTTCCTTACTTTTTATTAATTATATTATAATATATTATTTATAAAATATCAATTACTTTTAAGTAATCTAGACGTGGTGCATATTTTAAAGCTATTTTGGGACAATTCTCTTGAAAGTAACTAAGCGGAATTGATTTCCTTTCGTTTTCCTCTAAAAAGGCTAGTAATTTATGCCCTTCGAGAAGATATGTTTCGTTTAAAAGATTAAATCTTATTATTAAAAAACTTATTCCTTTGAAGTGAATGATGTTTTTTATGTGTTCAATTTGATGTGGATGGATATTTGATATTGGAAATGATGTTTTACTATTTGTTTCTTTGGCGTCAAATTCAAGATATTTTTCTTTATATATACCACTGTAATCTAGAGTAGATTTTTGTTCATAAAAACCATCTTTTATTCTTGTTTTAGTTTCGTTTATTTTTAATACTTTAATGGGAATGGGCTTTTTATATATTAAAGCGATATCTTTTTCTTTATAGTAATTATTTGTAAGATTGATATCATCTTCAAGAGTCATACCACGGTTACCGTAATTTATTAATTTATTATTCTTTATTGTTATCATAATTCACCTAAGATGATTATACTATAAAATTATGAAAATATCTATGTTTAAATATATGTAATTTTTTTCAAATAAATAATATTTTTTGTAAAAGAAAACTCTTTACTGAGTAAAGAGTTAATTTTTTTATGGCGGAGTAGGAGAGATTTGAACTCTCGCACCAGCAATACCGGTCTACACCCTTAGCAGGGGCGCCTCTTCAGCCTCTTGAGTACTACTCCACAAAACGCTTACGTATTTAATTTTATAATAACGTAGTGTTTTTGTCAACTATTTTTTAATTGTTTTTAGCAATATATTCGTCATAGGTGATATTTGAATCATAGACTTTTTTAGCAACATCAAGTCCTAGGTAACGGAAATGCCATTCTTCATACATATAACCGGTTATATTTTCTTTTCCTTTAGGATATCTTAAAATAAAACCATATTTATAGGAATTGTTAATTAACCAAGTGTATTCTTTGTCTGTATGACTTATAAAGGAACCTCGACCGTTCATAATATCAAGAGCTAAACCGGTTTGGTGTTCGGAATATCCTGGTCTGGCAGAATATGTTTCAGCAGCTTTTAAACCATCGATGGAAACGTAGCGATTATATAGACTTTTTTGATAATTATATGAGCGATAGCCAGAACCATTATAGATAGTGATATTATCTTTTTTAGCGGCTTCACACATTTTTTCAAAAGCTTCTTTAGCAACTTTTCTTAGTTTTCCATTTACTGAGCGATTATATTTACTGCTTATAGCTTCTAGATCATTTGGTTCATAATTGGATTCTAAAACGTGGTATTTATTTACTAATACAAGAATATCTTCTTGGTTAGTGATTTTAGAAACATTAGTATAATAATCATTATCTAGACCAATGTTAACATACGTAACGGAAGTATCAATTTCGTTATTGTTATCTTTTTCTAGATATTTTATGTAACGTTCTAGATATGATTCTTTGAAATAGCTTAAGTTAATTATATTAGTGATGTCTTTTATATATTGATTTTGAATGATAATATTTATTGATTCATTATTTAGTTTAGCATAAATGTTATTTATATCATTATCTGTATATCCTAGATCAAGAAGGGAATTGATATTTTTAAAGAAGTTTTCTTTTTCAAGGTAATTTATATTGATGTATGAATCTAGGTATTTAGGATTGTAGTATTCACTGTTAATTATATTATCTAGGGTTTTTGAGTATTTTTCTTTTTTTATTTGCTGATAGATATTTTTGTCTAGAAAAACTTCAATAGTTTTTTCTTGATAACCAGTTTTTTTAGATAAATAATAGCATTTAATTTGGTTTTTATTAATAAGAATTGTGATAATAAGTATTAACGGAATAAAGAATATTAAGAGTTTTTTTATACTTAATTTTTTTCTTTTTTTAATATTTTTTCTTGTCATTTTTTCACCTACTATGAATATAACATAATATTTAAATTTTGTAAATTGTTAGATGGAAGAAAATTATATGTTAAATTTTTGTAAACTTACTTGTATTTATTTTAATTTTGGTATAATCTAGTTTTATAAGATATGAGGGAGTGTGATAGAGTGATTTATCCATCAATAGACAAGTTACTTACAATTGTTGATTCTAAATATGCATTGGTTTATGTGGCAGCTTTAAGGAGTAAACAGATGATTAAGAATGGTTATTATCAGAAGCCAATTAGTCAGTATAAGTCAAAGAAAACAATTGGTAGAGCTTTAGAAGAAGTGTATGACAATTTAATTCATATTAACAAAGGTTAAGCGGCCTTTGTTTTTAGTTATTGTGCGATATTTCTATTTAAATAAATATATTGTAGTATTTTGTAGATGTTTTAATTCAAAAAAACGTTATTTTGTAGTATAATAATTATAGGGAGTTGTGGAGGAAATTATGGATGA
Source organism: uncultured Mycoplasmatota bacterium (assembly GCA_900551455.1). Classification (GTDB taxonomy): domain Bacteria; phylum Bacillota_I; class Bacilli_A; order RF39; family UBA660; genus RUG705. The sequence goes on from URVV01000002.1 coordinate 26,912, forward strand.
TAAATTGAATTTTAAGTTGCTTAACTTATTGATATTAATAGCAATTATCTGTTTACTTTATTTGATAAGGGGCTTGTGGCTTGGTCTTGTTGGAACAGTTTTTAGTGTTATAGCACCATTTTTGCTGGCTTTTGGAGTGGCTTATATGGTGTATCCTTTAGTTAGAAAACTATTAAAAATGGGATGTGCTAAATGGGTGGCAATACTTATTACTTGTGTGTTATCTTTAGGGATAGTTATTTTGTTGGCAATTACTACTATACCTTTATTGTATGAACAGATTTTACTTTTTATAAGCAATATTTCAGTGTTTTTATCTGATTTATCGGTTAAGTATGAGATTAATTTGGGTGATTTACAGTCAACGTTAACAGATTTTAGTACTAGTATTATGAATAATATAGGTAGTAAAATTAGTAATGGAGCAATTACTTTGGTTAATACTTCTGTATCAGTTATATCTTCTTCGATTGTGGTCTTTGGAGCGGCAGTTTATTTCTTGGTAGATATGGATAAGATAAGAAATGGTATTAAAAATTTTTATTATAAAAGAAATAGAAGATTGGTTTTTTATTTAAAAGAACTTGATAGTGAAATGTCAAAATATATTATGGGAATGGGTCTTAATATTATTTTACAAATGATTGAGTATACGATAGCTTTTTTAATTATAGGACATCCGAATTATTTAATTCTTGGTATATTATCTGGGGTATCAGCAATTATTCCTTGGTTTGGGGGATTTTTGGTAGCGGTACTTTCACTTTTGGTCTCTTCAGTAATTAGTACAAAAATGTTTATTTTAACAGTTATTATATGCATTATTTGTCCTACTTTAGATGGAAATGTTATTGGTCCTAAAGTATATGGTAAGACAAATGCTATTCATCCATTATTAGTAATTTTTTCAGTTTCGGCTGGAGGAATGATTGCTGGTTTTTGGGGAATTGTATTGTCACTTCCGATAGCTATAGCTATTAAAACAACATATAATTTTTATAAGAAAGATATTCATAAAGGAATGAAGAATATTAAGAAGAAAACTGGAACAAAATAGTTTTTTTCTTTTTTGAGTACATACAAACAGATGTACGAAATATATCTTGACAATGATTTTTATTTATGTTAAAATTTAAAAGTGTGATAGATAAGGAATTTATAGTAGGTATTTATAGGTTTGATTAAGTATAAGTAATGGAATAGGATTTTTAATTAGATAGGAATTAGGTGAAGTAGATGGATTTTTTAAAGGATATAAATGAAGAGGTAATATTGATATGTGAGGATGCGGTTAAGGAGAAAATACTTAGTTTTAATCGTCTTATACCAATTAAAATGATGAATATTTTGGAATTTATGAAATTATATTTGTTTAGTTATGATGATGAGGCGGTTATGCTTATTAGTAAGGTATATAATTGCAAATATGAAATTGCTAAGATGTATATTGAAAATCTTTATTTTGTTAAGGATAAGGAATATGGTATTGCAAAATTAGATAAATTATTAGAAATTAAGAAGTTACTTGATGAGAAAAAAATGCTTATATATAACAATAATTTTAGGGAATATGTTAAAGATAAGAAAATAATTATATATGATCTCAAATTGAGCGATTTTTATAAAGAAATGCTTGCGGGATTAAATTATGAATGCATTTTTGGAAATTATAGGGAATTTGAACATAAGGTGTATCATTATAAAACAATGGAAGATGAAGTATTTGATGTAGCTTATAGAATTTGTTTATTAATAGATTCTGGGGTGGATGTTAAAAAAATTAAACTTACTAATGTTGATAGTAGTTATTATAATACGATAGAACGAATATTTTCTTTGTGTGGATTAAAGGTTAATATTTTGTACAAAAAATGTTTGTCTTCTTATGAGGCAGTTAGAAGATTTATCGAATTATATAGAGATTGTGATGATGTATCAAAAGTAATTTCACAGTTGGATCAAAAAATGTTAGGATATGAGGAATTAATTAATGTATTAAATAAGTATCTTAAATATGAAGATAGGGAATTAATTATTTATAAGTTGGAGAATGAAAAAATTAGTGATAAACAGGTAGATAATGCAATAGAAATAATTGATTATATTAATTATTGTAGTTTAGATGATGAATATATTTTTATGATGGGATTTAATGATTCATTAATTCCTAATAGTTATAAGGATACATTTTATATTACAGATAATATTGCTAAGATGGTTGGCGTATTTACCACAAGAGAATTAAATAATTTTTTAAGAGAAGATATTGTTAAGAAAATTAAAGATATTAAAAATCTTTATATTAGTTATAAGGATAAAGATAGTAAGAAGAGTTATTATCCTAGTACACTTTGCAGTAGTTTTTTGGTGGTTGATAGAAACTGTGAATATGATTATAGTTTTAGTGAAGTAAATAATAAAATTAAGCTAGTAAGATGCTACGACAATTTTATTAAATATGGTCAGGTTTTGGAAGAATTTAGTAATTTGAAGAGTAATTTTAAGATTAATTATAATAGTTTTTCAAATAAGTATTTAGGGATTGATAGAATAAGCGATAAGCTTACTTTGTCATATTCAAAGATGCAAATATATAGTAAGTGTGCTTTTAGGTATTATCTTAGCGAGATCTTAAAATTAGATATTTATGAAGAAAATTTTAGTGCAGTTATTGGAAGTATGGTTCATTTTATAATGGAACAGTGCCTTAGAAATAAGGATTATGATACGGATAAATATGCAGATATTTTCTGTAAGGGGAGAGTATTTACAAAAAGAGAATATTTTTTCTTAAATAAATATAAGGAAAATATTAAAGATTTACTTAAACAAGTTTTACAGGAAAAAGATTATATGTCATTTGATCAGGCTCTTTATGAAGAAAAAATAGAAATAGATTACGGAAATAATATTAAATTTGTTGGAGTTATTGATAAGATATTATATTACGTAGATAATGATAAAACTTATATTTGTTTAGTTGACTATAAAACAGGAAATGATATTATTAGTTTAAATAATTTAAAGTATGGATTGGATATGCAGTTACCAATATATTTATATTTGTCTACTAAAATGAATTTTAAGAATCCTGTATATGTTGGCTTTTATTTACAAAAATTTAATATTAGTGAAAAGGATTATAGATTACAAGGGTATTCAAATAGCGATAAAGATATTTTGAGTTTAATAGATAGTGATTATGATAACTCTAAAATTATAAAGGGGTTAAAAACGTTAAAAGATGGATCTTTTGCTAAAAGTAGTAAGGTAATTGATAATGATTGTATGAGAAAGATAATTGACGATACTTCTTTAAAAATTGACGAGGTTATTAAAAATATTGAGAGTAATAAATTTGATATTAATCCAAAGGTAATAGACGGTAAGAATAGAGGTTGTGAATACTGTAAGTTTGCAGATATTTGCTTTGTCAAGAGTGATGACTATGTAAATATTGTAGTAGATGATAGTTTGAATGGTGGTGATGTTTTTGGCTAATACGAAAGAACAACAACAAGCAATAGATATGGAAGGCACAAATATAATTGTATCTGCTGGTGCAGGCTCTGGAAAAACGGCGGTACTTACCCAGCGAGTTATTAGAAAAATAACAGATGGGGTAGATGTAGACAGACTTTTAGTATTAACTTTTACTAATGAGGCTGCTGCAGAGATGAAAAAAAGAATTAGAGATGCAATTATTAAGAATAAACTTGATAAACAGCTTGGACTTCTAGATTCGGCTTATATTACAACTTTTGATAGTTTTGCACTTTCTTTAGTAAAAAAGTATGCATATTTATTAGATGCTAAACAAAATATTAAGATAATTGATAGTAATGTAATGATGATATATAAATATCGTGTAATGGATAAAATTTTTGAAGAAATGTATGGGGATTGTAAATTTGATAAATTAATTCAAGATTTTTGTCTTAAGGATGATAAGTCTTTAAAAGACGATATTATTAATTTGGCTAATAAACTAGATCTACAAATTGATAAAGAAAAGTTTATTGAAACATATTTTGATAAATATTGTAATCAAGAATTTATTGATAAACAAATTATTAAATATGAGAAATTAATTAAAGCGAAGATTTTAGAGTTACAAAAGATATATGAGGAATTTACAAGTTATATTACTGATAGTTTATGTAATAAATTAGATAATTATTTCAAGCCTTTATTTCAGGGAGATAAATATAGTGATTATGTAACCTTTCTTAGTATGAATACGGTTAGATTTACTGGAGTTAGTGAAGAAGGACTTGATATTAAGGAATTATTAAAAGAGAAAATTGAAGAGATAAAAAAATTACTAAAGTATAAGGATATGGAGGAAATTGCTAAAGGAATTAGTAATACCTATGATTATATTGAGGTAATCTTATTGATTATTAAGAAATTGGATGATGAAGTAATTAAATATAAAAAGAAATATGATATTTATGAATTTAATGATATAGCTCATATGGCTATTACTTTGGTAAAGCAGTTTGATTATGTTAGAGAAGAAATTAGAGATTATTTTAATGAGATAATGGTTGATGAGTATCAGGATACTTCCTCAATACAAGAGGAATTTGTAAGTCTTATTAGTAATGATAATGTTTATATGGTTGGAGATGTGAAACAATCGATTTATCGTTTTAGAAATGCTAATCCATATATTTTTCAAGACAAATATAATCTTTATAGTAAAGGCTCTGGTGGAGTGAAAATAGATTTACTTAAAAACTTTAGAAGTAGATCTGAGACCTTGAATAACATTAATGAAATTTTTAATGTTATTATGGATGATGAGATTGGAAACGCAGATTATATTACTAGTCATAATATGGTATATGGAAATACCAATTATGATATTGAAAAGACGGGTCACAACAATAGTTTGGAAATATATAACTATGAGTATGATAAGAAAGATGAATTTACTAGAGAAGAGAAAGAACTATTTATTATTAGTGAAGATATAAATAAAAAAATTCGTGAAGGTTATTTAGTTTTTGATAAAGATAGTAGCAAGTTGAGACCACTAAAATATTCGGATATATGTATTATCACTGATAGAAATAAGTATTTGGATAAATATAAGAAAATTTTAGAGTATAATGGTATTCCGTCAGTTATTTATATGGATTTGGTACTTACTAATGATATGGTAATAATGGTTATTAAAAATCTTGTTAGTTTGGTTTATTTTGTAAATGAGAGAATACAAAATAATAAATTTAAATATGTGTTTACTTCAGTGGCTAGATCTTTTATTTTTAACTATACAGATAATGAAATATATAATATTTTTAAAGATAATAAGATATACGAAAATGAAATTATTAATATATGTAAAAATATTGACTTGAATAATAGCTTGTTAGAGATTATTAATGATATTTTAAGTAAATTTAAAATTTATGATAAATTAACTTGTTTACATAATATTGATGAGAATATTGTTAGAATAGATAACTTATTAGATATGGCTAATAGTTTAAATGATCTAGGGTATTCTTTGGGAGAGTTTATTGATTATATTGATGAGGTGATCGAAAGAGGACTTTTAATTAAATATTCAGTTAATACTAGTGGTGAAGATGCAGTTAAAATAATGAATATTCATAAATCTAAGGGCTTAGAGTTTAGTCTATGCTATTTTACAGGAATGCATAATAAGTTTACTATTAAGGATATTGATGAAAGAATACTTTTTAATGATGAGTTGGGAATAATACTTCCTTATGTTTCAGATGATGGGAATGTTCAAAAGTCTATATTACGTGAATTATATGTAGATAATTTCTTTAAAGAAGAAGTTTCTGAGAAAATTAGGTTATTTTATGTAGCGTTAACTAGATGTAGGGAAAAGATGATAATCGTTACTTCTTTAAGAGATGAGAATGGGAATAAATATACGGGATTAGTTCCTGTAGAGAAGAGAATTAAATATCGCTCGTTTTTAGATATTCTTGATTCGGTTAAAGCAATAGATAGGTATGTTGTTAATGTAAATGGAAACTATAGTCACGACTATGAACAAGTTAAATTTAAGGAAATTGATGAAGCAACTGAGGGAAAGAAAATTGCAAAGAGAGAGATTAAAATTAATAGTAATTTACTTGATAACAAACATTTTTCTAAGGGTCATATTGGATTGTTTGATAAAGATGAAATTAAATTAATGGAATATGGTACTAAAGTTCATGAAATGCTTGAATATGCTCTGTTTAAAAAAGGAGCAAATAAATATGTAGATAATTTATTAGGACAATTAGATAATAATTATATTAGGGTGTATAGAGAGTATGAGTTTAAATATATAGATGATGGAGTTTTATATCATGGAATAATTGACTTAATGCTTGAATATGATCAGGAAATAAAAATTGTTGATTATAAACTTAAAAATATAGATGATGAGAATTATATTAAACAAATTAGTGGATATCGAGATTATATTATGAAGATTAGTCAAAAAGAGGTTAATGTTTATTTGTATTCAATTATGGATAATAAGCTTAGAAGAGTAATATAATGATATTAGGAGGATACAATGAGAAATAATATTATTGCCATTATGTATGATTTTGATAAGACTTTATGTGCTAAGGATATGCAGGAATATACGTTTATTCCTAATTTGGGGATAGATGCAAAAAGTTTTTGGGCAGAGGCTAACCGTGTTAGAGAAAATAATAAGATGGATCAAGTATTAACGTATATGTATTTAATGTTTAAAAAGATGGTGGATAATAACCGTAGTTTGAAGAGGGATTATTTAAATGCGATGGGAAAGGAAATAGGACTTTTCCCTGGAGTTAATACTTGGTTTCAAAGAATTAATGATTATGGTAAAAGTAGGGGGATGATTATTGAACATTATATTATTTCTTCAGGATTAAAAGAAATAATCGAAGGGACAAAGATAGGTAATGAATTTAAGGAAATTTATGCTTCTGAGTTCTTTTATAATGAGGATGGTAACGCAATGTGGCCTAAAATTGCAGTTAATTATACGAACAAAACACAATTCTTAAATAGAATTAATAAAGGTGTGTTGGATATATCTGATGATAATGGCTTAAATAAGAAAATGTTGGATAATGATAGAAGGATATCCCATGCGAATATGATATATATTGGCGATGGCTTTACGGATGTTCCTTGTATGAAACTTACCAAAGATGGTGGGGGAGTAAGTGTTGCTGTATATACGGATAAAACTAAACATATTGCGAAGGGATTATTATCTGATGGAAGAATTAATTATATGGCTTTAGCGGATTATCGTGAGGGAATGCCAATAGATAAAATAATTAAGAAAACGATTGATGCAATGGCAACAAATACTGAATTAAAAAATATTGGATATTTTTTACAAGATGATGTAGAATAAAATAGAAGTGTTGGTGGTAAAATGAAGTTAACTAGTACAAAAGCTAGAGAGATGTTGGAAAATGCTCGTGGTAAAACAGAACACGATGGTTGGATTAATCATTCTATATGTGTAGGCAATACAGCATATAGGATAGCTAAGGCTTTACTTGAAAAAGGATATGATATTGATCCTAATAAGGCAAAGACTTTAGGCTATATTCACGATATTGGAAAAATGGTTGGACCTTTTCATCATCATATTTTGAAAGGATACAAGTATCTAAAAGATTGCGGATATGATGAAGAGTATTGTAATATTAGTCTTACACATTCGTATTTAAATAACGATGTTAATTGTACAGCTGGAGGATTTCCTACAAAAAATAAATTTAGGGAGAATTTTATTAAAAATCATCATTATACAATATACGAGAAAATTATTAATTTATGTGATTTAATGTGTACTAATAAAGTTGTTACTCTTGAAAAACGATTAATAGATATTATTGTAAGAAGAGGGGTTTATCAAAATGCTCAATATCATATTAAAGAAGTATTTAAGTTAAAAGATTATTTTGATAATCTTTTAGAATATAATTTATATGATTTGTTTCCAGAGATTAAAGATAATTTGTAACTATAAAGTAATACAGTTAGTGTTTACTTTTTTTCTTTTATTATTTATTTATACAAATTAACAAGAAGAGGATAAAAAATAAAAAGATATTGTTGATTTTACTAGAATTTTTGTGTATAATTAAATTGTATCATTTTAGGGAGAGTCGATATCATGAAGAAAATATATACAAGTATTGATATTGGATCTGATACTGTTAAATTTTTAGTTGGAGAAGTAATTCACGATAAGGTATATGTACTTGCTAGTAATTCAATTAAGTCTAAAGGTATTAGAAAGGGGTTAATTGTTGACTCTAATTTGGTTGTTAATACTATTAAAGATGGTATTAAAAAAATAAATGAAGAGTTAGGATTTGATATAAAGAAAGCTATCGTTAATGTTCCAGAATATAACGTTAAGTATATGTATGTTACAGGACGTATTAATGTTAATGGAATGATAGATACAGAAAAGGTTAACAAGGTAATTAAGGATTCTGCTTATAATAAGATAGATAGAGATTATGAACTGGTTACAGTGGTTCCTCTTGAATTTATTTTAGATGATGAACAAAGTGTAGAATTTCCAGTTGGTAGAGAGTGTAAGACATTATCATTAAAGGGAATTATGATTACAGTTCCTAAGAAAAATGTTTACTCAGTTATTAGTGTAATGGAAGGAGCAGGACTTGAGATTGTTGACATTACTTTGTCTGGATTGGCAGATTATTATCAAGTTAGAACGCCAAAGCTAGATAATAAAGTTGGGGCAGTAGTTAATTTAGGACACGAAACGGTGAATGTTTCAATAATTAATCACGGGAAATTAATGAATACTGAAACTATTCAATTAGGTGGAGTTAATATTGAAAATGATATTGCTTATGTTTTCGGTGTTAATATAATAGATGCTAGAAAGATTAAAGAGAGATTTGCTTCTTGCCATAAGAGATTTACTAATTTGAATGATGTATATGAATTAGATAATAATATGGGAGAAAGAATTAAACTTAATCAACTTGAAGTTACTGAAGTTGTTATGAGTAGAGTAGTAGAGATACTTAATTATGCGAAAAAGCAGATTATGTTACTTACTAAAAAAGAAGTTCAATATATAGTTTTGACTGGTGGGCTTACAGAAATTAAATCTTTTAAAAATTTAGTATATGAAATTCTTGGAAAAGATGTTATAATATATTTAATGGAAGAAATAGGAATTAGAGATAACAAATATATTACTGCTATGGGAATGATTAAATATTTTAATGATAAGATGGCAGTAAGGGGGAAAGAATATTCTATGATAAGCCAAGATGATGAAATGTTATTGTTGACTCCAGAAGACAAGAGAAAAAAAGAGAAAGAAAAAGCGGTTGTTACTAAGATGTTTAAAGGCTTTATTAGAAATAAGGAGGAAAAATAATGAATAATATGTTTGGTTTGGAAATGAATCAATTAGCTAAAATTAAAGTTGTAGGTATTGGTGGTGGCGGTTGTAATGCTGTTAATCGTATGATTGATTCAGGTCTTAAAGGCGTTGATTTTATTGTAGCAAATACAGATTTGCAGGTTTTGAATGATTCATTGGCACCAACTAAATTACAACTTGGTAGTAGCCTTACTGATGGACTTGGAGCTGGGGCGAATCCAGCTATTGGAAAGGAAGCAGCACTTGAGTCTAAAGATGAAATTGAAGAAGCATTAAAAGGCGCTGATATGGTGTTTGTTACTTGTGGTATGGGTGGTGGCACCGGTACTGGAGCATCTCCTATTGTTGCTGAAATTGCTCAAGATCTTGGAGCTTTAACAGTAGGTATTGTTACTAAACCATTTAGTTTTGAAGGCAAAAAAAGAATGGAACAAGCAATAGCTGGTCTTGATGAATTAAAAAAACACGTAGATACATTGATAGTTATTCCAAATGACAAATTAAGAGAATTAATCGATAAATCTACACCAATGCTAGAGGCGTTTAGAGAAGTTGATAATGTATTGCATAGAGGAGTACAATCTATATCTGATTTGATAGCTATTACTGGTCTTGTTAACTTGGATTTTGCTGATGTTAAAGCAGTTATGAAAGATAGAGGTAATGCTTTGATAGGTATTGGTGTCGGTTCTGGAGAAAATAGAGCAGTAGAAGCTGCTAAACAAGCAGTATCTTCACCACTTCTTGAAACTTCAATTAATGGAGCTACAGATGCAATTATCAATGTTACTGGTGGCAGTTCACTAACTTTATTTGAGGTTGAAGAAGCTGCTGAGGTTATTAGAACAGCTGCAAATACTGATATTAATACAATTTTTGGTGCAGTTATTAATGAGAATTTAACAGATGAAGTCATTGTAACGGTTATAGCTACAGGTTTTGAAGAACCAAGTGAACCATTATATCATAGCTTTAATTCTACTAAACGTGAAGATATGTATAAAGATGACGATGATTATAACGAAAATGATTTAGATGTTCCTCCTTTTATAAGGGATAGACAAGATTTTTAAGATAAATAATGGAAGGAAATTAAATTTCCTTTTTATTATTAAATGAATTTAAATATCAGAAGGATGAATGAGGTATGAAGAAGAGAATTGTTGTTTTAATTGTTATAGTTATAATATTGTTATTTATATTAAACTATTATAATTTATTACCAAAAAAGAAATATACTGCTAAAGATTTTATGATAAATACTGTAGTGAGTAGAGTTGATTTTAATAATAATGGTGTGGATGATTATACGGATTTTCTTATTGGAGCAAAGAAAGATGTGAAGAATAAACCAAAATATAGATCTAAATACTATAGTGGTGGATATCCAGGTGATAAGGAAGGCGTCTGTACGGATGTTATTTGGAGAGCGTTTAAGGAAGCAGGCTATTCACTTAAAGATATGATAGACAATGATATTGAAAAAAATCGATTGGATTATAATATTAAGATAATAGACAAGAATATTGATTTTAGAAGAGTAATTAATTTGAGAGTCTTTTTTGATAAATATGCAACAACTTTAACAAACGATATTTATGATATAGATGAGTGGATGCCTGGTGATATAGTAATATTTGGAAACAATAAGCATATAGGGATGGTGTCTGATTATCGAAATAAAAAAGGAATAGTATATATTATTCATAATGGGGGACAACCGGTTAGAGATGAAGATTATTTACCTAGAGCAGTAGTTACAAAACATTATAGATTTGATGCTTCGATAGTGAATAAAGATATTTTAGTTCGTTGGAATTCTTAGGCTTTTACACATTTTAAAAAAATTATTATTTACTTATAATTATTGACTTTAAAATAAAATATCTATATAATTATATTAAGGTGGTAAGAATGAAAAGAAGATGTTTATTTTTATTAATGTTAGTTTTTTTATTGTTAGTACCTATTGTTAGAGTTGATGCGAAAACGTTACAGGATATGTACGATCAGTTAGCAGATTTGCAAGTTAAATATAACAATAGTAAAAATAATGTTAAGCTTACACAAGATCAAATTAATAAGTTAAACAAGGAAATATCTAGTATTGAAAGTTCAATAGAACAAATTCGTGGAGAAATTAAGACTGCAGAGGCGGACATAGCAAAAAGTAAAGAAACAATTGAGTCAAAAAAGATTGAAACAGATGGGCTGATTCAGTTTTTACAGATATCAAACGGAGGAAATATTTATTTAGAATATTTATTCGATGCGGAAAATTATACAGATTTTATTTATAGATATGAGGTTGTTAAGCAACTTACTAATTATAATTCGGATTTGATAGATGAACTTGAACAGTTAATTTTAGACTTGCAAAAGAAAGAAAAAGAATTAAAAGAAAAAAATATTAAATTGGAGAATAATCGTAAGGAATTGACACAAAAAGTTAATACACTTAGTTATAGCTTGACTAATTTTCAATCTGAAGGTGTAGATTTGGCTGAAGATATCAATAATCTTAAAAAAGTTATTCAAGTTTATGCAGATATGGGCTGTTCTAGAAATCAAGATATTGCTACTTGTACTACGTCAATTAATGCTTATGGTTGGAAGTATCCGTTAGCTAAGGGTTGTGTTACGAGTGAATTTACGCGTTCAATTAGAAATGATTGGAGTGGTGGTGGAGCTCACTACGCGATAGATTTGGATTGTGTTAGTGAAGGAACACCAATTTATGCAGCAGCTGATGGAGTTATAGCTCGTATTGCTAATTATGAGACTTGTGGAGGAAATGCATTATATATAACTCATACGGTAAATGGAAAAAAATATACTACTGTATATATGCATTTGTTAAAATATGCTGATTCTACATATGTTGGTAAAGTCGTAACAGATAAGACAGTTATTGGATATGTTGGTGGTTGGAGTACTTCTGCAGCACATGGCGGAAAAGATCGCTGTACTACGGGAACTCATTTGCATTTTGGAATTGCTGAGGGACATAATCCTTGGAATTTTAATCCTTATGCAATTAATCCAAGAGAAATATTTGCTTTCCCTAAACTTGTTTATAATGGTGGAGGATATTTTTATAGATAATAGTTGGGATCAATTACTGATCCCATTTTTTGAAAGAAGGTAAATTATGGATGGTTTAAACGAAAAAGATATAGAGTATAGAGTTAATAATCATTTAGTTAATAATGAAGATATTAAAAACTCTCGATCATTAAAAGAAATTGTTTTATCTAATACGATTACTTTATTTAATGTAATTCATTTGGTTTTATTTGTTTTAGTATTAACTACTGGATCTATAAAGAATGCAACCTTTATCTTTTCTATCTTAATTAATACATTTATTAGTATTTATCAAGAAATAAAGGCAAAGATTATAGTTGATAAATTGAAAATCGCAACAGTATCTAAGATTAATGTAATAAGGAATGGTAAAAAAACTTCAATATTACCGGAGGAAATTGTACTTGATGATTTGTTATATTTAAATCAAGGTGATAGTTTGATTGTAGATGCTAAAATTGTTAAGTCTTCTAATCTTGAAGTTGATGAATCTATTATTACTGGCGAAAGTGATTCTATATTAAAAAAAGAAAATGATATGGTGATATCTGGTTCAATTGTTACTTGCGGAACAGGATATGCTAAAGTTACTTCAATAAATAAAGATACATATGCTAATAACTTAATTAAGGAAGCAAGCAAAACTGTAGATGATTCTTCTTATTTAATGAAAAATATTAATGCTATACTTAAAGTGGTTACGTTTCTTATTATTCCCGTTGGAGTACTTTTGTTTATTACACAATTCTTTCATAGTGGACAATCATATTCCGAATCAATTTTATCTTCAGTAGCAGGTATTATTGGAATGATTCCGGATGGCTTGGTATTACTTACTTCAATATCTTTAACTGTTGGAGTTATTAAAATGGCATCAAAAAAAGTTATTATTCAAAAGTTATCTGGTATTGAACTTTTAGCTTGCGTTGATACACTATGTTTAGATAAAACTGGTACTATTACCGATGGTAGTATGGATGTTGTTAATGTGCTATATGAAAATAGTGATAAAAATTATGTTAATGATATTATATCAAATATGATATATGAGGATGGAAATGCTACGAATAATGCTTTGGTGAAGAAATTTAAGATTAAAAATAATAAAAAGGTTATTAATAAAATTCCATTTTCTTCAGCTAGAAAATATTCTTTAACTGAATTTGAAGATGAAAAATTTGCTTTGGGAGCATTAGAATATATTACTAATAAAAAAGTTACTGATTATAGTGATTTAAATAAATATATAGAAGAAGGATATCGTATACTTACTCTTGTTTCTTGTGGAAAAGAATTTGATACTAAAAAGAATACAGTGTTAGCATTTATTATAATTAAAGATAATATACGTTCTAATGCTAAAGAAACTTTGGAATATTTTAAACAGCAAAAAGTTGATATTAAAATTATATCTGGGGATAATCCAATTACCGTTTCTAATATTTTAAGGCAATTAGATATAGAGGGATATGATAAATTTGTTGCGGGGGGAGATTTACCTAGTGATTATAATGAAATGATTAAAATTGTGGATAATTATACTATATTTGGTAGAGTAACACCTTATCAAAAACAAATGATAGTTAAGGCCTTAAAAGAAAAAAAGACTGTAGGCTATATTGGAGATGGTGTAAATGATATATTAGCTTTGAAAGAATCAGATTGTGGTATTGCTTTGGCAAGTGGTATTAGTGCGGCTCGTAGTGTATCAGAAGTAGTTTTGACTGACTCAGACTTCTCAGTGTTACCAAAAATTGTAGATGAAGGCAGACGTGTGGTTAATAATATTGAACGTGTGGCAAGTATGTATCTAATTAAAACAGTTTATTCATTTTTAATCTCTATATTGTGTATTATCTTGTCACATGAGTATCCATTTTATCCGATTCAGTTATCTTTAATTGGTGCTATATGTGTAGGTATTCCTTCCTTCTTTTTAGCTATTGAACCAAATTATAATAAGGTTTCCAAAGGTTTTTTAGTTAAAGTTTTTAGAAATGCTTTACCAAGTGGTTTATGTGTGTTTATTAATATTTGGTTTTTAATAGCAATATCTTATATATTTAATATTGATTTTGAAAGTTTAAGATTCGTTGCGGTATGTGTTACAGGCTATTTAAATTTGAGATTACTTTATAATGTTAGTAAACCCCTTTCATTAATTAGAAAAATTTTAGTTTATACTTGTTTTATAGTATTTTACATTTTACTATTTATTTTAAAAGATTTCTTGTTAATTGAAAAGATTAATTTAAGATTATTATTGTTTTCAATACTTATAATTTTATCTAACAGTTATATAACGGAGTTCTTAGAAGAGATATATGATAAAATTGTAATATTTATAAGGAAAAGAAAAGAAAAAAGGAATTTAAAGAGGAAAGTAGTAGGATAATATGTTAAAAAAGAACAATTTGTGGAGAATTATTTGGATAGTAGGTATTTATGGAGTATTAGTGCTTATTTTGTATTTGATTATTAGTTATAAGGTGAAATGGGAAAATTTGGATTTAAATAAGTATTTGTATTTTTATGATTGTAGTCACCAATTATGTACTTCCAGTGTTTCACAAGAAAAATTTTATGGTAGGTTAATGTGTGCTAATGATACTTGTCCATTTATTAAAGAAAAAAAAGATAATATTTTAATAATGAGTAAAGATAATGTAGAATTTTTATACGATTATATGGATGATAAGATAATTAATAATAATTATGTTAGTTATAGATTTGTAACAAATAATAATTATATTGTTCAAAGAGAAGATGGACGGCAAGGAGTAATTGATAGTACAGGAACAGCTTTGACAGATTTTAATTATTCATATATTAAGGATTATAAAAATGGTTATTTTTCTGTGATGGAAAATAATAAGTTTAAAATTATTAATAAAGATAAGGATATAGATACGGGATATTTATTCGATGATGTTGTATTAATAAATGATAATATTTATGCCTATAGTGATGATAATAAAACTACCTATCAAATAGCTAGTTATTCAACAAATAAGTCTGTTAATAATATTAAATATGATTATATATATGCTTTGGATAATTTAATTTTAGTATTCTATAATAAGAGTATTGATATATTCGATGAAAACTTAAAATCAAAATTATTAATGCCAATTCGTACTTTTTATACATATCAAGAAGAGAAGGTGAGGGCTAGTTTAGATTTTAATATAAGTAATAGTGTTTTAAGTTTTACAGTATTTAATAATAGTAATACATATATGATATATAGATATGATTTAAAAAACAATAAATTACTTTAGTAAAATTAAAGTTATTAAAAAGAATAGGGGACTTACTACCCTATTCTTTTTCTTTAAATGAATTACATATTGTTTCTTTTTTAGTGTTACAATTACATTTATCACAGGTACATGATACATCTATTTCTTCTAAATTACATTCATTTGTATCACTATTATTAAATTTACAATTTGTAACATCACATTTAATGTTTTGATTTGCCATTTTTACCTCCATATTATTATTTTTAGGTAAAATTAAAAAAATATACATTTTAAATTTGCATCGTCGGTTAATTACTATTCATCTTTCAAATAGTTAATGCAAATTTGCAAAGAATGAATTTGCAAAATTTTAAATTAAATAATAGTGACAAAATGCTTTTTCAGATTTGCATCGAGGAACTGAGATGTGAGTATTTGTTAAACTTAAGTTGTGCATTTTTGTATGGGAATATATAATTTTTTTGTTTGAGTATAAATATTTAAATGTGTATTTATAATTTTGGATATGGAATGATGAATATATATTTATAATTGATATCAGATAGTATATTTTATTAATTATATTAATATTATATAGAATTGAAACAGTTATAATTTATAGTTTTAAAAAATGCAGAAGTTAACATAATATATATTATAGGAACTTTAAAAAGACAAATAAATAGAGTATAAATTATTTTTTTATTTCTTTTTATATTAATTTTAAAAGAATCTATTTTATCATATTGATAAATTTTCTATTATATAAGATAGATATAAACTTATAATATAATTAAATTTTTTTAATTAAAAGCGAACAAATATTCTTTTACTTTTGCGTTCTTATTTTAGTGTGTTACACTGCATATATACACCTACTCTCTCTTTGAAATATTGAAAAAGTCAAATAGAAGCACTCTTTTTTTGAGTGCTATAATACTTACTCTAGTAAGAGCAACGGCTTTGGCAGTTGCTCTTTTTTTAATTATATCAAATTGAATAATGAATGTAAATTCATTATATACATTTATATAGTAGAAAAAAACAAGTTATTATGCTTGTTTTTCTAATTATATATACCACGTGATTGAATTTCGGCTATTTTATCGAAGACTTCACTGGCATTATGTTCATTTATTTCGGTATATCCTAGTTCTTTAAGTGCTAAGACTTTTGCTGTATTTAATTCTTGGGTACGACTTAGTTTTTCTTCATTCTTTTTTGAAAGTTCATTTTCCCAGCGGCGGTGAGATTCAGTTAATTTTGTTCTTGAAGCTCCTCCGTTGTTATATAGAGTCATTGCAGAGTACATAATACTTTCAAAGACGAATTGTTGATCTTCTTCAAATTCATAGACAGTTGGTGGTGTAAATCCAGCAGCTTTTGATATGTAGGCAAGAATATATTTTGCTTCTTTGGTTTTGTTTACAGCCTGAATGAAATGATAGAAGTAACTTAATATTGTCAAACTGTTTTTTGTTTTATCTTCGTTTAACATTTCTTTAATAACAAAGAATATATCATTTATTAGATTTTGTTCTTCTGGACGTAAACCAGATAATTCAATTATTTCGTTCTTCTTAACAGTGTTTCTTTTTGAGTTAAATAATTTGTTACCAACTTCTTGAATATATTCTTTAGTTAATTCAATATTTTTTAACTCTTCTTCATTTTTTACATTTAATAATGTAAATAGTGCCTGTGATTTATCATTAGATAATTTTGATAAATCTTCGCCATCTAGATAGTTGTATACCATCTGTCTAGAGACACCTAAATATTTAGCTAAATTTACTTTAGATATATTTGCTTCTTTTAAGATAATATTAATTTTTTCGACGGTATTCATATTAAGTAACACCCTCCTACATATATAATTTTATCATTTTACACTCATATTTGTCAAGTTATTGGAATTATTTATTTTAACTTGTGATAGTGGTTCGCCACATTTTGTACAAAAATTATTCTCATATTCATTTTTGCTTTGACAATTTGGACAAAATAATTCTTTATTTTTTAAGTAATAATTCTTTTTTGATATATATTTTATTTTTCTGATACTATAGATATATATCCATAATATTGCAATTAGAAATATATATATAAAGATATTGGCTTGGGCGGAAATACAAAAGTCATAGATTGTGTGTGCTAAAGATGGTAATAAGATGCTTAGTATGAGATTCTTTTTTTCTAGTTTTTTATTATTTTTAATCTTGGCTTCTTTTGCAAGACCGAGATATCTTCCCATAATAATAGCATCGCAGGTGTGACCGGGAATGGCAAATATGGCTCTTAATAGTCCGGTAAGATATCCTGAGTCTAATACATAGAAGATATTTTCGAAGGCGGCAAAGCCTAAAGATACGCTTACGGCATAGACGATGGTATCATAGATTTGATTGAATTCTGGATTATTATATGAGATTTTATACGTCATAAGCCATTTACAGATTTCTTCGATTAGAGCGACGTCTATAAAAATGAAGATAAATAATTCGGGTAAATTCATTAGAATTTCATCTTTGAAGAATAATTCTATTATTAGTTCTAATATAATGGCGGGAATGCATGATAACATTCCGTAAATGAATAGTTTTATTAGAAGTCGTTTTGGTTCTTTATTGTTATCGTGCATATAGACATAATATCCGATTAAAAAGATTGGTAATATTGATATTAATAATAATATGATTACTCTCATTTGGGCACCTCTGTTTATACTATTATCATTGTAGCAAAGTATTTTTTTGATGTCAATTTATTAGTGATTAAAAGATTAAAATTAATAAAAAAAGACTTTAATTAGTCTTTATATACTTTGTCAATAATTCCGCCACCTAAACATTCTGTGCCATTATATAAAACACAAAATTGACCTGGTGTTACGGCTTTTGCTTTGTCATATGTTACTTCAATAGTAGAGTTATTTAAATATTTTACTTTGCAAGGAATATCATTTTGACGATATCTAAATTTGCAAGTACACTCCTCTACTCTACTGTCTGTTAGAAAGTTAAAGTCAGTGATGATAGCTTTATTGGAATATAAATATTTATTTTCATTACCTGTAGCAACGTATAGGATGTTATTAGTTAAATCCTTTTCAACAACAAAGATTTTATTGTTGGCACCACCTAGATTTAGTCCTTTTCTTTGACCAATGGTATAATACATTAGTCCAATGTGTGTACCTAATACTTCTTTAGTTTCAATATCAATTATTTTTCCAGGTGTGTTTGGAAGGTAATTTTTTAAGAATTTGGTGAAATTTCTTTCTCCGATAAAGCAGATTCCAGTTGAATCTTTCTTCTTTGCAGTAATTAAATCATATTTGGTTGCTATTTCTCTGACTTTAGGTTTTTCAATGTCTTGTAGAGGGAATATTACCTCTTTAAAGATGTCTTTATTTACATATGCTAGAAAGTAGCTTTGATCTTTATTTAAATCACTTGCTTTATGTAATTTACCGTTAATTATTTTTGCATAGTGACCGGTGGCTATGTATTCAGCTCCTAGTTCTTTGGCTTTTTTGTAGAATAGATCAAATTTAATATATTTGTTACACATAACATCGGGATTTGGTGTACGGCCTTTTTTTAATTCTTCTAGAAAGTATGTGAATACATAATCCCAATACTCTTTTACATAGTCTACACGATATAAGGGAATATTGATTTTATTACATACGGATAAGGCATCGTTATAATCTTTTTCTTGGGGACAGATATCATTATTAAGATCGGGATTTCCTAGAAAATCATTATTAATGGTGCTATCCCAATTACGCATAAATAATCCGATAACGTTATATCCTTGTTCTTTTAATAAGATGGCTGCTACTGAGGAGTCAACTCCACCAGACATACCTATTACTACAGTTTTCATTTTTCTCACCTGTTAAAAGTATATCATTAATCTGCTAAGTTGTAAATGATAAAGATTTTATTTTGTAAAGAGTTTTATTATTAACTTGATTAGTGATGGTAAGAGAAATGATTCGCTTAATGAAGATATGATACTTATGATGATAGTTATTATAAAGATAATGGTATAATTTTTAAATTGTTTTAAGGTGTTTTGATTATTGTCCTTTTTGATGATTATTTTAAAGAGTTTTATTCCAAACATAATACTATAGATGCTTAAAATTATTATAGTGAAAATGTTTAATAATTGGCCGAATATTAGATAGATAGTTGATAGAATAATGCCTTTATAGTTGTAAGTTAGGATAAATGATGCTAGAGAGAATCCTAAAATAAAACTTTTGGTAAATAGTAAGATTATGGTAATTATAAAACCTATAAAGGTCATTCCTAAAATCCATATTAGGGTTATATATATTGTATTAATGGTAAGACTGTTTTTTAAAGCAATAATTGAGTCTATTTTATTTGTATTAATATTTTCAATAAAGAGTTTTATTTTATCTATTACAAGTGTTTTATCGTTTAGATTAATTATATTTGCAAAAATTGCTCCAGTAATAATACCTAGGAATAGTATACTGATAATGAAAATGTTTATTTTTTTGTTAGGAAAAATAATATCTTTAATGCGATCATATTTTTTTATCATAAGTTCACCCATAAAATTATATTCTTTTATATTGTAATTATTCCATAATTTAGGTATAATTATTATGAGGTGTAGATAATGAGTAAAAAGAAAAAAAATAAGACTAGTTTAGGTTTTAGGATATTGGGAATAATAATGCTTTTATTGATGTTGGCTTCAGCTGTTATTGGCATTGTTGCATACTTTTTATAGTATTATTAAAGAGAGTTGTTATAAAAACTCTCTTTTATTTATAATAGAATGCAATAAATGCTACAATACCGGCTACGACAATAGTTATGATGGCTAGTAACCAATAACTGGTAAATCCACTACTGGTAGCGGGAATAGCTTTTTTAGCTGTTAGTGGTGGTTCTTCTTCAGGATTTTCTATTTTGGCGGGTGCGTCTATTTCGGTATTATAACTGCCAACGACAAAATTCATTACTGGGGTTTCTAGCCTTTTATAGGATGTGGCATTAGCATTGTAGTATTGAATTAATTCTAATAGTTTTCGGCAAATTATGCGATTACTGTATCTGGTAGTAAACCAATTAATAAATGTTTTGTATCTTTCGTTGTCTACTAAAATTACTTGATTTTCAATGACTTTATTAGCGGCTTTTAAATTGATATAGGCGCTATTAATAATTTTCCCTAGGATAAAATCTATTTTATCAAATTTAGTACTATCTATTTTTTCTAGGATACTGATATTTTCTTCAGATAGGATTGGTAGAACTAGTGTTATGTTATATTCATCTATATATGAATAGGTATTTTTGATGTTTTCCATTACCCATATTTCATCGTTTAATTCTAAGTTATAGTTATCCATTTTATTTTTTAGTTCAATACATATGTTGGTTTTATTATAATTTTTTGGAATGGCAAGGTAGTAAGAGATTATTTCGTCTTTTATGTAATAAACATCGTGATTATTTAGTTTTAGAATTAATTTTTTTTCCATAATTTGCCTCCATTGTTATTTTTCTTTTTTAATTACTTCTAAACCATTTTTTAATAATTCTTCGATGGTTATTTTACCTTCTTCAAGGGCTTTTGTTACTAAGTATTTATTGCCGTTTTTATATTTTATATAGATTGATGTACTTTTAGTACAAGGAAAATAATAAGTATATTTATTATCTTCATAGAATTTTTCTTGATAATTATCACAAATATAAGTGGCATCGATTATTTCTATTTGGTTATTTTTTTTGCTTTTATTCTTTTTTAGAAATAATAAACCGGTTATTATTACGATGCAAGATATTATTAATATTATTTTGATAGTCTTATTTCTCATATCTTATTCTCCTATAATATGATTATAGCATAAGTAAAATAAAAATAAAAGATAAAATTTAAAAATCATAAATTTTATCTTAAATATAGTAATAATATTTATTTTTAAAGGAAATGACAATGTCGACATAGTTCTTGGCATTTATAGTTGTTTTTAAATCCTTTGATCATTTCTTTTACTATGTCTTTTTCATATATGTCTGGAATGTTATCTTGGTAGATGTTTCCTAAGGATAATACTCCCCTACTATCTAGGCAACAAGGAATAATGGTACCATCTGATAGTATTCCTATATGATCTATTAGGCCTTTACAAGTGCCTTTTTCTTCGTAATGCTTGTTATTCATATCGGGCCATATAAATTCGTGAAAGGTATCAATTAGTAGATTAGGGGCAACTTTTATTTTGATATTGTTTTCTAAATTTTTAATATTTAAGTGGTATCTGTTATTTAAGTAATTTAGAATATAGGTAGTATTTTTATCTTTTACCCATAATCTTAAAGTAATATAAGTATTTTTTTTAATTTTATCGATTTTATTGAAAATATTATTAAGATATTCTTCTAGAGTGAGATGAGGGTTTTCTTTGTAACTGTGAAGAGAAATATTTAATCTGGATAGTTTGGTATTATCTGATAAATTGTTTATTAGGTAGCCGTTAGTGGTTATATTTACTTTTAAGTTATTATTAGTAGCGTATTCAATAAAATAGTTGATATTTTTATGAAGTAATGGTTCTCCTAGAATATGAAGATATAGTTCTTTAGTATAAGGTTTAATTTTATTAATAATAAATTGATAGTTGGGGATAGTTAGTGAAGTGATTTTTCTTTGATTTTTGATACAAAAGTCGCAATTTAAATTACAGGAATTGGTTATTTCTAAATAAATTTTTTTTAATTTCATAATTAACACCATTAATATAATAGCATAAATAATTATAAAAAACAAATTATGGTTATAATGAAAAAAAGCTTAATAGCTTTTTTATTTGATACTTTCATTATTTAATACTTTGTTTATTTGAATTTTGGCATTATCTATGGTTTTTTGATCAGGAATCATTATCCATAAGTCCTGATTTGGATAGGAATAAGTTTTTCCCATTGAACCAGTACCATCTACTTGAATGGATTTAAATGTATAGTCGTTTAATTCGGAAAATTCATATTTTAAGAAGTTAGTTATTTCATTCATATCCATATTGGTTGCAAATTTTCCTTCAAGAGCATCTAAAATGTCAGTATATTGGGTAAAAATTGTTGTTCCGCTACTTAATTTTTTGAATATTGCTTGGATTACTTCTTGCTGGTTTCTTCCACGATGTCTATCACCGTCAGAGTATGAATATCTTTCCCTTGAAAAGGCCAATGCACAAGCACCATTTAATTTATTTATGCCAACTTTTATTCTTGGACATCCATATAAACTTACGGCTTGATCTGCATAAACTTCTATACCACCAATTTTATTTACTAGGTCAATGACAGTGGTAAAATTTACTTTGATATAATAGTTAATATCAATATCAAAGATGTCTTCGATGGTTTTTATAGCAGTATTAATTCCGTAGTAACTAGCGTGAGTTAATTTATCTTTATAGCCGGGTTTATCGTGTAATTGAACGTAATAATCACGGGGGATGGAAGTTAACAATATTTCGTTGGTATTTGGGTTAACAGTGGCAACAATGTTAACATCGTTTCTGGCAGCATTATTTATGTCTCCAAAGGTATCAATACCACTTATTAGGATATTATATGGGGTATTCTTTATGGAAACACGTTTAGTAATATCCTCAATCTCTTTTTTGATGTAAATGGTTTTTAAAATACGAGTGTTTTGATTAAAAGTTTCATCGTCTTCTTCATATCTATTTTTTATAATGTCACTAATTAAAATTGATTCAACTTCTTTATTCAATAGTTTGCTTTTTAAGGTTAGAAGATCTTTTTCTTCACTATAGGTTAAATCTAATTTAATGCGATTAATTACTTCTTTATCAGTTAATTCAAAATAAGCCATTGTTTTACCATAGAGATCTGATGCTTCTTGGTAATTAGAATCATTTAGAACTATTAAATAATAATTTGTTACTTCTTCTTTGATAATTGAGATATTATCAAAAAGGTTCATTGTTTTGTTTAAATAAATTATTCCTATTGTAAAGAGAATTATTAAAATTATTGAAAAAATATAAGATAATACTTTAAATACTTTTAGGACTTTATTTTTAAATTTTAGAGATAAGAAGAAGTTTAAAATTATGTTTATTAGTATTAAACAAATAATTAGTAATTTATAGTATTTATCTGGAATTATATTAAGGGTATTTAGGAGAACTACTAATGATATATTCATTCCTGTAAATAGTAATGATAATAATACTCCGATAATACTTAGTTTTATTTTTTTCTTAGGAGAAGAATTTTTTCTTTTATTTTCCATAATATCACCACTTAGTTATTTTATTAGGTTATTACAATTCGACATTATTTGATCATAGTATTTGGGTCCGGTAATTTTTATGATACTTTTTTTTATTTTTGGAAAGTTATCAATTACATATGTTTTATTAATATGATGGATATCTGTTCCAAGGAAATCAACATATTCTTTTTTTAAGAGATATTTCATTAATTTTTCAGCTTCTTTATGATAGTATCCTAAAATACTGGAATAATTGCATTGAAATAAGACACCCATTTCTTTTAATGGTTCTATTAATTTGGGATTTTCTTGGAAATATGTATATCTTTCGGGATGAGCGATTACTGGAATATATCCTTGTATTTGAAGCTCATATATCATATCTTCTAGATTTATAATTTGATTATGAAATGGTAATTCGATTAGAAGATAGTTACTTTGATTTAATCCAAATATTAATCCATTATTGATAGATGATAAAATGTCGTTATGAATAAATATCTCATTTCCTAGATGGAGTGAGATATTTATATTGTTTTGTTTGACAGCTTCTTTTAAGTAAAGAAAGTGTTTGGTTTTTTCTTCGTTATTGGCACTATATTCGGTACTTTCAATGTAGTGTGGGGTTAAAATTATGTCGGTGAAACCAATTTCGGCCATTCTTTTTAGAAGACGAAGACTTTCTTCAGGGTTAATGCTTCCGTCATCTATACCAAATAATATATGCGAGTGTGTGTCGGTCATAATTACCTCCTTTATTCGTAGTAGTTGGAATATTTTCCACGTTTTGCTTGACAAGTTCTGTTTATTACTATTCCAGCAATATTAGCATCTATTTTTTCTAGTGCTTTTTTAGTTTCATTTAATTCATCTATTTTGGTATATCCAACAGAGGTAACGATTACTACACGATCTACCAAACTAGCCATTATTAGAGAGTCTGGTAGTCCATTTATAGGAACCCCATCAAATATTATATGATCAAAATTTTGCTTTAAAAAGGCAATTATTTTTTTAGTATTGGTGGAGTTTAATAGTTCACTGGGGTTTGGAGGAACAGTACCTCTTGGTATAACATATAGATTGGGAATAGATGTCTTTTTTATGTATTCAGCACAATCTACGATATTTTGATCTATTAATAGATTAGATAGACCTTTGGTATTTGATAATCCGAAAATTTTGTGAATTCTTCCTAATCGAAGGTCACTGTCTATTAATAGGGTTGATTCTCCTGTTTGGGCAAAGGCTGCCGCTAAATTACTACTGATAAAACTTTTTCCTTCTCCAGGGACAGAACTGGTTACTAAAATTACTTTTGATTCTTCATCAGAAGAGGTAAACATTAAGTTTGTTCTGATTGTACGAATATCTTCACTAATATTTGACTTTGGTCTATTATGAATAACTAATTCATCTTTCATTATTTTTTACCACCTTTCTGATATTCTTCAACGCTACCTAATATTGGTAATTTTATTTTTTGCTCTACTTGTTCTGCTGATTTAATGGTTCTATCAAAATAGAAAACTACGAAGACAATACCAATAGCAAGAATTAAGCCAATCATAAAGTATACGATGATTTGTTTAGTTATATTAATGTTATATGGATTTTTTTCTTGAATAGCTTCATCTAAAATGTTAACATTATTCATATTATACAAATCAACAATTTCTTTTTTGAAGTAATTTGCTGTAATATTTGCAATGTTTTTGGCTTTAATGGCATCATTATCTTCAGCATTAATTTTAATAATTTCAGTGTTATTAACGGCACTAACAGATATTTTACTTTTAAGACTTTCATATGAAATATCTAGGTTAAGTTCATTAATTACTTGGTCTAATACTCTGCGTGATGTAACTATTTGAGCATATGTATCTACTAGATTACGGTTTATAGTGATATCAGTTTGAGTGATTGTTTGACTACTACTTGTAGCATTACTACCTAGAATGACGGTTGTATATGATTTATACATTGGTTTTTGAAAGACTAAACCGTATATGCATCCTAATAAGCATATTCCTACAGTAATTACGATTATTAAGCCAAGCTTATTTTTTACGTATTCAAATAATTCTTTTAAATCAATTTCTTCCATTTTATTACACCTCTACTTTACAATTATAACATAGTTTAAGTTTGTTTGACAATCTTTTTTGATAATTTAAAAATACGATCTTAATTATCGTATTTTTAAAGTCTTTTTTATTTTATTTTGTTGGGATTTTTCTTTAACTAGCATTCTTAGAAAATCTTCTAAAGGAAGATAAGATATGTTATTTGGGGTATTTTTTTCTGTATATAATCTTATTACTAGGGAATTCCTTAATTGTCTTATGTTCATTCTTAAATATTCACTATCTATATCATAACCAATGGTATTTAAAAATTTTAGAACAAAAGTAATTGTAGTTCTGGTGTTACCGTCTTCGAAGGGGTGTGCTTGCCATATTCTAAGAAGAAAGTCACTAATTCTTTTTATTAATAGTTCATATGAAATATTATGATAATCAATTTGTTTTTCATAGGTAATATCATATTTTAAATAGGCATTAATATTGTGGTAGTCAGCATATATTACGCTATTTCCATATAAAATTTCTTCTTTTTTGGTGATGTTATATGTTCTAAATTGGCCACTATTGGGAATAAACCCGGCAAATAAGTAGGCGTGAATTTTTTGTAAATGTTCAACTGTTAATTCAAAATCTTTATGTAGTAATAATTCTTGGTATCTATTATAAATTATTTCTTTATCAGTCATAAATACTCCCCTTTTATAGGTATTTATTATATATTATTAATTGATTTTGTCAAGTATAAAGAAGAGTTAAATATTGTTTATACTTGATATTATATATTTAACTCTTCTTTAGGTAATTGTTAATTGTCTTTTTCTATTAATGTAAAAATTAAGAGGGAGGTAAAAAAGACAATTATTAATAAAAATACTATTATGCTTATAGATATAATAATTTTACATTGACCACCTCTTATTTTATTATATATAGATATATATGAGAAAAATGTATTTTTGTGTTAATTAAAGGCTATTTCTACATTTATATCTTTATCTTTATAAATTATATATAAGTATATAAATCCACTTATTAATACTAATATACTGGCTAATAGAGCTAATTCATTTAATCTTTTATCCTCTTCGTTAGGACTTTTATTTAATTCTTTAAATCCTTCGATAGTATAGTAAATGTATACTAGAGTAGCTGTTCCAAAGATAATATATAGAGTATTTCGATATTTTTCGCCTTTTTCTTTATTTTTTGTTACAAGATATTCTCTTTCTATGTGGTTTGCATACAATGAAAGGGTAATAATTATGTAATATATAATAAATATTAGATCTTCATCTTTGGTACTTTTAATTCTTTCATAATCTATCATATTAAATTATATGATATTAAATCTTTTATATCATATTTATCTTAGTTATGCAAATAGTTATAATTTAGTAGAATTTGTTTTTTGGAAAGGTACTTTTAACAGATATTTGATGATGTTTACGTATAAGTAATTATAAGAAAATATTTGATATTTTATGTTATCAGATTTTTAAAATTAAAGAAACTGTCATTTTTACAGTTTCTTTAATTGATAGATTTTTTTCTTTTGCTAATTAATTTATATAAATAGATACCTGTAATTGAACCGATACTATCTATTAGGATATCTTTTATTTGACAGGCTCTGCCTGGTATTATGAATTGGTGAATTTCATCACTTATAGCATATATAACACAGAATATTATAGATATTAAATATGATTTGGGAATATTATTTTTAATAAACATATTTATTACAAGTATTCCTAGGATTAAATATTCTATGTAGTGAGCTAATTTTCTAATTATTAAATTTAGTAATTCTATATTATTTATATTTAGTACACTAGATATTATATTTACTATATAATTTGATTGATTGGCTGATTCAATAGAATTAAATGATGACATTGTAAAAATTATGGCCATCCAAGCTAGGGTGAAAATTATTGATAATTTATTGTTTTTCATCAAGTGATTTTTCTAAAATGTTGGCAATTTTAATGCATGCGGTACCATCGCCGTATGGATTTGATGCTGTTGCCATTTTACTGTATTCTTCTTTATTTGTTAAAAGGTTTTTAAATTCCTTATATATTGTTTCTTCTTGTGTTCCAACTAATTTAAGAGTTCCTGCTTTTATTCCCTCTGGGCGTTCGGTTGTATCTCGCATTACTAGTACTGGCTTACCTAATGATGGAGCTTCTTCTTGTATACCTCCGCTATCGGTTAAAATTAGATATGCTCTTGCTAAAAAGTTATGAAAGTCTAATACTTCTAATGGTTCAATAATTCTAATTCTACTATCATTTCCAAGTATTTCGTTGGCTGTTTCTCTTACTACCGGGTTCATATGTATAGGATATATTACTTTTATATCCGGAAATTCTTCTACTATTCGTTTAATGGCTTTAAACATATGTTTTAATGGTTCTCCGAGATTTTCTCTTCTGTGGGCGGTTAAGATTATTAGTCTACTGTCACTGGCCCACTCTAATATTGCATTTTTATAGTCTTTTTTTACAGTGGTTTTTAGAGCATCTATGGCAGTGTTTCCTGTTACATAGATATTTTTTTCTGATTTGCCTTCATTGATTAAATTTTTCTTACTTAATTCTGTTGGGGCAAAGTTGTATTTGGCAATTATACTTACGCCTTGTCTATTAAATTCTTCTGGGTATGGCGAATAGATATCATATGTTCTTAATCCTGCTTCAACATGACCAACAGGAATTTGTAAATAGTAACAAGCTAAAGCTGTAACAAATGTTGTTGAAGTATCTCCGTGTACAAGTACGACGTCCGGTTTCTCTTTTTCTAATACTTCTCTTATTTTATTTAGAATGTTGGTAGTTATGTCAAATAGTGTTTGTTTTTCTTTCATTATTGATAAATCATAGTTTGGTACTACATTAAATGCTTCTAAAACTTGATCTAACATTTGTCTATGTTGACCAGTTACACAGACAACTGTCTCTATTTTTTTTCTTTTTTTTAGTTCATTTACTAAAGGACACATTTTTATAGCTTCTGGTCTCGTTCCAAATACAAGCATTACTTTTTTCATAAATTTATCACTTCCTTGTGCTATTTCTTTTTCCATATTCTGTCATTAATAATATTGTAATAACTTTGAATTATTTTAACTACTTTTTCTGAAACATTAATATCTCTGTAATCTTTAACAGGGTTTTCTTTACTTTCTTTAAAAGAGTCAACGGCTAAGCTGATACTGTTTAAGATATCTCTTTCATTAATTCCACCTAAAACTATTCCACCGCCATCTAATGCTTCTGGTCTTTCTGTACTTGTTCTTAGAGATACACCAGGAAAATTTAAAATTGAACTTTCTTCTGGAATTGTACCACTATCTGATAAAACACAATATGCATGTTTCTGAAGAGCAACATAATCAAAAAATCCTAATGGTTCTATATTTTCTATTAAACTATTAAATTTGATGTCTTTTTCTTTAATTTTTTTAGCTGTTCTTGGATGAGTAGAAAATATTATCTTTTTTTGATAAATTTCTGCTACTTTGTTTAAACTATTAACCAGTTTTGCAAAATTATCATCTAAATCAATATTTTCTTCTCTATGAGCACTCACAACAAAATAATCTTTTTCTTTTAAATTATATTTCTCTAGAATTTTTGAATTATCAATTGATTTCATATTAGCATTTAAAACTTCCGCCATTGGTGATCCTGTTACATAAAGAAAGTCATTTTTTATTCCTTCATTAATTAAATATCTTCTAGCATTTTCTGTGTATGCTAAATTGATATCACTTATATGATCAACTACTCTACGATTAATTTCTTCGGGTACATTAAAATCAAAGCATCTATTACCCGCTTCCATATGAAATATTGGTACTTTGAGTCTTTTTGCAGAATATGCTGCTAAACAACTATTAGTGTCACCAAGAATAAGTAAAGCATCTGGCTTTTCTTTATTTATTACTTCATAACTTTTGGCAATAATATTACCAACGGTTTCTCCTAAATTTTTTCCTGGAGAATTTAGATAATAATCTGGTTCTTTTAATCCAAATTCTTTAAAAAATATTTCATTTAATGTGTAATCATAGTTTTGCCCTGTATGCACTAATATTAAATTAAAGTATTTATCAATTGCTTTAATCACTTCAGATAATCTTATAATTTCTGGTCTTGTTCCTACGACTACCATTACTTTTAATTTTTCCATTTATACCTCCATAAAATATGTATCTGGCTTTTCTTTATCATATAATTCATTACACCACATAACGGTTATTAATTCTGTATCCCCTTCATTAATAATATTATGTGCGTATCCAACTGGAATATCTACCACTGTGATATCATCACCAGTTACGTGATATTCAATAATTTTTGAATCATCTATTTTCCTAAATTGAATTAATCCTTTTCCACTTACAACAACAAACTTTTCGTTTTTGGTATGATGCCAATGATTGCCTTTAGTAATTCCTGGTTTAGCAATGTTTACTGATATTTGCCCACGGTCGATGCTTTTAAACAGTTCTGTAAATGATCCTCTATTATCTGTATTCATTTTTAATTTATAACTAAAATCATTTTCTTCTAAATAACTAAGGTATGTACTATATAGTTTTTTAGAAAAAGGATCTTTCATATTAGGAATTAGTAGATTATTTCTTGATTCTTTAAAGCTATATAATAATTCCACAATTTTGCCAAGTTTTATTTTATACTCTGGAATCACTTTATAGAATTTGCTATTTTTATCTAGTTTTTTTTCCATAGTATTAATAAATGTAGCTATTACATCATCAATATATATTAAATTTAATTCTGTGTTTTCGTCATTGATTTTTATATCTAGGTTATGACTTATATTATAACAAAATGTAGCTATGACACTGTTATAGTTAGGTTTGCACCATTTACCAAATACGTTAGTTAAACGATATACATATACTTTTACGTCTTCTTCTTTTGCATATTTAAAGATTAAATCTTCACCAGCTTTTTTAGATATTCCATAAGCATTATCTAGCTTTGCTTGAATTGATGAAGTAATTAATATAGGAGACTTATTGTTATATTTTTTCAATAGGCTTAGTAATTTGTTAGTAAAGCCAAAATTACCGCTCATGTATTCTTCATTATTTAATGGTCTATTTACACCAGCTAAATGAAAGACAAATTCACAATTTTTAGCATATTCATTTAATTCTTGTTCTGTTGTAGCTATATCACATTCATACAATTCGTTATATCCTCTATTCTTTAATTCAGATACTAAATTTTTGCCTATAAATCCGTTTGATCCAGTAATTAATATTTTCATATGTCACCTACTTAAATAAATCCAGTTTCTTTAATAATTCAACCATACCATCAATGTCTAATCTTCTTGTATTATGTGAATTATATTCTTCAATATGTTCTAAATCTGCATTTCCTTCATTGATATATTTTTGATAGTTTAGATTGCGATTATCAGCTGGTATTCTAAAATATTCTCCCATATCAATGGCATTTATCATCTCTTCTTTTGTTACTAACACTTCATATAGCTTTTCACCATGTCTAGTACCTATACAGTTGATTGGTGCATCACTATTTTTGATTTTTTTGATGGCTTTAGCTAAAACGTCTATAGTAGCGGCAGGGGCTTTTTGTACAAATAAATCTCCCTGTTCTCCATGCTCAAAAGCGTATAAAACTAAATCAACTGCATCTTCAAGAGTCATCATAAATCTCGTCATTTTTGGATTTGTTATTGTAAGTGGCTGCCCGCTATCTATTTGTTCAAGAAAAAGTGGAATAACTGAGCCACGTGAAGCCATTACATTTCCATATCTTGTACGACATATTATTGTTTGCTCTTTTTTTAAGTTTCTTCCTTTGGCAATTGCTACTTTTTCCATCATAGCTTTACTCATACCCATAGCGTTAATCGGATAAGCGGCTTTATCAGTACTTAAAACGATTACTTTTTTTACGCAATGATTAATGGCTGCTTCAAGAACATTATCGGTTCCTAAAACATTAGTCTTAACTGCTTCAAGTGGAAAAAATTCACAACTGGGCACTTGCTTTAGAGCAGCAGCATGAAATATATAATCAACTCCATCCATTGCATCATCGATACTACGATAATCTCTAACGTCACCAATATAAAATTTTATTTTATCATTTTTATACTTTATACGCATATCCTCTTGTTTTTTTTCATCACGAGAAAATATTCTAATTTCCTCAATGTCTGTATCTAAAAATCTTTTCAATACAGCATTACCAAAAGAACCTGTTCCTCCAGTAATTAATAATGTTTTCCCTTTGAATATACTCATTTTTTTACCTCCGAATAATTAAAAGATTTTTTGTTTTTTAAATAATATATGTATCTCATTAAAAATAGTAACATTTCTGAAATACTACAATTTATAGCAAAATATTTTAAATCAAACTTTTTAAAATATATAATTATAAACATTCCTATTATTTGCGATATAGATGCAATTATTGTAGTTTTTGTGGTTTCTTTATTTTTATCTATTGCCCCTAAAACTGGCCATCCATATATCATTGAATAGAAGCTAAATATAAATGCCGGCAACAAGTATTTCAATATACTGCCCGCATATATATATTTTTCCCCGCCTATTATTTTAACAACGTCTGCTGAATATATGAATACAATTATTGATCCAATAATCATTGGAATTAGCATTATTGTATTAATTTTATTAATTATTTTTAAATTTTTGCTTTTTATCATATAAGGATATAGACTATTAGTTATGGGATTGTACAAAGCTTTAGTAGCAGATAATATTTGCATACATAATCCCCAATAGGCAATTTCATTTGTTGAAAAATAAAATCCAATAATAATTGTAGTTAATGCTCCAAAAATAGTTGTAGCAAAATTTGATATGAAATATACTGTTGATTCTTTGATGTCATGTATCCATTTCTTCATGTTTGTGATAGAAACGAAAATATTTTCTTTTTTTAACAACATCATTGATACTATTGCTGCAAAAAGATTGCCTATTACCTCAAGAATAGCTATTAACATTAAGTTCTTGTCTGATTTTACACAAACGAATAATAGAACTGTACTAATAGTTTTTGATACAACATAAGGAATAGCTATCAAATTCATTTTTTCAATTCCTCTATATAAAAAGTCTAGAATAAATATAGTTATTGCAGATGATAGAAAATATAAAAGAGCGAATCCTTTATAATTGGCCAAAATTGGTATAGTAAATGTCAGTATTATAAATATAATTAAAGCGACAAGAGATAAACATATTTTTTCAACAATTGTATCTCCAACTATTTTTCCAACTTCTTTTTTATCACCTTGAATCATTGTAATTTTTTTTGTTGCCGATAATAGAAAGCCATAATCAATTATTAGTTGTACGTATACTATAATGGACTTTACATAAACTACAACACCATATGTGTTTGTTGTCAAAATACGGGTTAAATATGGCAAAGTTAAAATTGGAAATAGTAATTTAACTATGTTCATAATATATAGAGAAATTGTATTTTTAAATAAAATTTTATTTTGAGTTTTCATGATTTAGTTCCTTTAAGAATTTATCTAATTCAACTTTTGTTATATTTGCTTTTTCAAATAATTTTTTGGGTATTTCAATTTTTTTATTTTGATACTTGTTCAGTAGTTCAACTATATCATCAACACTCGCTTCAAACAATGATGTGCATCTATCAACTTCACCTATGGCATCATAAAATCTTTTTGTCTTTTCAGGATGACATGCCGCTACCACAACTGATTTGTGAAACAATGAAGCGACAACACCTACGTGTAATTTGCAAGTTAAGACAATATCACTTATATTTAATAATTCTGTTAATTCATTCGGATTGTTATATATAAAATGATAATTTACTTTGTTACAAATATTATTAAATTTAGTAAACAGTTCATCTTCATTTTCTAATATTGAATCAGCGGTAATTACTATGTAATATTCATTATTATTAATCAGAAATTTATTAAGTGATGTGGCAAATTTTTCTAAGGCAATTTCCGAATGATTGTAATGTATTAATAAAATTTTTTTATTGCCTTTGCTTTTTCTAATTTCTTCTATTTGTTTATACTTTTTATTTTCAATGTAGTTATTTAAGATAATATAATCAAAACTTTCAATTATATTAGCTTTATTTTTTGTAAGTTTATTCAGTGCATTATAAGATTCTATATCTCTTACAGTAATAAATTTGGCATGTTTGCATATTTTTTTTATGCCCCTGTTCATAAACCAGCAGTTATTTGGACCGGCTCCAATAGCTAGTACTGCTATTGGTATTTTTTTATAACTTGCCCTAATTCCTATTGGCATAAATCGTAAGAAGTGAACTATGTTTTCTTTTAGTTTTGCGTTATGTCCTTCTCCAAAATATCCCCCTGGTATATATATCATGGCAGTAGCATCTTTAAGATCTATGTTATCTTCAGGATAATCAACTAGATTTTTTTTAAAAAAATCAGATGGCTGATAAAAACAACAATTAACTTTTTGCTTTTTTAGATAATCATAGATCATTTTTCCATAAATATAGTCACCATAATTACTAGAATTACAATTGGTTGCCCCGTGTAATATTATATTCATTTTATTGCTCCTTTCATTTGTATGATTTTTTGTATGACATATTTGCTTATAAATAAATAACATAATCCTCTATATATATCAAAAATATCGCTTCTTACTAATATAATTAAATAAGAAAATATTGCAAAATACATTCCCATTTTTTCTCTTTGATTAATTTTTATATCATTTTTGTTGATATTAATTTTACTAACCAAAGCACCAAATATAAAGGCAAAAATCCATC
Organism: uncultured Mycoplasmatota bacterium; assembly: GCA_900551455.1. Classification (GTDB taxonomy): domain Bacteria; phylum Bacillota_I; class Bacilli_A; order RF39; family UBA660; genus RUG705. The sequence goes on from URVV01000002.1 coordinate 61,917, forward strand.
CTCCGATGTATCCCCAATTCCAATATAATGTTGCAATTAATGATGATCCTACTGGTATTTTTGTATATCCGTTTATTACATATGTTGCTGTTGCTTTATTAAAAAAATCTCCAACTAGCCAACCAATAGGTAAAAATGATGGTATAGTACGTAATAATGTTTTCCCATATTCAAATTCTAGAATTGATGGAACAGTTTTAATTGTTGATGCTACTGTTAATAGTGTCATACTAGATTCTGCACATAATTCACCAAACAAGTTTTTTAATGTGTTGAAACTTAGAAAATTTAAAGTTAATTGATTAAAAATATTACCTAATGAAAATCTATTATTTCTTATTATTACAAGAGTATTTATTATAAATAATCCTAAAAATATCGATAATACTGTCTTAAAAATATTAACTTTTTTGTTTTTGCATTCTGATGCCCTATATCCTAAAAATAAAGTAATTATAGAAAACAGTTGAATTTTTCTGCTTCCAGTTAATAGCATTAATAGAAAGAAATATGCCAATAGTAGAACAAACATTATTTTTTTTCTTTTTTCTTTCATGCATCCACTAAAAAACATAAAAAACGCACCCGGCAATGTTAAATAAGAAATATCATCGAATATTCCGGAACTTACCGCTGTTGTGTATGATATATATGATTTTGTAGTTTGCAATATACTTATTATTTTGGCATCGTTTATAATTTTTGATACGAATCCTAATATAAACATACACTTTCCAGTTTTATATAAATTAAAGTCAATGTTTATTTTTGATAATTCATTACTTACTAGTGATTTGCTTGGAAAAAATAGCGTATATCCAAATGAAATTAATATCAAACTCATAATTGCATATATATAGGAATGAAAAAGTATAGAATCATTATAATATATATATGGGTCATATGCTAATTTGTTATTTAGTGCAAATATTTTGATAAATATTCTTCCAAACATAAATAAGTATGATAACAATGTAAACCATAATACAAAATCATATGTTTTAATTTTTTTTAGTACGAAACTTAAGAGTTGGACTATTATCATTGGAATAATCCATATAAAAATCCAATTCTCATAATTTTCTATTATAAATTCATTATTCCAAGAGGCATATGCCCAAATACCAAACGCTAAAATGTAAATAACATTAATAAAAATTATTATAATGTTTTTAATATTTATCGTTGTATCATTTTTCATTATTTTTTTCTCCATCAGTAGCATTTAATAATGATTTATATTTTTTAAATAACATATCCGCTTGGTGGTCAATGTCATATTTTCCAAATTTCATTTTGCTATTTTTTTCCAAGCGTTTTTTATAATTCATATTTTTGTATATTTTATAAATTGATGAAGCCCAATAACTTGGATCTTTTTCTAATGATATATAATTAATATTACTTGTGACGTCAATTTCTTTTGTTATTGTATCTGAAACGATTGATGGTACGCCGGCTGCTTGTACTTCTGACAAAACTACAGGTAATCCTTCATATCTTGATGGTAATACAAAAACATCGATTGCTGAAAGTAGTTCAGGTATATCTTTACGTAATCCCAAAAATAAGACATTTTTTTCAAGTTTTAATTTTTTCACTTCACTTTTGAGCATTTCTTCATCTTCACCATTGCCTACTAACAATAACAAGATATTTTTATCGATTTTTTTCAAATAATGTATTACTTGCAATAAAAACATTTGATTTTTTTGATATGTTAATCTTGCAATGTTTCCTATAATGATTTTTTCTTGAGCATTTAATTCTTCTCTTATTTTTTTTCTACTTTTTTCGTTGTAAGCATATTTTTTTAAATCTATTGCGTTATTTATTATGGTTATTTCTCCTGGTTTTGATTCTTTTCCATACAACCAATTTGATGCATCAAGACCACACGCAAATTTTGCGGTTGAGTACTTATTTAATAAAATTGTACTAATTTTTCTCATTATTTTGGTAAAACAATTTTCTTTTACATACGCCATGTGGCTATGAATAATTCTTACTTTACATCCATAATGCTTGCCTATTATTAATCCGAGAACAGATTTGTATCCGTGGCAATGTATAATATCATAATTTCCATTTTTAATAATTTTATTTACTTCAACACAATGTTTTATATAATTGTTGCGTTTACTACTTACGTGATAAATAGTGCTATTTAATTTTACTAATTTTTCCTCTAAGTAGCCTACTTTGCTTCCAGGCACTATAAAATCAAATTTTATTTCTTTTTGATTCATCTTCGAATAATAGTTATACAAAAAGCTCTCTACTCCACCGCAATCAAGAGACGTATATAGATGCAAAACTTTAATCATTTTTACACTCCTTTTTTAATCTTATTAATTCATTTGTTATTTTTTTTGTTAATTTATTGTTTGCTTGGTACACTTTATTCATAAATTTTCGACTATTACTTTTAAATGAATTAATATTAATTTCATTATAATACTTATATAAATCATCTAATTCTTTTTTTTCTTTCATATGAAGTTCATATCCTAAATTATATTTGCTTACTATTTCTGACATATAAGTCTTCGGACAGACTAAAATTGGTTTATATAGGCAAGCACTATAATACAGTTTATTTGATAGTGCATAATTTAATAATGGGGTATTATTGCCATATAAATTCATAATTATATCCGCTTGTTTATAATATTCTAAAGTTTTATTTTTTGGAAATGTATCAATTAATGTTACATTTTTAATATTATTTTTTTTGCAGTATTCTTCTATTTTTTTTGAGTTTGTTCCAACAAAATTTAATTGAAATCTTGGGTCGTTTTTAAAAAAATTTATAATTTTAATGTTTTGCTCCATAAATCTAATCAGTCCAATATAGCTTATTTGTATTTTTTTATTTGTATCTCTTCTGCTTGTTTGGTATACATTAATATTTTTTTCATTTGGTACGTTATGACAAATATAATAATTCCCTTGAGGCAAAAACTTTTTGTACCCTGGTGATGATATAACATTTAATAAAGAATTGTTAATTAGTTTTTTTTGAATTTTTCTGTATAAACAATATTTTTCATAACTATAATCTCTTATGTCAAATATATATTTTTTATGGTATTTTTTTATTAACTTTTTATAAATTATAAATGATGTCTGTGGATGAAGGGGAATAATTAGGTCATATGATTTTTTACTTATTTGTCTTAAAATCATGTGTTTATATTTGATATATCCGATTAATTTGTTAATATATCCACTTTTATTTATTGAAAATCTGTAATATTTATCGTTTGAAATAAATTCATTTTTATTTTTGTCCCAATACATTACATCATAGTCTATTGAATTTTGTTCAAGTAAGTTTGTATAATAAGAAAGATACGGTGTAAGATATACATTATCTGACAAAATAATTAATACATTCATAGTTAGACTCCTTTAATCATTTTAATATGTTATTAATTGTTTTTGCTACTAGTTTTGCATCATATTCAGTGATTAGTAATTTTCTACCATTCTCACCCATTTTTTTACGTAAACTCTTGTTTGCAATTAATTGATTAAATTTAATATCAAAATTCTTAATGCTTGAAGACTCACACCAAAAACCACAATTATTATCTGTTAGTATTTCTTTTAAATCTGTATTCTTATCAGTAGCTGCCATTATCGGTATACTATACTCTAAATATGATAGCATTCTTGATGGTATATTTGGAATTGTAAATCTTGAATCAAGAAATATAAGACCAATATCTACGTCATTTAATAGTTTTGAATACTCAGTAGTTGTCAAGTAATCTAATGCTATTACATTATTAAAATCATTTTCATTAATATAATTATAAAATTGATTTTTTTCGGTTCCTTTACCAGCAAAAATAAAATAAATATCTTTTCTGTTTTTATAATTATGTATTACTTTCTTTATAAAGTCTACTCCTTGTGGCTTTCCAAAATTACCTCCATAGAGTGCAAGAACGCTATTTTTAGGTATATTATATTTTTTTCTAATATTATATGTTCCTTTTTCAACATCTTTAATTCTTATTGCATTTGGCAGTAAAAATAGTTTATTGTTTTTTAATTTTGGATTATGTGATATTATATAATCAATATTTCCTTTTGACATACATCCAATATAGTCTGATACAGCATATAGTTTTTTTTCTTTTTGTCTGAATATATAATATGGTAAGGATTTTTTCTTTATTATATTTATATCTACGGCATTATCTGGAAATATATCTTTTTGCATTAAAAGTGTTTTACATTTATAATTTCTTTTTAATATTTTTATGACACTTACAATAGTCACTGGTGGTGCAGTATAAATTATTAGATCATATTTTTCTTTTTTTAAATATTTATTTACACTTTTTATAATGTGATATGGTAATATCAAATAAGAAATTGCTTTTTTAATTACATTTACATTAAATATCTTTCCTGTTTTTACTCTAATAACTCTCATTTTTCTTTCGATACTACAATTTGTTTTTTGAACATTTCCGTTTGTTACTATGACATCAACGGCGTTGTCAAGTGATAATTCTTCTGCTAAATCGGTATATATGTTGTTGCCATCTTTTTCTAATGGAAAATTTATTGTTAAATATAATATTTTCATTTTATGTCACCTATTCCAATAATGATATATTGAATTGTACTGTACTACATTAAATCCATTCTTTAGATAAAACTTTTGTGCAACAAGGTTATTTAGCTGAGTACCAACTATAATTTTTTGGATGTTATTTGTTGTGCAAAATGAACTTAGTCCATCAATAAGTTTACTACCGACACCTTTTCCACTTTCTTCACTGTCTACGGCAATTAACTCAATTGTTGCTATACTATCTTTTATATTAAATAATAAAAAGCCTTTATCTTGATATAAACAAAAATATTTATTTTTGTTGTTAAATGAATTTTTGACCCAATTCCAATAAATATTCTTTGATTTTGTATTTTCTAAATACTTATCATTTAAAAATCTAGAGTATTTAAATGAGTTTTTTGCAATATTTAATATTTTTTCATTTTCTTCATAATTATTCACTATTTTAACTTTTTTATCTACTGTCTTATTTTCTTTATTCTCTATTTTTCTTTCAAAGCAAACATTAACATCTGCTAAGAAACAATTTGATAGCATTCTTAAAAGATAATTATTTATATCATTGTTGTTGTAATTATATATTGTAATAAACTTATATTTTTTAGTTTTATCTAATATCTCATTTATGTTTTTTAACTTAGCATATAAGTTTATTCTATATGATGGAATATTGAAATAATTACTATCCCACTTTAGTTCATAAAATTCATTTTTTTTCAATATAAACACCATCTTTTCTTATGACCATTTTAATTGTATTATATAGTATCTTCAAATCTAGTATAAAACTTAGATTTTCAACATAATATACATCATTTTTTAATCTTTTTTTCCAAGTAATTGAATTTCTAAAATATGCTTGGTTATAGCCAGTTATTCCAGGCGATACTAATAGTTTCTTTCTTTCTTTCTTGGTGTATAAATTAATGTGTTCTGGTAAGTCTGGTCTAGGTCCAACTAGACTCATATCGCCTTTTATGACATTAATTATCTGCGGTAGTTCATCAATACTTGTTTTTCTTAATATTTTACCAATTTTTGTTAATCGAGGATCATTTTCACCATTAAATGTAGAACCATCTTTATTTCTTATGTCTTTTGAATTAACTTTCATAGTTCTAAATTTATACATTTTAAATATTTTACCATTTTTCCCTAATCTTTCTCCATTATAAAAAATTGGTCCTTTATCATCAAAAAAAATTAATAGTGCTACGGGTATTCCTATAACTACAATAATTGGAATTAGGATAATTGATAATAGTAGATCAAGTATTCTTTTTAAAAATAATTTATACATTTACTTTTTACCGATTATTTCATTATATATTGCACATATATATTTAATACTTTTTGTAGTTAGTAGGGTGTGTAATGGTAGAGTAATCTCATTTTTATACAGGTTGTGAGCGTTAGGATAGTCAGCAATATTGAATCCTAGGTTTTTATATGCTGTATGCATTGGTAAAGGTTTGTAATGAACATTTGATGAAATGCCGTGTTCGGCTAATTTAATAATTATTTCATTTCTTTCTTGTTCAGTGATTCCCTTTACTCTGGTTAATAGTAGATGTCCACTTGAATTGCTATTTGGTTTATAATGCTTAATTATTTCTATTTTTTCTTTATTAAGCAATGACTCATATAATTCAATAAATTTTTTTCTTTTTTTTAAGAGTGAGGGGTATCTTTTCAATTGGGCTAATCCTATTGCAGCCATTATATCGGTCATATTACATTTATAAGCAGGAGAGATAATGTCATATTCCCAAGCTCCTAATTTTGTCTTTGCTAAAGCGTCTTTTGATTGACCATGTAGGGATATTAGCATAAACTGTTTGTATAACCATTCGTTGTCTAAGCCTTTGATATTTTTCCAGGTGACTGCTCCGCCTTCTGCAGTAGTTAGGTTTTTAACAGCGTGAAAAGAAAAACTTGTAAAGTCAGCAACACTTCCTGAGGGTTGTCCTTTGTATGTGGCTCCAAATGAGTGAGCGGCATCTGCACATACTATGATTCTTCCATATAATTTTTGAATATCATTATTAGGAGTAAATAGAGCTTTCTTTTTTTCAATAATTGTAAATATTTTATCGTAGTCACACATTACTCCAGCAATATCTACAGGGATTATAGCTTTGGTTTTTTCGGTGATGGCATCTTCTAATTTGTTATAATCCATTTCATAGGAGTCTTTTTGAGTGTCTACTAAAACAATTTTTGCTCCGATGTGATTTATGACACTGGCACTAGCAGTATAAGTATATGCTGATGTAATTACTTCATCGCCAGGTCCAATTCCTAATAGTCTTAGAGTCATTTCCTGACAAGCGGTTTGAGAATTTAAACAAACTGCTTTATCGGTGTGACAAAATTTGGCAATTCTTTTTTCGAATTCTTTAGTTTTAGGGCCTGTTGTAATCCAACCTGATTTTAGTGTATCTACTACTTCATTAATTTCTTTGTCAGTAATATCCGGTGGGGAAAAAGGTATATTTTTTTGCTTCTTCATTTTATTCCTTCTCTCTTCTATCTATTTTATAAGTTTCTACTATTTTAGCAATTCTTTCTTTTATATCTTTATTATTTTTGTATGAATATTCAATTAATTTTTCTAAATCATTTAAGAATTTCTTTTCATTCATTTCAATTGGTTTACCAATATGGATTAGTTTATTAGGAGTTTCTTTTAGTCCTTCTTCATCCATAAGTAATTCTTCATATAATTTTTCGCCTGGTCTTAAGCCTGTTATTTTGATAGGCATTTCGGTAAATGGTTCATAGCCTTTAAAACGAATTATTTTTTTTGCTAAGTCATATATTTTTATGGGTTTTCCCATATCTAAGACGAAGATTTCTCCACCTTCAGCATATACAAAGGCTTGAAGGATTAGTGATACTGCTTCAGGAATTGTCATAAAGAATCTGGTAATATCTTTGTGAGTTACAGTTACTGGTCCGCCTTCTTCGATTTGCTTTAAAAATAGTGGGATGACGCTTCCATTTGACCCTAGGACGTTACCAAATCTTACAGCAACATAGTCGGTTTTTGATTTTTTGTTATAGGTTTGAATAATCATTTCGCAAATTCTTTTAGTAGCTCCCATAACATTAGTTGGTCTTACGGCTTTATCTGATGAAATTAAAACAAATTTTTTGACTTTATAGATATCTGCTAATTTAACAACATTTAATGTTCCTAGGCAATTATTTTTTATGGCTTCGTTGGGACTGGCTTCCATTAAGGGAACGTGTTTATGAGCGGCAGCGTGAAAAACATATTCTGGATGGTATTCTTTAAAAACACTTTCTACTCTGGCATAATCCCTAACAGAACCGATAATTGTTTTAAGATTTAACTTGGGATAATTTCTTAATAACTCTTGTTCGATGTCATAGGCATTATTTTCATATATATCAAATATAATTAATTCTTCTGGTTGACATTTGGCAATTTGACGACATAATTCACTGCCGATGGATCCACCACCACCAGTTACTAGAATTACTTTGTTGCAAAGGCTTTTTGAAATTTCTTTTAAGTCTACGACAATTTCTTTTCTTCCTAAGAAGTCTTCATAAGACAATGGTCTTACTTTCTTCATCGTAGGCTTACCTACTAATTCATTTAATCCAGGAAGGGTTTTAATGGTACAATTTGTTTTTTGGCATTCATCAATTATAATGTTTAAATTTTCTCTTCCGATGGAGGGCATTGCAATAATTATTTCTTCAATGTTATAATTTTCAACGGCTTTTTCAATATATTCTCGATTGCCAACAACAGGAATATTTTTGATATAGCTACCAATTTTATTTTTGTCGTCATCGATAATACAACAAATTTTATTGTTAAAATTTACTTTATTATTATATATTTCAGTGATAAGCATTCTTCCGGCTTCGCCAGCACCGATAATCATTGTGTTAGTTAAACCACTTTTTTCGTGGTAATAATCTTTTATTACTCTAGCAATACGGTATGAATATCTAATTGCTCCGATAAAAATATATAGTAGGAATAGTTCAATTATATAGAAACTTCTTGGTAAGTTAACTTCTAATATTTGTTTATATAGAAATGATATTATTTCATAGATACTACAGGAAATAATAATATTAATTGTTTCATTAATTGAAGCATATGACCACATACTTTTATATAATCTAAATATAGAGAAAATGCAAATTAGGATTAATGAATCTGTAAATAGATATTTATATATATTGTTAATATAATTTTGTTCTAAGTGAAAATCCAATCTAAGTGCTAACGCTAAAAAAGAACATAGTGTTAATGCTAAAACATCTAGTATTATAAACATTATTATTCTTATTCTTTTTTTATTTAAAAAATTTTTTAATTTAGCCATTGCAATTCAACCTTTACTTTCCTTTCTTTAATAGTAACAATCCTAATACTAGGAAAAATGTTAAAATTATTATTAATATTAACCAAGTCCCTTGATAATTATTTTTTTCTTTAAAAACATCATCATCTATTTTTACGTGTTCAACTTCTTTTAAAACTTCTACTTTTATAGTATATTCTTGGGTATGTTTTTCATCGTCAGTTACTTTTATGGTTATTTTATTATCAGTTAATTCTGATATTTTTTGATTAGATACTTCTATTTTGTAATTATCTTTTATAGCAATAGGCTTTAGATCTAATTCTTGAATATCATTTTTAATAACTACTTTATACTCATAGACGTTATTTTCTAAGTTTATTTTTACTATTTTAGAATCGATGGATTTTAGGAGATTATAGTTTTTATCTTTATTATCATCTTTGGTGTCTTCCTTAGTTTCTTGCTTTGTGACAATACTTATTTCTATATTTTTACTGTTTAGTCTTATGGTTTTTCCTGATTCGGTAATAGCAGTGGCATTTTGAAGATTAATTGTTCCGGATTTATCTTTGGGGTTACTTCTTGTACTGATAACAACTTGACCTAATAATACTTGCCCTTTAGCACTAGTACTAAGAGTTAATTTGTGATGAGGTCCATTTGGATTAGTATCAGTTATTCCACTGTTAGATTTAAAATTAGCGGGAATATCATATGTAGTAAAATATAAGTCAAATTCAACGGCAGTTATATTTTCTTCAACGTTAGCATATAATTCAACTCTTTTTTCCTGACTAATATTCATACTGATATTTTCTTCATTTACTGTTAAGGCTAAAACATTATTAGAATTGATTGTTATAATTATAATAGCAAAAATTATTGTTAATAGTCTTTTCATATATAATCACTCTACCTAAATATAATTATAAACATTTAGTTAAAACTAGTCAAGGCTAAATAAGAAAATTAGCGACATTTGTAAATTTAATATATGGAAAAACTAGGAATTTTTTCCTAGTTTTCGGCTTCTTCTAACATATTGGTAATAAATATTCCATATCCTTTATTTGTCTTGTCTACTAGAACGTAGTTTACGGCACCAATTATATTATCATTTTGAATAATTGGACTACCACTCATACCTTGAACTATTCCACCAGTTTTTTCAAGTAAAGTTTTGTCGGTGATTTCAAATAAAATGTTTTTTGTTTTAGAATTGTCATTAATTTTTAGGATGTTAATATCAAATTCTTCTACTTTGCTTCCACTAATTGTAGTTAGAATTTTGGCACTACCTAATTTTATTTCGTTGGAGGTGACAACTTTATATAATTTGGCAGTAGGGATTTCTTTTGTGTATGTACCAAATATTCCACTTTGGGTATTTTCTTTTACTTCACCAAAGACATTAGATGAGTCACTTCTGGCATTTTTTTCACCAGGTGAACCATCTTTACTTTTAGTAATTCCAGTGATGGTTGATTTAAAGATAGTACCATTTTTAGTACTAAATTTAGTTTTAGTAGTTTTTTCAATTATTTCGTGGCCTAGGGCACCGAAAGTTTTATTCTCTTTATCAATATAAGTAAGTGTAGCTACTCCTCTTATAGTGTCTTTTATATATAATCCTGTTCGGTATTCATCATCTTCTTTATATAGTTTAATGTTTGCTTGATATTCTTTGTCATTTCTTATATAGGTTATAGTAACATTATCTTTGTTTATCTCATTAATTATTTTGCTAACATCTAAAACACTTGAGACGGATTGATTATTTATTTTGGTTATTTTATCACCTATTTTTAAATCTGTATCTTTTAAAATGTTATGAGTGCCAATATCATATGAACCTACGATTAGAACGTGATCGGCTTTTAATTCAATGCCAATACTTTCTCCGGAGGCAATAATATAATCAGAATATGCAAAGACGGATAAGGGAATAAATAAGTATAGAAGAAGTAATGAGAAAGTAAATTTCTTCATAGTCTATCACTCCTTAAGACTACATTACTATTGTGGTTAATTAATTAAAAGTTATAAGATGTAAAAATTGGTGCACTTTAATAATATGGTTATTTAAATTTTTATTTATTTTTTTAATTTTTACTTTTACTATTATTCTATTTTTTACAAAATTAAAAATAGAAACTACTAAGATAATCTATATTATTATTTTGGTAGTTTATTTGTTTTTTATAAGAATTATTTTGTTCTTTTTTGAGAATCTTCTTATAAAAGTATTACTACAAAAACTAATTTTTTCTTTTTATTATTATTCTTTTTTAGATAATAAAATATAAATTAATTCATAAAATTAATTGGGTGATTATTTTGTTATATCCATTTATTTTAACTAGTTTAGCTGGTTTATCTACTTTACTTGGAACACTACCAATTTTTGTTAAAATTAAAGATAGTAATAAGTTGATAGGTGCAGGTCTTTCTTTTGCTTCAGGTGTTATGATATGTATATCTATTATGGATTTAATACCAGAATCTATTAATTATTTGAGGGGTAATTTTAAGGGAATAGTAGTTATTTTACTGTCTTTTGTTACTCTTATATTAGGAATGGTTATTTCTTCTTTTATGGATAAGACAATTGATAAATTTAGTGAGGGAAATAGTTTATATAAGACTGGTATTTTATCAATGATAGCAATTATACTGCACAATATTCCGGAAGATTGCATAAGTTATGTATCATAAAAAATATAATATTGGTTAAAAATAAAAATCCCAAGATAATATATATTATTATTTTGGTATTTTTTTCTCTAAATATAGGTTCTATTTTAATTCTTCAAGCATTTGCTTTTTAATTTTATCAATATCGGTAAAAAACAAATTTACACCTTTAGATTTTAATTTTAATAAATATTTAAAATTTTGTAGTATCTCATCTTTTAATGTTTCAACAACCTTAGCAGGTTTACCATTGTCAAGTAAATGTTCATGATCGATATATTTTTCTAAAGTAGGAAAAGCATTTTGTAATAAGACCACTGAATCTTTACCTAAGATTTCTCTAATAAGTATAGTATCACAGCGACCATATTTTTTCATTTTATTATCTAAAATTTTTCTATATTTATCAACTTTACTACTTAATGGAATAAACCATAATATATCTTTATCTTTAATAGTGAAATATGTTGGACGCTTTTTTCCACGTTCATGATTTGTCATTAAATTATCATCATTTACAACATCAAAATATTTATCTTTTATATGATATAAATAACCTGTTTTAATTTTCATAGACTATCAACTCCGATAAATAGTATACCATATATAAAAAGAAAACTCTATTATATTAACAGAGTTTTCAAAACATTTTCGTTCGGGATAATTTATTACTCGCACCACCCGAGAGCGAGAAACATTGTCGCCCGGAATAATTTATTACTCGCACCATCCGGGAGCGAGAACATTTTCTTATCATTGCACTTCTTCAAATGCAATAATAATATACTATATTTTATGCAAAAAGTCAATACTTAGCATAAAACTTGCAAAATTACATTTGCATTAATATTATATGTCATTATTACTTTTTTAAACATAATTTTAATATTAGATGCAAATATGTCTATTAAGGATATTAATTTTATAACAAGATTAGTACTTTTTTTATATTTAACCAATTCCCCAATATTATAATTTTATGGCCGTAAGTTAGGCCATAAATAGCATTTTTTACTATCTAATAAGTGTGTACGTTTGTTATACAGCCCTTATTTTATAAGAAATAAAAGTTAACAGTTATATAACAATATTTTAAAATGTAAACTCTTGTATTTTTAATAAACCCTTATGAGATAAGGGAAAACTCACCACTGGTGAGTTGTTTGTAAACAGGATTTATCCTGCTTTTATTTTGTTATTAAATTGATTGTAATTTATTTATATTTATGTTATAAAAATGGCCAAAGTTATGGCCGTAGATTTTATAAATTTTAATGATTTTTTAGATAATGGTTTTATTAAATTTATAGCAACATTATCATTTATTTTTTTATTTAATAATAAATTTTTTTTATCATAAATTTAATTAGATAGTCTTCTAATAATAAAAGGGGGTTGATAGATTGAAAGAATTAAAATTTAATTTATATTATGATAATAATGGTGATGAATTAAATACTTTATTAATTAATTATATTACTAATTATTTAAATAATTTGAGGCTTACAAATCAATGATTATGCGTTATCATTATTTTAACCAATATTATATTTCTATTAAGGAGGCAATGTGTATAATAATATAGGAAATATAATAAAAGAATTTTATGTTGCAATTTATATAAGACTATCTAAAGAAGATGAACGACTTGGTGAGAGTGAAAGTGTCGAGAATCAAAAGATATTACTTACTAATTATGTTAAAGAAAAAGGATTTAATCTTATAGATATTTATATTGATGATGGTTATACTGGTACTAATTTTAATAGACCTAATTTTCAAAGATTACTTAAAGATATTGAATCAGGCAAAATAAATATGGTAATTACTAAGGACTTATCTAGATTATCAAGAGATTATATCGGTACTGGTGAATATGTTGAGAAATGGTTTCCAGAACATAATGTTAGATATATTGCTTTAACTGATAATATTGATACATTTTTAGATAACTCTAATAATGATATTGCACCTTTTAAAGCTATCTTAAATGATATGTATGCAAAAGATTTATCTAAGAAAATTAGAACAGCACTTCATACTATGCAGAAAGAAGGTAAGTGGGTTGGTGGATGCCCACCTTTTGGATATAAAATTGATCCAAACGATAAGAATCATTTAGCCATAGATGAAATTGAAGCACCAATTGTTAAAAGAATATTTGCCATGTTTTTAAATGGTATTAGAATCAATCAAATCAGAGATGTATTAAATAAAGAAAATATTCCTACTTTTTCAATTACTAGAAATAGAAAATTGATGCGAAAAGGTAATGGTGGCAATATCTACGGTTATTGGTGCAATACAACTATTAAAAAAATACTTCAAAATAGACTATATATGGGTGATATGATTCAAAATAGGCGTCAAAGATTAAGTTATAAATATCGTAAAATAATTTGTAATACTAAAGATAAATGGATAATTGTTCCTAGTACTCATGATCCAATTATATCTAAAGAAGAATTTGATAAAACACAAAAATTATTACCAAAGCAACGCCAAAGAAATGATAAAAAAGAAATATTTTTACTTGATGGCTTACTTACTTGTGCTGATTGTGGTCATAATATAGGGATTAGGGCAAGACGATCTAATGGTAAAAGTACAACAGTATGTAATTATTATCGCAAATATAGTAAAGAATATAGATTGTGCAGTGCTCATGGCTTTGATTATGATACATTAGAGGTTGGGATAATTAATATTATTAAAAATGTTGTTTGTCAAGTGTTAGATGAAAAATTAGAAAACAAAGTTCTAAAGAAATATCAAGATAAGTCAAGTATAAATAATTATTTTAAATCAAAAGAAAAATTAGAATATGAACTAAATAAACTTAATATGACTTTAGACAACATGTATATTGATAAATTGCAAGGAAAAATAAGTGAAGAAATGTATAATCGAATTCAAGATAAATTAAATAATGAAATCAATATTACAAGCAATAAACTAGATGAGATTAATGATTATATAAATAAATTAAATAATGATAAAGATAATTTTGATAAAATAAGGCAAGAAATTAGTAATTATAAGAATAAATATCCATCTCGTGACTTAATTCTTAAATTAATTAAAAATATTGCTATACACGAAGATGGAAACATTGATATTTATTTCAACTTTAAAGAGTTGAATATTATTTATAATAACCGTGATGCATAGTAAATACAACCAGAGGGAATTGTTACTTTTATTGTAAGTAATAGAAATATTATGTTAGGTATATCTATATGTGTAGCAATTACTTTACACAATATTCCAGAGGGAATTAGTATAGCTATTCCTATATATTATTCTACAGGTAGTAAATTTAAGGCAATATTATATACTTTTATATCAGCTATATCAGAATTATTAGGAGCAGTTATTACGTGGCTATTTTTAGATAAATTTATTAATGATATGATATTAGGAATATTATTTAGTTTTATTGCAGGAATAATGATTCAGATATCGATCGGGAAACTTATACCTACGGGATGTAATTATAATAAAAAAGAAGCTAAGCTATTTTTTGGAATTGGATTTTGTTTTATGATTATTAGTCTTCTACTAAATAGCTTAATTTCTTAAATATATAGGTTATACATTTACGAGTAAATTTGTTACCTTTTTCACTAAGATTATACATTGCGTTGGTTATTTTATTCGTATAATCTTTTTTTTCGTTATCTAGATATTTTTTTATATCTATGTCATTACCGCTTTTGACATCTTCTTCAAATTCTTTAATTTTTTCATTAGTAATAATAGTTCTTTGTTGGAGTTCATACTCATAGTAACCAGAATTAGAGATATAATATGCTGAGATGAAGACAATAATGATTAGGATAAAAATTAGTTTTATGGGATTATTTTTTTTCATTTATATACGTAGATAATATATCAGTTAAAGCGTTTATAGTACACATAACTTCATCAATAGTATTATCTACTCCTCCTAACTCTATTAAGATGGTATTAGGTGATATATCTTGATTATAGATACCATTTACATTTGGACCTTCTTTTTTATAAATACCTCTACTTAATCCCGGGTAGGATGATTCAGCAATTTTATTTATTTCAGTGACTACTTCAAGATTTTTTTCCCAATTATTATGTTCTTTTCCTACGACGAAGAGAATACGAGCATAAAGTTTATTATTAATTTTTGTGGTGGAGATATTTTTACTTACAGAGTCGCGATGAATATCAATATAGTATTTTAAACTGGAATAGGTATTCTTTTTATCTAACATAAAGATTCTACTGGCACGATAGGAATTAGCGTGAGACCAGTTATTTAATTCTAAGAATTCTGTGAGATTGGTATCTTCAACAATAGTAGAAATGCCTACGTCAATTAGTTTTTCTTTTAATAGATAACTAGCCATTAAGACGTTTGGGGTAATTCCATATACTGAAAGATTGGCATTATTGTAGTTTTCTAATTGATGAGAGTTATATATATATACTTGCGGATTTTTAACATCCACTTTGTTAGGATCTTCTATATAATAACTTATTTTTTTTAATTTTTCTAAATTGGAATAGGTATCATCTTCTTCGTTATCTTGATATCCTAAAATACTTTCATTGAAGATAGTTTCGGGATTTTTAAAATCTATTTTTAAGAAGAAATTGATAGTTTTATTAATTAGTTTTGGAAGTTTATATTCGTTTTGAAAAGAGATGTTTCCTCCGTTTAAAAGGAAGTTGATAAACTCTTGGTTTGCTAGATGACTGTTATTTTTGAAAGAATAATAAAAAGTATAGGAAAATGTTAAATATAAGAGGATTATTAAGATAAAATATTTAAATTTCTTTTTCTTGGGTACTTTCTTTAATTTCATATGAGCCATATAATCACCTATATTTAATTATATACATTTAGTAGTGATTTATTTGTCGATGAAGAGCATTATTTATAGATGATGATAAAATATTACTTAGTTTATCTATTATAAAGTCTATTTCAGTGGGAGTTACAATTAGATTCAATTCTGTATTGGTTAGAACTTCATCAATTAGATGTTTTTGTTCATTATCTGGTAATGATCCAAATAATCCTAATAAAGCTTCTTTATCATTTGGAGATAATTCTTGGTTGGTTAATTTATCTTTGTAATTTTTCTTCCGAAATGATAGTTTAAAGGTACTGTCGTGTTCTTTTATATATGAGATATGTTTATATAAGTATTTAATTGTATCTAGGACAATAGTTACAGAGGTGGTGACTGTTGGGATGCCAATTGCAATAACGGGAATGCCCATAGTTTTTTTGCTTATTTCTAAGCGATTGTTCCCTACTCCAGAACCGGGGTGAATACCGGTATCAGTTAATTGTATTGTTTTATTAATGCGATCTATTGATTTACTGGCTAAGGCATCGATAGCAATGATAAAATCTGGTTTAATAGATTTGATTAAAGATTTTATAATAATGGATGATTCGATGCCGGTATTAGCCATAACATTAGGGGTAAAACAAGATACTGGACGAATGCCTTCTTTAACTTCACCTAATGTAAATAGATGGGCTGTTACTAGGACGTTATCAATTGTTTTGGGGCCTAGACTATCAGGAGTTGATAAACGATTACCCAAACCAATTATTAAACAGGAAGCTGAATCTTTTATTTCGTTTATAGTAAGAAGATCTTTTAGTATTTCTTCAAGATGTTTACCAACTATTTCACGTGATTCAAAATCTGTAATATCTTCGAATGATAAAGTAATATAATTGCCATCTTTTTTAGTGGTGGTAATTGTTATATTATCTATTCTTTTGGTATTATGGGGAATAGCATTATTTTCAATAATTAAATCTGTTCTTATGTTAAACTTAGACAAATCTATTTTATGCATCGTATCACCTATCAATATTTTTTACAAAAAACATTGATTTTATTTGCTTTTTTAATATTTTTTTGATAAAATGGTAAATGTGTATCGGAAGGAGATGAATTTTAATGGCAAATGTTAAGAATGCTAAGAAAAAAATTAAACAAATAGCTAAGACAACTAAAAATAATGAACAATTAAAGTCTACGGTTAAAAATGCAATTAAGAATACTGATAAGGCAATTTTAGCTGGTAATAAAGAGGCTGCTGAAAAGAGTTTAAAGCTTGCTATCAAGAGTTTAGACAACGCAAAATCTAAAGGACTTGTACATAAAAATAAAGTTGATAGAGAAAAATCAAGACTATCATTAAAAGTTAACAAAATGGAAAGTAAATAAAAAATCAAGGATGACTTGATTTTTTTTATTAATTATTTAGAATATCTTTAATAATATAGTTAGCTAAGAGAAGACCTGCTGTTGCAGGAACAAAAACCATACTTGCAAGGCAACCTGTTTTTTGTGGTTGTTCAGTTGATGAGACAACCATTATCTTTTTATTGGTCTTTAGTTCTTGGACATATTTTCTAATTATTTTAGCTAATGGGTCATAAGAAGTTTTTCTGATATCGGTAATTGCTAGTTTACTAGGATCTAGCTTGTTAGCTGTTCCCATACTGGAAATTAGTTTGATGTTTCTGGAAAGAGCATAATCTATTAGTAGTTTTTTGGCTTGGACAGAGTCACAGGCATCGATGATATAGTCTAGATGATATTTATCTAAAAGATTGATGGTGTCTTTATCTAAAAAGATTCTTTCAGTTATTACTTTGCAATGAGGATTAATAGATTTTACTCTTGCTTCGGCGGAAGATACTTTTGGGGTACCAATATTCTCTTGGGTAGTTATTATTTGTCTATTTAGATTGGTTTTATCTATTATATCATAATCTATGAGTATGAGAGTACCAAGGCCACTTCTTACTAATGATTCTAGAGCATACCCCCCTACTCCACCTAGGCCAACAATTAAAACAGTAGTAGATTTTATTTTATTATAATTATCTTCCCCGACTAGAGAAATAACACGTTCAAACATTTTTACCTCCATATAATTAAAGAGATAATTTGCATTATCTCTTTGTTATTATTATTTACCCAAAGAACCGATACTAAGGAGATAAAACCCGCGCGCAATCACACAGGTGGGTAATCACGGTATAGTAATTAGGATTCTTAATAGGATTAAGCATTCAACACATACAATACGTTAGATTCCCTAAATATATCTTTGTCGGTTTTAAATATAGTTGTCGTATCCTTCAGGTATTTTAATTATATCATAACTAAAAAATAATTCAAGTAATTTGGTCTAACTTTACATATTTAGACAGGGTTATTTTTTTCTTGTTTTTGTTTTAGGAGAATATTCTTGATTAATAATATTATTTATTGTTTCAGTTACTTCATAACGGTCTAGAAAAGATGCTAATTTTAATAATTCTTCTTCAGATATTTTATCTATTGGAGTTAATTTTATTAAAGATAATACTTTTTGGTAGTAGATAGATAGTGGTTCTTGGTTATTATTTAGAGTTAATAATTCAAGATATTTATTTTCAGTTATTTTATCTTTATAAGTATTTTTTATTAGATCTTTTGGGGATGAAAAGATATCTTCTAGTGATTCATAGTTTAGAATATCTTTTAGAGGATAATTTTTAGTTTGACAGTAATATTCTTTAGTAGTTAATAAATTTTCTAGATGGGTAACTAATTTAGGAGGGAGATACTGGTTGTATGTTACATAAGAATATTCTTCCTTATTATCTACTTTATACCAAGAGAGACTCCTAATATAAGGACCTTCTTTAGGAAGGGTGGATGTTTTAGGAATAACGATTGGTTTAATAAGACTACATTTAGTTATAATTTCATCTTTTAATTTAGATAATTCTTGGTAATTAATTGAGGCAGTATATTTAATGATACTGGAGAATTCTTTTTTAAAGTAATAAATCATAGTGGTCTCTTCTTTCTTAATAAATTATGGATGATATTATAACATATTTATATGTTTATTTAAAGATATTTATTTAAGAGATCAGTAAATTCTTTTTGAATTTCAGTTAATCTTGATTCAGTAGTAGCTTCGAAGCGCATAGTAATATTTGGCCCGGTATTAGAGGCTCTTACTAGAGCAAAACCGTCTTTAAATTTTGCTTTGGCACCATCTATTGTTAAAGTATTATAGCCTTTACTTTGACAGTATTCTTTTACTTTTTCAATTATATGAAATTTTTTATTGTCTTCAGTGGAAATTTTTATTTCGGGGGTTGAATAATATTTGGTAATGCCATCTAAAAGAGAACTTAGTGGTTTATCAGTATGGCTTAATAATTCGATTAGACGCATACCAGCATATATGCCATCATCATAGCCGGGAAATTTATCTCTAAAGTAAACGTGTCCGGATAGTTCTCCTCCTAATGGGCAGTCTAATTCGTTGGTTTTTGCTCTTGTGTATGAGTTACCGGTACGATATTCATATGGGGATACTTTTAGTTTTATTAATTCATCTTCAAGAGCTTTAGTACACTTTACATCATATAGGCATTGTTTATTTTCTACTTTATTGTATAAGTAACGCCACATTATGATCATAAATTTATCTGTTTCAATCATATTTCCTTGATTGTCGATAAACCCTACTCTATCGCCATCGCCATCATAACCAATTCCTAGATCGGCTTTGGTTTCTAAAACTTTTTCTTTTAATTTAGTTAGGTTTTCATAAATACACGGATCTGGGTGATGATTTGGAAAAGAACCGTCAGATATATTAAATAATGGGATAGATTCAATGTTTAGGTTAGCAAAGACTTTGTCGGCAATAATGCTAGTTGTTCCATTGCCACAATCGTAGACTACTTTGATGTGGCGTGGTCCTAGTGACAATTTATCAGTTATGAGATGGATATATGGTTTGGTTATATCCTTATTCTCGATAGTTCCTTTACCGGTTGCAAAGCTTTGGCTGGTGATGATATCATATATTTCTTTTACTTCTTTACCATAGGCGTTATTAATACCGTTATATGAGAATTTAAAGCCATTATATTCTTTGGGATTGTGGGATGCAGTAATCATCATACTGGCATTGGTTCCATAGTAATTAGCAGCAAAATAACACATTGGGGTAGTTGCTAAACCTAGTCTTATAACATTTACACCAGTATCTGTTAATCCTTTAACTAAGTGTTCTTCTAAAGATGGAGATGATAATCTGTTGTCATAAGCTACAACAGATTTATTTTTTCCATAACTAAGAAGTTTAGTACCATAGGCTTTACCTATTAAATAGGCAGTTTCTTCATCTAATTCTTTTTTATATATTCCTCTTATATCATATTCTCTAAATATTTCTTTTATTAATTTCATAATATTCCTTTCTTTTATCCTGATGGATAATATAGATCATAATTATCTTTAATCTTTTCTGTAGAGACATTCGTATAGATACCAGTAGTGGAGATATTTTCGTGTCCTAGCATTAATTGGATACTTCTTAAATCGGCACCATTATTTAATAAGTGAGTAGCAAAGGAGTGTCTTAACATATGGGGGTGAATCTCTTTTTTTAATCCTTGTTTTTCGGCGATAATTTTTAGGTTTTTGAAGAATCCTTGTCTAGTAAGTTTTTTCCCGTGGTTATTTAGAAATAAATTATCACATAAATATCCTTTCATTAGAGTTTGACGATATTCATCTAAGTATATTTTTAGATATTTAGTAGCGATGGCGCCGATGGGGATAATTCTTTCTTTATGCCCTTTACCACTACATTTAACTATTTGTTTGTTAAAATCAATGTTTTCAATAGTTAAATTAATTAATTCACTTACTCTTAATCCGGTAGCATACATTAATTCTAGCATTGCTTTGTTTCGGTAATCATATGGGGTATCTAATTTAATATCTAGGAGTTTATCAACTTCTTCTAAAGTTAAAACTTCCGGTAATTTACGATAGAATCTAGGCCTTTCAATATCTAGAACTAGATTATAAATAGATTCAGAAGATAGGTAGTGATAAAATGATTTGATAGATGAAATTTTTCTAACGACTGAGTAAATACTATACTTATTTTCTTCTAGATATGATAGATAGTGATAGATATCTTCATTGGTGGTTTGATAATAATCTTTTTTTATGTAACTTAGATAGTGATAAATATCTATGATGTAAGAATTTACAGTAGTGTCTTTGTTTAGAAATTTTACAGTAATTAGATATGTTTGATATTTAGATAAGATTAATTGATTATTATTAGTAGTAGTTAGTTTATCTATATTAATCATTTTATGGCCTACTTTCTATATAGATTATAGCAAAACTTAGAAAAATTAGCAATTATTTTAAGTTTTATGTAAAATGTTTTACTACTGATTTACTTAATTTGGGAAGACGTGATATAATTAATACACGTAATTGTAGGTGAAGGATATGGAGAAATTATTAGCTATTAAGATGCGTCCAACAAAATTAGAGGAAGTTATTGGGCAAAAAAATTTGATAGGTCCTGGGAAGGTTCTTACGAATTTAGTTAAAAATAAACGTTTATTTTCAATGATTTTGTATGGTAAACCAGGAATAGGAAAAACTTCAATTGCTCTTTCTTTGGTAAGTGAACTTGGAGTTAGATATCGAATGCTTAATGCAGTTGTTAATAATAAGAAGGATTTTGATACGGCAGTTAATGAAGCAAAGATGTATAATGGTCTTGTTTTGATTATGGATGAGATACATAGATTAAATAAAGATAAACAAGATTTATTATTACCGGTATTAGAGAGTGGTTTAATTACTTTAATTGGGATGACTACTTCTAATCCTTATCATAGTATTAATCCAGCTATTAGAAGTAGATGTCAATTATATCAATTAGAGGAACTTAGGTATGAAGATATAACTAAGGCAATAGATTTGGTTATTAAAAAGAATGTTTTACCTGGTTTAAAGGTTAGTGATGAGGCTAAAGATTATATTGCTAATATGGCAAAGAATGATTTACGCTATGCTTATAATTTGTTAGAGGTGGCTTATTATTCTTCAGATAATTATGAGATAACGGTAGATAAATTGGTAAATATTTGTAATAAGCCTAATTTGTTTCACGATAAGAATCAGGATGGATACTATGATTTACTTAGTGCTTTTCAAAAGTCTATTAGAGGAAGTGATGTGCACGCAGCAGTATATTATTTAGCTAGATTAATTGAGGGTGATGAATTAGAGGCTATATGCCGTAGAATGGCCGTTATTGTATATGAAGATATTGGCCTTGCGAATCCGGGGATGGGACCTAAAGTAATGGCGGCTATTGATAGTGCTTTAATGTTGGGTCTACCAGAGGCTAGGATTCCCTTGGCAGAGGTAGTAATTGAGATGGCTTTATCTCCTAAATCTAATAGTGCAGTTATGGCTATTGATAGGGCTATACAAATAATTGATACAATGGATACGGGGAATGTGCCTAGTCATTTGAAGAATCCTAGTAGTGAATATAAATATCCACATAATTATAAGAATAGTTATGTAAAACAACAATATTTACCTGATAAAATTAAGGATGTTAAAATATATATGCCAAGAGAGAATAAAAATGAGTTAATACTTAAGGAAATATTAAATAAGTTAGAAAAATAAAGAAAGACACTTAAGGTCTTTCTTTTAAAATAAGGTAAGTTGTTCTACTTGGTTAGATGGCATAAGAACTCTTTTCTTAACGGGTCCAGTTTTTTCTTTTACTGGGGTTTCTTCATTAGTTAATTTGCTATTATAATGGTTAAAAAAAGCAATTAATGAATGAAAGTTAGCATAGTTAATTTTAGTAGTATCATATTTTGTTATGTAGTTATAAGATTCTTTATCATAGTATTCTTTTGAATCATAAATTAAGAGTTTAATTAGTCTAGTTAAGATATCATCACCAGTCATATCTAGTTTATCTAAATGCTTAGAATGGGTATGCTCTTTAATAGAACTATTGGCATATAATCTTAGTTCGGCAGCGGTAGTTTTACATTGATAATTATTAGTATAATGGTTAGCTAATTCTTTTAAAAAGAGATAATCATATTTTTTACTTTGAATATCTTTTATAAGACATTCTGGTCTATCTAGGTATTTAAAGTCTTTTTGATAAAGAAAATCATAGTAAACTTTAGAGTATTTACCATTATAAAAATTTCTTATTGAAAGTTTTTTGGTAGCATCGTATGATGGTAAAATTGATGATTCGATTAAGTGATTTCTTAATTCTTCTTCATTATTAAAAAGAGCGGTAAAATAGTCTATTTCTAATAGTGTAAAAGCATATTTTTTTTGATATCTCCTTTTTAGATAAAAGTATTTTGAACTACTGATATCTAGTGGTGTATATTCACCTTTTTTAGATTGAGTCATAAAGTAATAAGCCATATTGGTTCCCCCTACTCCATACGTTTTCTTGGGAATATACTACCACATATTTATTTTTTTGTCAATTTTTTGTCATCTGATGTAAAAAATAGTTGATGTGTGCTATAATAACTACTAGGAGGATAGAAAAATGAAATGCGTTAAAATTAAAGAGGCACAAAAATTAGAGGTGTCAGAAATTCAGGAACCAATTAGTGATGGTAAGAAAGTTATTTTTAAGGTTGATGCTTGTGGAATATGTGGCTCTGATATTCATTATTATATGTCTGGTGAACCTAAGGGATTAGTTATGGGCCATGAATTTGCTGGAACAGTAATTGATCCGGGAGATAGAGATGATCTAAAGATTGGAGATCGCGTGACAGGATTACCTATTAGTCCTTGTGGAGAGTGTGAGCCTTGTACTACTGGTAATGTTCAATATTGTTTAAATACTTGGAATGAAGCAGTTGGTTTATCTTTAAGTAATCCGGGAGGCTATGCTGTTAGATCTAGTTGCCGAAGTGATATGGTTGTAAAAATACCTGATGGAGTTTCTTCAGTAGAAGCGGCAATGGTGGAACCTTCAGCAGTATCATTACACGCAATTAATTTAGCTAATATTAAAGTTGGAGATAAGGTTTTAATTATTGGTGGAGGAATCATTGGTTTAATGGCTAGTGAATTTGCTAAATTAAATGGAGCTTCTTATATTGCTTTAATGGAAACTAATCCTAAAAGAGGAGAAAAAGCTCTTAAATATGGTTGTGTTAATGAGTATTTTAATGCTTTAGAAGAAGGTATTATCGAGAAAGTTACTAATAAGAGTAATGGTGGCTTTGATAAGGTAATTGAATGTTGTGGAAATGGGCCAGCAGTTAGTGAGGCTATTATGCTAGTAAAACCAGGAGGAGTAATTGTTTTGGTAGGAGTTAGTTTAACACCAATAACAATTCCTACGGTAGTTAGTGTTATGCGAGAAATTACAATGCAAGGAGCTATTGCTTATACTAAAGAAGAATTTGTTAAATGCTTAGATTTAATTGATAAAAAGATTATTAATGTTAAAAAATATATTGATGATATTGTTCCGTTAGAAAAAGCTCAAGATTCTTTCGAGAGATTAACTAGTGGTCAAGATGAAGCAATAAAAATTATTTTTAAACCAGAAGAATAATTAATAAATTAAAAAAAGTCAGTGGGTACTGGCTTTTTTTGATGGTGATACTTCTTCATTAATGGTAAAAAGGGCTTCTTGTTGGTAACTTGCAAGAGTTCTTTTACCAAGATATTCTTCCATAACAGAATATTCTTCTTTTAGGAAATCTAAAAGAACTGAAGTAGCACAATCTTTTGCACTAGTTATTTTATTATAATCACTTTTTAAACGCATTAGCACTTGGGGATCAATGCTTAAACGTAATATTTGAAGATCTTTTATAATTAAATCTATTTGAGATCTTAACTTTTTTTGTAAATCTAGTTTTATTTTTTCAATAATTTGCGATTTTTCTTTGTTATCCTCAATATCTCTTGTTTCACTTTGATATGTTAGATATTGTTTGCTGATAAAGATTTTCTCAATTTCTTTTAAGATACTGATATCTGGGGAGATGTTAAAATTAGTAAGTTTTTCTAGATATTTGGTGAAGATAATTATATCTTTGGTATAGGGATTTTGTTGTGAAGAATTATAATTGGTGGCTTCACAAATAGATAATTTATCTTCATCTGATAGAGATTGAGTTTTATCTTTTACCAGAAGATTATAAGCAAAAGAAAGACGAATGGTATCTAGTTTTTTGATGTATAAAAGACGTTCTCTTTCTAATAGATACTCTACTTTTTTAGATAGAGATTTAATATCTTTTCGTTCTGTTTTTAAAATATCTTTTAAGAAATCATAGATAATTTTAATATTTCGATATTCTTTATGAGCAAGACTTACAATAGTTTTATTAAATGTCTCTTCATCTAGTACAGTAATGGTTGCTTTTACTTGATTATATAATGTTTCAATTTGTTTAACTTCTTTATGCCAATTATCTTGATATTCGGAGTATTTTTCTATTTTTTCAGATAGATTATTTATATTTTTTATGTTTTGTAGATTACGAAGATATCTACTGTTGGTTTCGTGTAAGGCTATGTGATAAGCTTTTTCTAGAATATCTAGTCGTTTATTTAACTCTTCACTTTGAGAATTTCGTCGTGGCTCTTGAATATTAATATTATGGGGAGACTTTAAATAAGCGGTTAGAACTTCTTTGGCAGAATTTATTTCTTGCATTATGGCACCACTGCCCCCGTGATCTGGATGGTTTTCTTTAGCGAGACGTCGATAAACTTTATTCAAAGTGTCGGTATCTAGCTTTATACGAATATCATCTAGGCTAATGAATGGGCTTTCGGTGGGAAAAAACTTTAGATAGGCATTTATTATTTCATTTGTTTTAATATTTACTTTTGACTTCATTATAACTCCTTTACTTATACATTATTAAAGCGGAAAAACAGTAAATTTGTTCTTCTCCATAGAGACTTGCTGATACGGAGAATTTGATATCAATTATATCAGGTTCTTTTTCTTTAATAAAGTTATTAATTGATTCTTCTAAATCTTTTTCGTGAGATTCATCAAATACTTTAATTTTCATTTTATCACCGTTTTTATTATAAAACGGGATGGTTAATTATTTTGTCAGTTCTTCTTCAATTCTTATTAGTTGGTTATATTTGCATATTCGGTCAGTTCTTGACATTGATCCGGTTTTTATCTGACCTAAATTTAATCCGACTGCTAAGTCGGCAATGGTAGTATCTTCGGTTTCTCCGCTACGGTGAGAAATAATTGTTTTATAACCATTTGATTTGGCTAAATTAATTGCTTTTAGGGTTTCAGTGTAAGTTCCTATTTGATTTAATTTTAATAGAATAGCATTTCCTGCTTGAAGTTTGATTCCTTTTTCTAAACATTCAATATTAGTTACGAAAAGGTCATCTCCAACTAATTGAATTTTGTCTCCTAGGACTTTTGTTATTGCGGTAAATCCTTCCCAATCGTTTTCATCAACAGGATCTTCAATACTTATGATAGGATATTTATTTACTAATTCTTCATAGAATTTAATTAATTCCTT
The DNA here is from genome assembly GCA_900551455.1 of uncultured Mycoplasmatota bacterium. GTDB lineage: Bacteria > Bacillota_I > Bacilli_A > RF39 > UBA660 > RUG705. Next base: position 88,999 of record URVV01000002.1, read on the forward strand.
GGTAGTTAGTTGTTTACCGTCAATGTGATAAGTGCCGTTTTCGTAGAATTCAGAAGCTGCAACGTCAATGGCTAGTTTAACATCTTTTCCAGGAATGTAACCAGATGATTTAATAGCTTCGATTATTACTTTGAAGCCTTCTTCATTACTTTTTAGATCTGGGGCAAAGCCACCTTCATCACCAACATTAGTATTGTATCCTTTTTCTTTTAAGACTTTTTTTAGGTTATGGAATACTTCGGCACCAATGCGGATTCTTTCTTTAATAGTATCTCTTTGAGGAATAATCATATATTCTTGAAAGTCTAAGTTATTATCAGCGTGGGCACCACCATTTATTATATTCATCATTGGAACTGGTAATTCAGTACCAGAACCGACATATTTATATAAAGGCAATTTAGCACTTATAGCAGAGGCTTTTAAGTTGGCTAGTGATACTCCTAGAATAGCATTTGCTCCAAGATGGGATTTGTTTTTGGTACCATCTAATTCGATCATTGTATTATCTATTAATTCTTGGTTAGATGATTCTAAACCAATTAATTTTTCTCTTATAATTGTATTTACGTTGTTAACAGCTTTTAAAACACCACGGCCCATAAATCTTTCATCGTGATCTCTTAATTCAAGAGCTTCTCTTGTACCAGTTGAAGCTCCAGATGGTACTAAGGCTCTTCCTAGAGAACCATCTTCTAGTAGGACTTCTACCTCAACGGTAGGATTACCTCTGGAGTCTAATACTTCTCTTCCTTTAAGATCTTTTATTTTACTCATAATATTTTCCTCTTTTCTTTGTTATAATTATTTTATTAATACTTATTGGATAAACTATATTTAATTTACTAAGTATTTTAGATGATTTTGATGATAATTTGGTAATAGCTCCATTAATGATAATGGTTATTTTTTTATTATCTTGATTTACTTCAATTTTACCTTTAGCTATTTCAGGAAAGAGAGTTTTATTTGGGGCAATAAGGCCTTTGTTTTTAGGAAATAGTGACTTTAAGATACCTGGTACCATTCCGTTATGAGTATGTCCAGATAAGATTAAGTCATATTCTTTTAGTTTATTTAAAACCTCTTTATTTGTTAATTTTATTGGGGAATGAATTAAAATTACTTTAGGTAGTTCTCTTGGTAGTTTACTTATTATTTTGCGGTTATTGGTTAAATGTTTAACTAAAACTTCACTAGACTCTTCGTGAGTAATATTATAGTAGTAGTTATTAGGAAGAGTTAGTCCACTTATATAGATAAACTCATCTTTATAACAATCATTATCTAATATATAAATGTTTTTTAATTCGTTTAGTTTATTAAAGAACTTAAGATCTTCAGGTGAAAAGATATCGTGATTACCTAAAGAGATAAATATTTTTGTTATTTCACTTAAATTAGATAGAAACTGTAATAATTCTTTGATTTTATATTTATTCTTTATTATTTTGGGTTCATCAATAAGATCTCCGGATATCATAATGTAATCTGGATTATTCTTTTTGATTTCAGTAGTTAATTTATTTAACTTTGATAAACTAGTATCAGTATTGAAATGAATATCTGAGATATGGATTATTGTTAAATCTTTTTTAGTATTGGTGTTATATACAATATCAGTAGTTTTTTTTATTCTATTCATTATTTAGACCACCAAATCGTCTATCTCTTTTAGTATATTCGATCAAAGCTTTGTCATATTCAGATTCGTTAAAATCTGGAAAATAGCAATTTGGAAAATATAATTCAGCATAAGAAAGTTGCCATAACATAAAATTACTTATTCTTAATTCTCCACTAGTTCTTATTAGTAGATCGATATCTGGTAAGTCTTGATATAGATAATTTTTAAATGTTTCTTCAGTAACTTTTTGGCATCCTTCGGAAATTATTTTATTAGTAGCATCTACTATTTCGGCACGTCCACCATAGTTTAGACATATGTTTAGAGTACCATTGGTATTATTAACGGTGTCGGCTTCCATTTTTTTCATCGCATTTATTACTTCTTCTTTTAATCTTTCTTTACGACCTGAAAAAATAACTTTGACATTTTCTTTATTGAAATACCAGGTATCATTTTTAAATCCTTTAATAAATAAATTCATTAAATAATCCACTTCTTCTTGGGGACGATTAAAGTTTTCTGTAGAGAAAGCATAGACACTTAAGTATTTAGTTCCTCTGTTTAAAATATATTTACTTATCTTTAATAAATTTTTATATCCTTCTTTATGTCCTTCGGTTCTTTTTTTATTTCTTTCTTTGGCCCATCTTCCGTTACCATCTAAAATTATAGCAACATGATGGGGTATTTTTATATTAGTATTCATTCATATTACTCCTTTATCTTATTATAGTATAAATAAAAAGTGGTATCAAGGAATTTAATTCTAATTGACACTAATTAGATAGATTTTATTTATTGCTTTTACAGGCATTTATAAAGTAAGAAAATATTTTACGGGAATGAATGTTAGTGGTATAGATGCTTTCGGGATGCCATTGGAGACCAAGAGCAAAGGTCTTATTTGGGACTTCGATGCTTTCTATAATGTTATCTTGACTGATACTGGAGACTAAGAGATTAGTTTGTTTAACGGCGTCGTGATGACGTGAATTAACAAGAATTTCTTTTTGTTTTAGGATTTTATATAAAAGAGTATTTTCTTTAATAATTATTTTGTGATATCCTTTATGATGATGATTAGGAATACTATATAGAGTTCCCTGATATAAGGTAGCTAATTCTTGCATACCTAGACAAATACATAAAACTGGTTTATTAAGATTAATTATTTCTTTTAAAGATAAAATATCTGAAATGTCAATTTCATCTCCTCCTTGAAAGATAAAACCATTGCAGATATCCATTAATGATAAAACTTCTTTGTTACTAATACCTATAGGGATTCCCCCACTCTTTTTAACACTTGAAGAGAGATCTTCATAAACGTAGTTTATTTTGTGAGAAGAGTTTGATAAGGAATTTTTATAAATAATACCAATTATGGGTTTCATATTAATCACCAATAAAGTATATGATAACAAATTAATTATAGTAAAATAATTTATATTTGTGAGGTAATACGATTTAATTTTCTTTGGTAGAAACTTCTTTTTTTAATTTAGCAATAATACCACTTATTCCTAATATGGTAAAAATTATAGAAACGATATAGTCAGTGATAATGGCAGTAAGAAATTCTTTGGTATTATATAGATATTTAACTAGTTCAAAACTAATTCCATAGCCTTCTTTAGCAACTTCTAATAGGGGTATTATAACAAGGGTTGCTAAAGTCATTGAGGCAATTGAACTAATTGCTATAATATATGGGGTAGACTTTGAAGGAACTCCGCCAAACATTTTATAAAATTTTAGTGATCCATAGGCAATAGTAGCTCCTAAAATAGATAGAATATATCCCCCATATACATAAATTAATACCTAGGGAATACTAAAAATAATTGCTCCTAGGATAGCTCCTAATATTGGTAAAATTTGATTCTTTTTCATATTTATTCACTCCTTATTTTTTTATTTACTTAATTTTATCATATTATTTATAATTATTAAAGATAAATAGAAAAAATTGATTATTGTAATCAATTTTTGATGGTTAATTCTTTTCTAATTTTTTAGTATTAGTTCCTAGGCAAGCTATTACTGAACGGATACTGTCAAAATCGTGTGTAGAGGCTATTTTATCAGCTTTAGAAACAATTCTTCCTTCTTTAGAATATGGTTTGGCAAAGGAGTATTGTCCAATTTTTCCTCTTTTAGTTGAAGTAATAATAATGTCTAGATATTTTTTATCAATAGAAGATATTAATTCATAGTTTTTTAATTCTAGATTGTTTATTTCTTTACTTTTAAATATTCTAGTGGGAAAGGGATACATATGATGTATTATCCCATCGATTAGGGCTTGGGTATCAATATTTGAAGAAAATACTTCCGGATACCAGGCAAGGGAATTAATAACAGCTTCAATGGGGTGTCTAAAACCGTGACTGTTTTTAAACTTTTTTGGTTTATAGGTTTTTGTTTGCCAAGGATCTGTATATAAGTCGTGCATTAAGGCTATGCTTATGGCTAGAGAAAGATCTATTTTCTGACCTTTTCTTTGTCTTTTTTTGCAGATAAGATATGTGATAATAGTATCTTCTAAAATGTGTTCTCCTAAGGTTGTTTTGCCGTGATGGAGAAATTCCTTGGTCATTCTTCTTTTAAATTCTTGATGCTTTATGATGTGATAAATAAGATTTGTCAATTCTTCTTTTTCTTCAGAATTTAATTTATATTTATTCATAATACTATCAATGAGTATTAGGTACTCATCTATTTTAGATGATTTATTCATATGTAAGACTCCTTATAGGTATGGTTTTATTATATCAATTGCTTCTTGCCAAGTTGTTTTTAAGTCTGGATATGTAAGGGTGTTTGCGACTTCATCAAATGGAATCCAGCGGAATGTTTCTTTGTCTTTTTCAGCAATATTTCTTTTGGTTTTTCCAGTATCTTTAGCAAGATATAAATATGTAATGATTTCTCCTTCATAGTTTGTATATTTATTAATGGCGATAGGCTCATTTGTTAAAAGGACACACTCTCTACCGGTTTCTTCGATAGTTTCTCTTAAAGCACATTCTTTAATGGTTTCATAAGGCTCAATGTGACCTTTAGGAAAAGTATAATCATTAAGTTTATCACGATATACGAGAGCAACTTCTTTTTGAGAATTAATTAAAATACAACCACCTTTTTTTAACATTTTATATCATACTCCTTTAAAATATTATATCACAAATATTAATTGCAATGCTTTCTATTATTAATCTTTTAATAATTTAACTTGTTGTTTTTTATCTAAAAAGATAACCTTTTCTTGATATTCTTTTAAGCTATTAATGATTGATGATTCGATATTGAAATAGGCTTTTACATCAGATAAATTCTTAAAAAAGTGATTGATTGTTGGTTTTACATTATAGTCTTCTTTTCCAACTTTTTGACGGATCCATCTTAGGATCATTTGTTTATAAACTGTTATAGGGAATCTTTTTAGATAATAGATTTTATCACTTTTTTCTCTTCCTTTAATAAATCTGGTTCTTCCTATGTCTTCGATTATCCAAGAATTTTGATTGATAATTTTTTCAAAATCGTTATTTATTTCTTCGTCGCTTTTGTGAGTACCTAGACTGTTTTGATTATAAACTATTTTATCTAGTTCATAACGATTTATGTGATATTTTTTACTTAGGGCAATGGATAAGAAAGTTTTTCCGGAACCGGTTGGTCCCATAATATATATTTTCATTTTTTCTCCTTATAATATATTTAAAAAGTCTTGAATTTTGATGTATAAATTAAATGGCATCAGGTATCCAAGACTAATTATTATAATAAGTGGCGTCCCCGATTGGAATTGAACCAACGACCTATCGCTTAGGAGGCGATCGCTCTATCCAACTGAGCTACGAGGACATTATCACATTCAGTTATAATTATATCACTTTTAAGAGGTCTTGGGAAGAGGTTAAATTTAATTATTTTATTTTAATTGAAAAGTTAAAGATTGAAAAAATGAATAAAAAATTCTAGAAAATCTAGAACTTTAATTATTATTTATCAATTAAATTTAATAGGTTTATCTTAAAGATGTCTTTGTCAGCGTGAGATTTTGAGATCATTACTCCTTTATAAGTAGTTAACTCTTTTTGATGACCTTCGGTTAAAATTTCATCAGGAGTTATATTATCTAACATTATAATTTTTTGATTATGGTATACAGAATAATGTAAGATGATTTCGCCGTGAACTTTATTAAACATTACATCGGTTGGTAATTTTAATTCATAATTGGTTACATCTTTGTTTCTTGATACTTCAATACCTAAAAAGTTTCCCTCACGAATACGGGGATAATACTCAAATAATAGTTTTTTATATGCGAGCATATTATATTTCTTAATGGCACGTTCTTTTTTTCTAAACTCATTTTCATTTAAATATTCTAAAACATAATTGTTATTCATACTATCCCTCCTTTATATTAAATGATTTATTAGGGTTTCTTTTTACTTATTTTCGTAGTAATTTTTTGACTTTATTTTTATTTGTTGTTTTTTCTTTTGAGTTATTTTGCCAACAATATTTTTCGTAGTCAAAACTTACGGGATTATTAAAACCGTCGATTATTTGACTTCTTTCTTTTAATATAGAAAAATCCTTTGGTAATTTTTCAATAATAGTATCTGCTTTTATTACATCTAGATTATTATCTTGTAATAAAGTTTGAGATTTATCTGATAAGTATTTTTTCATATTTTCATCATTTTTTAGTTGTTCTTTTAGTTTTTCACAGTTTTCTATATAAAATTGATAATCTTTTATTTCCTGATTGGTTTTTTTACATTTTATAACGTATGAGGTAATTAAAGCAATAAAGGAAGCTGTATTAATAACATTACTGGTTATCAAGATACTTATAAGAAATGGATTATTAGTTATTAATGATGCAATTAATAATATAGTCAAGATTATGGTAAATGCAATACTTGATAAGATTAATTTTTGTTCTTTTTTATATTTATTTTCATTTATAATGCTTTCATTTTTTATTATTTCTTTTATTTGATCTTTTAATCTGTTTGTTAATTTATCTTTATTTTCTTTTGTATTTTGATAAATTGTTGGATTAGCATTATGTGGATGATAAATAATTATTTTATCTTCTTTAATTATAATTTTCTCTATATATGATTGAGAGAATTTAAAAAATGTTTGATAATCTTTATTCACGATTTTCCTCTTTTCTTTTTTTGTGGACTTATATTTTAACATATTGTTTCTTATTTGTCAAGTAAAGGCTTACTTTTTCAGGATAAAATCAAATTAAATCCACCTGGTTGTCCATCGTATGATAGTGATGTTGAATCATTTCATTGGTTTATTGAAAGAGATTGCCTTGCATGGGATGATGTAACAGATAATAATTCGTTAATCAAATATACAACCGAATATATTACTAACTATATAAATATGGAAATAAGAACTAAAGGTTACTCGCCATTAGATAAAATAAAAACGGCTTACGAAATAGATAATATCATATTTCCCAAGCCACAACTATTAACTGTATAACTCTCAAGTTACAGTTAATAGTTTATCATATATTAAAGATTTTAGAAAGGATAAATTATTATTATGAAAGCAGAAATGCAAATATTAATAGAAAATATAAAGGAATATGCCATTATATTAAATGATTATATTAACAAAAGATTTAAGTATACATTAAATGTAAAATATCTAGAAGATGAAATAAAAACAATATCAGGTTCATTAATAGAGATATCTAATGAATTAGAAAATATAATTTTAGAAGAAAACAAATAATAGTCAAGGACGATGAAATCGTTCATCTTGATCCTTGACTATTATAAAAATAATTACAATCAAATTTTCATTAAGGATAGTTTTATCCTTAATGCTTACTAATTTAAGAAATTATTAAACTATCATAAAAGAGTCACGATGTCTTGATAAAAGTTACATTTTAGAGACATTTTTCTTAATTATTCACATAAAGGCTTACTTTTTCTTATTTTTTATAATACATAATAACCAGAGTGTCACTATGTATTATAAAAAATTATATTGCCCATAAACCGAGTAATAAAGCTTGATTATTATATTTCATTATTTTGTTCTTTTTTACCTTTGAAGTAAGTAAATGTTCCTAATACAGCAGATATCATTCCGATTAACGCTATTACTAATGGTGATTTTGTACCTGTGCTTGGGTTTGCGTTTGCATTTGATGAACTGAAATTATTGCCACTGTTGTTTGAACTTGAATTACTTGACGTTGAAGTGTTTCCATCGCTGCCATTGACGCCAGCAGTTCCTCCACTGTTACCTCCGCCCCTAGCTACGCAAGCTGTCTTTGATGGATTTTCTTCATATCCACGATTGCAGTCAAATGTACTTGATGTGCATGTTGCATTGGCTGGGCATTCTATTTTTCCGGTACGCGTAAAACTATTAAATTCACCTCCTGGGCAATAATGGTCTGGTGGGCAATCTTTACAACTGCCATATGAACCACCATAATATTGGCCGGCAGGGCATTTTGTATAGTCAGCTCCTGTTTCTGGATTGCAAGCAGTATGTGCTGTATTTGGCTTATATCCAATATTGCAGTCAAATGTACTTGATGTGCATGTTGCATTGGCTGGGCATTTTATTTTTCCATTCCCTGTAGAATTACTAAATGCACCTCCTGGGCAATAATGGTCTGGTGGGCAATCTTTACAACTGCCATATGAACC
>URVV01000003.1 GCA_900551455.1 uncultured Mycoplasmatota bacterium
TCCATTGTTTAAATTCTCTCTTTTTTATTTAGTCCTTGACATTGGGTACATTTTATTTTTTGTTAACTCGATTACTTCTTTGGATAATTCTTTTTGTATTTTTTCATCATCAAGGTTGCTTAAGCATTTGGAGATAATTTTTGCGACAGCGATAAATTCTGGTTCTTTAAATCCACGAGTGGTCATTGCAGGAGTTCCTAAGCGAATACCAGAGGTTTTCATTGGACTTTCAGTGTCTTTGGGAATGGTATTTTTGTTGACGGTTATGTGAATTTTATCTAGGGCTGTTTCAGCTTTTTTACCGGTTATTCCTAATTTTCCTTTGATGTCTACTAATAATAAGTGATTGTCGGTCCCGTTGGAAACAATTCTGAATCCTTCTTCTTGAAGGGTTTGACATAGGACTTTGGCATTTTTAATTACTTGTTTTTGATAGGCAATAAACTCTGGTTGTAAGGCTTCATAAAAGCATTGAGCCTTGGCAGCAATAATATGCATTAATGGACCGCCTTGAATTCCTGGGAAAACTGTTTTGTTAATTTTTTTGATGATTTCTTCATTATTTGTTAGAATAATGCCTCCTCTTGGGCCTCTTAATGTTTTATGGGTAGTTGAGGTAACAACATCGGCATATGGAACAGGGTTTGGATGAAGTTTGGCAGCAACTAATCCGGCTATATGAGCCATATCTACCATTAGATAAGCGGATACAGAATCGGCAATTTCACGAAATTTCTGAAAATCGATAATTCTTGAATAGGCACTTGCTCCGGCTATTATCATCTTTGGCTTTTCTTTAAGAACTAGTTTTTGTAATTCTTCATAGTTGATTGTCTCAGTTATAGGGTCAACATCATATGATATGATCTCATAATCTTGACCACTAAAGTTTAAACTGTGACCGTGGGTTAGATGCCCACCGTGACTTAGGTTCATTCCCATTACTTTATCATGGGGTTGTAATAAGGCACGATAGACGGCCATATTGGCACTTGTTCCGGAATGTGGTTGAACGTTAGCATAGGTACAGCCGAATAATTCTTTTAGGTATTCAATGGCTAGATTTTCTATTTTATCGACTATTTCACAGCCACCATAGTATCTTTTCCCAGGATATCCTTCGGCATACTTATTAGTAAAGATGCTTCCTTGTAGTTTCATAACATCTTTTGAAGTGTAATTTTCACTGGCTATTAGTTCAATGTTATTTTTTTGACGTTTCTTTTCTTCTTTTAAATATTTTTCGATTAATTTATCCATATTTTCTTAACTCCTTTTCGATATTTGTTTTTACATTTTTTTAATTAGTTTGAAAATTTTTTCAATTGATTTATTATTATCATATTTATTTAATCTATTTTTCATATTGTTTAAGAGATGTTTTCTTTTAAGTATTTTGTTAATTGTCTTGGCAAGGCGTCGTGGAGTTTTACAGTTAATGCCATAACCATTTTTACAAACGAATTTGGCATTATATATTTCATTACCGCCATTACCAGGAATAAGAAGCATTGGCTTTTTGGCTTCGAGGCATTCGGTTATACTTAGGCCTCCTGGTTTGGTAATAACAACGTCTGAGATGCTTAGGAGGTTATTTACTTCTTTCGAGAATCCTAAGATGTGAATGTTTTTGTAATTGGCGTCATGAATTAACTTCTCGGCTTTTCGTTTTAGTTTTTCATTTTTTCCACAGATGTAGATAATATTGATGTTGTATTCTTCTTTTAAAATTCTTTTTAGATATTTTAAGGAGAATGTTGAACCAATACTACCACCGGCAAAGAAGAGGAATGTTTTCTTGGAATTATTGATGTGGTATTTTATTTTTAGTTCTTCTTTATTGGTTATTTTGGAAAATGATTCGGAAATGGGAATTCCATAAGGGTATATTTTTGATGGATTTACACCACTGGTTACTAAATTATTTTTTAGAATCTCGTTGCTAACAATGATAGCATCTATACTTTTTTCTTCTTTTAGCCACATTTGATGGGGGGTATAGTCTGTCATAATACTAATTATTTTGGCATTGGTTAAGTTTTTTTTGTTCAAGAGGCTTATTACGATGTTTCCAAAGAAATGAGTCGAAATGAAGATATCTGGATTAAATGATGTGATGACGGATTCTAGTTGTTTATTTTTAAAGATTGATTTAGTAGCCATTTTGTATGCTAGAGTTGTGCTTTTTAAGTCAAAAAATTCATAAGCAATACTGAAAAAGAAACTGCTAATTTTATGTTTGAAATTTTGTTCAAAGGCTTTTTTACTAATTAATCCAATGATATTTTCGTAGTCCATTAAATCAATTAGTTTTATTTCATAATTGCTATTTTCTAATAAGTAATTGTATAAATAATTAGCGACAGTTTTGTGACCGGATCCATAGGTGGCATAAGCAATTAGTATTTTTTTCTTTTTCATTTTATCACCGACTTTTTTTATTTATTTTCCATTAAAGAAAGAATTTTATTTTTTAATAATTCGTTGGCTTTTTCATAATCCATATTAGTTACTTTAAATGGTTGACCAATTCTTATTGTTAGGTTTTTGCTTCTGAAAACATAGTCACCACTTATTCCGAATGGAACAATATATGAATCGGTTTTGCTAGCCATTGAAACGGCTCCATATTTAAATGGAAGCAATTTTTCTTTGGTTTTATTTCTGGTTCCTTCGGGAAATAATCCGACGGCATATCCTTGTTTTAATAAATTTAGGGCGTGGTTTTTGGCCTCTTCATCGTGGATTTGGCGATTTACGGAGATACAGCCACAAGCTTTAAAAAACCAGGCGTGTTTACCATCAAAGTATTCTTTTTTGGCCATATAGTGAATCATTCTTTTGGTGGATATCATTATTGAGCATTGATCCATTACGTGTAAGTGATTGCCACATACGAGAAATGAACCTTCTTTGGGAATATTTTCGGCACCAATAATTTTAGGATTATAGTATAGTTTAAATATTGGACCTAGAATACCTTTAAAAAATACATAACTTTTTTTATGTTCTTCTTTCATATATTACTCCTTATTAGTTTTATTATTTTGTCTTCAAGAATTTTATTGTCTTTTTCGGCTTCACCAGTTACATTGTAAGGTTTTCCAAAACAGATGGTGACTGATTTACGAAATGGTTTATATTTTCCAGTTATGGAAAAGGGAATTATTTGAGTATTAGTTTTGGCAGCCATTTTTACGGCGCCTTTTTTAAAGGGCATAATTATTTCTTTAGTGCGATTAATGGTTCCTTCGGGAAAAATACCAATAATATTTCCAGATAATAAATATTCATTGGATTCTTTTATGGCTTTGGGATTTTTATTTTTTCTATCTACAGGAATGACCCCGACGGAGTTAAAAAAATATTTTTTAGGACCTTTAAATAGTTCTATTTTACCTAAGAAGTGAATTACTCTATTAGTAGATGACATTAGTAATAGTGGATCTAGATGGGAGGTGTGATTGCCTGCTAAAATAACTGGCCCTTCTTGAGGGAGATACTCTTTATTTAAATATTTTACTTGATATATAGACATTACTAGTTTGTCTAAGGGAATAAGAATTTTATATAAAAATGCTTTTTTCATTTTAACACTCTTTTCTTATATATTTCTTTTATTATTTTTTTGCCAGAACCGTTTTTGGTATCGGCATACTCTTCTTCGAAGGTATTTAAAATTTCATTTATTTGAAATAGATTTTCATAATCTAAATACCCTTTTATGTTGATATCTATTAGTTCACTAGTAATATTATAAAATGCTTCTTCGTCGTGATGTTCAATAATATGAAGATAAGTATGTGAAGTTAAATCACATAATATTGCACAATTCCATCCTACAATGGGGCCATTTAACCTACTGGGAATTATTAAATGATGAAAGGTTATTTTGTTGGCATAGTTGAGAGGATAGCCCATAAAATCATAACCATGTTCATATATTTTAAATTTTGAAATCATTAATTTTGTTTCTTCTTTCATATTATTTCCTTTTAATAATTATATCACGTATTTATTTATATAAGCAACCTTTTGGTAAATAAATAATTATTATATTACATATTTTTTAATATAATATTTTAGTATATTTCTATGTTTTATTATTGGAAATATGAATGGTTTTGCTATTAAAGATGGAACTTTTTTAATACAATTTGACATTTTGTATTTTTTATAGTAAACTTTAATAGTGATTATTAAAGGGGCATCAAAATAATGTTAAAAATTAAAGATAAAAAATATAAGAATATAATTAAGCCGATTGTTAGGGATAGTTTGTTTAAGAAGACGTATTATATTGAACATCACGGGATAAGTCGAATGGAACATATGATGAAGATTTCTTACTATTCTTATAATATTGCAAAAAAATTAAATATGGATTGTGAAGCAGTAGCTCGTGGAGCACTTTTACATGACTTTTATTTAGATGGTGATGAGAGGGGTAAAGGTAAAAAGTTTTTTGATACTTTTTCTCATCCGAAGAAGGCTTTAAAGACTGCTAATGAGAATTTTTCACTTAGTGAGAAAGAAAAAAATATTATTGTTAGTCATATGTTTCCAATATATCCGGCATTACCTAAGTATAAGGAAAGTATTTTGGTTAATGTTGTTGATAAAGTTGTTGGAGGATATGAATTAGCTAGAAGCGCTAAATGTAATTTTAAATATAAACTTGGTTATGTGTTAGTTTTGTTGGCAGTATTTATTAATACTAATTAGTAAGTAGAAAGATGGTTGGTTTGATCATCTTTTTTTGATGGTGTTTTTTAGCAATATAAAAAACCCTCAATATTAAGGATTAATTACATAAATGGTGACCTGTATGGGATTTGAACCCATGAATGTTACCTTGAGAGGGTAATGTGTTAACCATTTCACCAACAGGCCATAATAACAGTCTTTTAAACAGTGACGTTATTATTTTAACATAAGTATTTATTTTTGACAATATGTCTTAGGAAAGTTTTTGTTTTTTTCTTCTTTTAAAAGAGAGTCATAGATGTAATAGTATATAGATAAAATGCCACGATATGATTTTTTCCAGGGTTTGTTTTTACCGTAATAATGAATTATTTTGGTATTTTTATTTACCCAGTTAAGATTTATTTTGTTCTTCTTGTGAGAGCGATTGTAAAGTTTAACTGCTCGATCTCCTAGATTATATATTAATTCATCGATAATTATGGTTTTATTTCCAAAGAGTGAACTGATAATATCTTGTTCTGGTAACATTAATTTGTGTTTATTTTTTTTAACATATGAATATATTATATTTTTTATATCTAAACCTCTTAATTTTTTATTATTAATTAAGAGAATGCCAGCATTAATATATGGAGTATCTTTAGATAGGTTTAATCTAAGATTGTTAAATATTTTTACTATTCCAAAAACGTGGCTAGTTGCAATATAGTAATTGTCTTTAAATGGATGATGGTAAAAATCTTTGATGGAGTTAATTACAACGATGTCTGGATCTAGGTAAAGTATTCTGTCTATTTCTTTTGGTAAATAGATTGAAGCAAATAATTTATAATATATTTCTAAAGGATATCGTTTATCGACGATGGGAAAATCTTTAAAATCATCGGATAAGACTTTTATATAGTTAATAGTGGTTTTTAGTTTATCAGCACTGGTAGTTAATTCTTTTTTGGTTGCTTGAGTAAAATCACGTTGCAAGATGTATATGTTAAATTTTTCGTCGGGGTTAGATACTTCGAGTGATTTTATTAAAACTTTTAGTTGATGAAGGTAATTTCTATTAGTAGTTATTAAAATATTTATCATTTTATCACCTATTATTTTATTATAATATATATTTTTTTTAAAATAAACGGCAGTTTTTATAAATTTGTTGGGGTTTTATTATTTTTAGTGCTTGGTTTTATTAATTAGTTCTAAATATATTTGATAGGCTTCACTTACTTGATCAGACCAGGTTTTATATAAATCTATATAAGAATTTTTACTTACTTTACTATATAACTCTTTATCTTTCATAATTTCTATTATTCTATCAGAATATGCTCCGATGGTGTTATCTGATAAAAATCCATTAATATTATCTGTTATTGTAGTGGCAGTGGCAGTATTTTTTAGAAATAAGCCTGGTGTTTCTTGAGAAGCAGCTTCTATTCGGACAATGGCTGAGGTATCATATATTGAAGGAAATAGTAAGAGATCAGCTCTTTGGTAATAGTATGATAACTCTACTCTATCATATATTGGTCCACATAGGATAACATCATCTTCAAGATTATTTTGTTTAATGCGGGATTTTAGTTTATCTTCATCTTGTCCAGTACCAACAAATAACATTTTAAAGTTTAGTTTTTTGTCTTTTTCTTTAACTACTTTTAAGGAGTCAACAATAAAGATAATATTTTTTAGAAGATTTATACGTCCTACGAAAAGAAATACTTTTTCGTGCTTTTTTAAATGATATAATTTATTTATATAGTTATTGGCTTGATTTTTGTCAGCTACTGGTAGCATTTCAGTAGCGTTGTCCATTACTCTGGGAATAGTTTTATAACCATAATCTTCGTTAAAGATACGAGCAGTTTCAGCATTAACAGCCCAACACTCATCACACTTATTAAAAACTTTAATTATTTTATTGGTTAGTTTTGCTGATAAAAACTCGTTTTTAGTAGCTCTTTCAAAGTCTTGTTTAAATTGGCTATGCATTGTAGCAACGCAGGGAATGTGATGCCGTTTAGCATAATTTATTCCAGCTATACCTAAGGAAAATGGAGAATGGATATGAACAATGTCTAAGTGATACTTTTCTAATTCTTTTTTGAATTGGTAATCTATTTTAGGGGTTGGTAGTGAATAATCTAGGAAAGGAATTTTAATAGAATTACAGCGAACTACTTTGTAAGGAAGGGTTGAATCATCATAAAATCTACCGGTATATTTTGGTACAAAGACAATCACGTTAGCATATTTTATTAATCTTTTAGCATAGTTATCTATAACGGTTACTACACCATCTATCATTGGATAGAATGAGTCATTAAATATTCCAATGGTTATTTTTTCTTTCATTTGTATTCCTCCCTATTGTTAATTATTGTAATCTAGTGTGAGATATTCTGGTTCGCAAGTTAAGTTTATATTTAAGTTTTGGAAAGTTTTTTTATCACCGTTGGTAACAATATATGTAGCGTGAGCTTCTGCACCTTTTAATTTTTTTAGGTTATTTAGAGCTTTTTCAATAATAGGAGTAGTTGCTGAACATATTGATAAGGCTGTTAAAACTTCTGGTAATTGTAATCTTATTTCACTGCTACTCATATCTTTTTTTAGTTTTAGCATTGGTTCTAATACTTTTGGTGATAAGAGATTAATATCATCTTGAATTTTAGTCAACTCTTTAATGGCATTAATAATTAATGAACTGGCTGGGGAAAGGATATCTGTTTGTTTACCAGTGATAATTTTTCTTCCTACTTTCATAGCAATAACAGGAACGTTTTCTTTTTTACTTTTAGTTAAGGCAGGTTTTACTACTTCAAGATAATCTTCTTCAATAGATAGTTCATTCATTAGTAATTTTATTCTTTTATATGAATCTTCGTCTGATAGTCCTAATTTATAGTTATTTGTTTCGTGATAATAGCGACGAACTATTTCTCGTTTGGCAGATTCTTGGACAATTTTATCATTTGTTATACAGAATCCTACCATATTTACTCCCATATCAGTTGGAGATTTATAGATATCTTTACCTGTGGCTTTGTTTAGGATACTTTTTAAAACAGGGAATAATTCAATATCACGGTTGTAATTTACTGCTGTTATACCATATTCTTGAAGATGGAAGGGATCTATCATATTCACATCTTTTAGATCAGCAGTAGCAGCTTCATATGCTAAATTTACTGGATGTTTTAGAGGAAGATTCCATACTGGAAATGTTTCAAATTTGGCATATCCGGCATTTACTCCTCTTTGATGTTCGTGGTATATTTGTGATAGACAGGTAGCTAATTTACCACTACCAGGACCGGGAGCATTAACTAAAATTAGTGGTTTTGTTGTTTCTATGTAGGGATTGGCTCCGTACCCTTCTTCACTTACAATAGTATCTACGTCTGTTGGATAACCTTTTGTAAAGGTATGAATATATGTTTTGATACCATTACGATTTAATTTTTTTATAAATTTATCTACACTAATTTGATTTTTATAGAGGGTTATTACAACGGAATTAACTGAAAATCCTAGTTTTTGAGAATCACTAATTAATCTTAGGACTTCAGTATCATAAGTTATACCATACTCTCCCCTAGTTTTGTTTTTTTCAATATCATTAGCATTGATGCAAAAAATTATTTCTAGATCTTTTTTTAGTTCTTTAAACATATTTATTTTAGCATCACTGAGAAATCCTGGCAAGACTCTTGCAGCGTGGTTATCATCAAATAATTTACCACCAATTTCTAAGTATAGTTTATCAAATAGTTTAAATCTTTCTTTTATTTTTTCACTTTGAATCTTAACATATTTTTTATTGTCAAAACCTATATTCATCTTTACCACCAATTATATTATACAATAGGTAAATATTAGTTAACAAGAAAATTATAAAAAAGAGAAAGACTATTAACAAATAATTGTCAATAGTCTGTAAATTAACTAAGAGCTTTTTTAACTCTTTCAATAATTCTTTCTTTACCTAGTAAATTCATTATTTCATATAAGTCTGGAGTCATACTACTGCTGGTAAGAGCTACTCTTATTACAGTTGAGATGTCGGCAACACTACCTTTGTAGTTATCAGGATTAGCTTTATATTCTTTCATATTAGAGCAATATCCTAATTCTTCAGTTAATTCTTTTATTTTATTAAACCAGGTATCTTTATCATCTTTAGGATCATAATATTTATCAAGATATGTTTTTAAAATTTTAGATATTTCTTCTTTAGAGGTTATTTTTTGATAATCGTATGTAATATCTTTAAAGTATTCATCATACATATACCAGATGTTTTTCTTAATACTTGACCATGATTCATAATCTTTACGAGGCTTTTTTTGATATCTTTCAATTCCTAGGATTTTAATGGTGTAATCCTTATATTTGGCTAATATCTCAGAAAATTCTTTGTCATAGGTATTTGACCATACTAGAACATTATCATATATGTCTTCGGCTTTTAAAAAGCTTATATAATTTCTAGAAATATTAATTAGTTTTTCAACATCAAACAAGGATCCGCTTGAAGATATTTTTTTAAAGTCAAATTTAAAATCATCAATACTTTTATCTTTATTTTGATCATACCATTGTTCAAAGTTAGTATTGGCAATAGTCATTAAGTATAAATGAACGGCTTCAACGGGAATACCTAATTCGGTATAATAACTCATAGCGGCTTCACGATCTTTTCTTTTGGAAAGTTTTCTTTTAATATCACCATCTTGTTTTTGAATTGGTGATAAATGAGCATATTGTGGTATTTCAAAACCAAATATTTTAAATAATTGAACGTGAATTGGTAAGGATGATACCCATTCATCACCTCTAGTTATATGGGTAGTTCTCATTAGGTGGTCATCTACTAAATGAGCAAAATGATATGTAGGTAAGCCGTCTGATTTCATAATAACAATATCTAGATCATTTTCTGGAAATTCAATTCTTCCTTTGACAAGATCATTGACAACTACTTTTTTTTCAAAATTGCCTGGAGATTTTAAACGAATTATATATTTTTCACCATTTTTTATACGGTTATAAGCATCTTCAATTTTTATATTACGGCATACGGCATAGCGACCATAATATCCAATACGGGCTTTTGTGGCTTCTTGCATATGTCTTGTTTCTTGGATTTGTTCTTCAGTACAAAAGCATGGGTATGCTAGGCCTTCTTCTAATAGATGTTTAATAAATGATTGATATATTTCTTTTCTTTGACTTTGGATATATGGACCATAAGCACCAATTTCTTTTTCTCTTGATAAAGCGCCTTCATTAATATCAATTTTAAAATCTTGAAGGTCTTTTACAATTCCTTCGATACCGTTTGGGACTTCTCTTTTTTGATCTGTATCCTCAATTCTTAAATAGAATACACCATTTGTATCTTTGGCAGCCTTACTTGAGATAAATGATGCAAGTAAGCTTCCCATATGAACAAAACCGGTAGGACTTGGTGCAAAACGGGTTACCATAGCACCTTTTGGTAAATTTCTTTCGGGATATATCTTTTCATAGTCAGCAATAGTTTTGGTGATATTTGGAAAAATTAAGTCAGCTAAATCTTTATTTGTCATAAGTAAATCACTCCTTTGGTTTCATAATATTTATAAATTAATTAAGTAGATTATATCAAAAATATGGGTAAATTGCAATATTTGGATAATAATTATGATATCTATTATATCGAATATTAGTAGTTATTAATATAATATATTGAAAGGAGGGATAAGATGTACGGATATGGATACCCTTATTATGGTGGATATGGATATGGTAATGGATACGGATGGGTATGGGCAATACTAATTGTTTTATTAATACTTTTCTTATTATGGGGTGGAAATGGCTTTATGGGTAATAATAGTGGCTGTGGTTGTAGGTGTAATAATCGTTGTTGCAATAACTAAAATAATAAAAGATAAGGGATTTCTTGAGTTTGTAGATTCTGATGGATATTAATTTTACAATTCAAGTTTTTCTTATCTTTTTATATCTATGGTTATTAGTAAAGGATAAAATTTGTAGAAAAAATGAGAGGTAAATAAGAGGTAAAATAAAAATAATATAATAAAACCCTTATAAAATAAGGGAGTAGTTCGTAATGGTTGCCCCAGCTAGATTCGAACTAGCGTTCATGGAGTCAGAGTCCAATGCCTTACCGCTTGGCTATGGGGCAATAAGAAATTACTTTTTGATTATACCACAAATAATAAAGAAAAAAAAGACTTTTCGTCTTTTAAAATATAAAATATTTTATTAAGATTATAGCTGCAAAGATTACTCTATAGATAGCAAATACTGAAAAGTCGTGTCTTTTTATGTAGTTTAGAAGGAATTTTATTGAGAAAATACCTACTATAAACGCTGTAAATACTCCCATTAGAGTTTCCCAGGTGAATGCTAAATTACCTATTTCAAGAATGGTGGCGCCAGCAATAATTGGGACTGATAATAGGAAGGTAAATTTAGTGGCAGCACTTTTTGATAATCCTAATAATCTGGCTGTTAAGATAGTGGTTCCACTTCTAGAGAATCCAGGGATAATAGCTAATGCTTGTGATAAGCCAATTAGAAAGGCTTGTTTTAAACTTATATGCTTAAAATCTGTTTCTATTTTATAGTGTTTATCTGCCCAGCGATCTCCTAGATAAATAAGAACGCCCATAATAGCTAGTGATGAGGCAATTAACCATATTTTTTGCCTGAAGATATTTTCTACGACATCATCTAAAAGAACTCCAAGTAATGCTCCAGGGATGGTAGCGATGACTAGATACCAAAACATTTTATTTTCAAATGAGTCTTTTCCTTTGGTTACTTTGTCTACGGCGCCGATAAATAGATTCCACCAGTCTTTAAAAAAGATTACTAAGACAGCTAAAAGGGTTCCAAAGTGAAGAGCAATATCGTATGCTAGTGATGATTGCTCCCAACCAAATAGATATGGTACTAAAATTAAATGGGCAGAGGAAGAGATTGGTAAAAACTCCCCTATTCCTTGAATTATTCCTAATATTATACTTTTTAACATATTACATCTCCTTAATTAATTATATTTTATTTTGTTTCTATAAATGCTAACAGTCCAATAAACATATTGATAAATTTTGGTTCTAGTCCGTGTTTTCTTAATTTTCTTAAACCAATACGTTTTTTGTTTACTGGTAGTTCACTAAATATTATATCATCAATTTCTTCTTTAAGAATAGTATTTATTTCTAAATCATCTAAAATTCCTTCAATTTCTTCATTGATGACACTTATGGTTTCTATTTCTAGATTTTTTCCATATATATTAACTTCAATAGTATTATAGACATTAACATTATTGATATGGATAATTAAATCATTTTTTTCTATTTCATATGGATATTTTTCTTCAGTGTTTTGTTGTTTTACAAGGATGTTTTCTGGACTATTCATATTTCTAAAGCGAAGAAGATAATTTCTATTTGGTAGATTTAGATTGCCTTCTTTTCTTGCTATGGTAAATTTATAGCCATATTCTACTTTATCTAAATTCATTTTTGTTATTAAATAATTTCTTCCAGGATTTAAATTATAACCATCATCTTCATATAATTCATAGTTACCATATAAGCCATTTTCTGCTGGAAAGATTTGAATTTCCATATTTTGTGGGCAATTTGTATCTTTATCTAGGGACATTGGAATAATTGCTCCTTCTTTTATAAAGATAGGATAATCTTCTTCTTTATAAAAACCAACATAGTATTTATTTCCAATGAATTTTTTTCCAGAGGTATAGTCATACCATATTCCATTGGGGATGAAAACTCTTTGAACAACTCGGTTCATTTCAATATTTTTCTTTTTAATTATTGGGCTTATCATAATTTTGCTACCAAAAAAATATTGGTTTACATAATTTGGTTCATCATATATTTTGGGATATTTATAATATAGTGGTTGAACAATGGGAATGCCAAATTTATGATAAATATATCCTTCATTATATATATAGGGAATTAATTTATTTCTTAATTGCATATATTCTTTAATGACTGATAGTTTGATTTGGTTCCATTTCCAGGGTTCACGTTTATAGTATTTTCCAGTGTCTCCGGCTAGGATAAAGATGGGATTAAAGACGCCAAATTGAATGTATCTAATATATAATTCATCGTCTTCAATTCCGCCATAATATCCTCCAATAGCGTGTGCGTGCCAACAGACACCTAAATTGGAAGCACTGTTGTTATATGCTGGTAAGACTTTTAGGGTGTCCCAACTTACTTTGGTACGTCCACTATAGATAATAGGATATCTATGGGGGGCAATACCGGGATTGCGGGAGAGAATTAGTCCTCTTTCGTTTAGATTAGAGATAATATAGTGATAGTGATTTAAGAGAAATAGTCCTTGTTTATCTTGAGGGTTGTAATAGTCAATATTAAATAGTTTTATACCATATTGTAGGAGATTATTTACTACTAAATTTAGGTAGGCATTTAAGGTATTGTTATTTAATGGTAGAAAACTTAAGTTATTTTTGTTTGTTTTGAGATATTTAGCTAATTCATTATACCAAGGATCAACGGGGGTTATTGGAAGTTCTGGGTTAATAGTTAATCCAAATTTTTGAGTTTTACTTTTAAAATAGGCATTTAGGATGTTTAGATCAAATAGGCTTCGGTTAAAGGTAAAACTTTCTGTTGATGAATGCCATTTATTTCCTAAAAGGAATACAGATATTGGGATATGATTATCATTAAATTTTTTTAGTATTAAATCGATATCATACATATTATATATATCATTTTTATACCACCAGGACCCTAGAGCATATCTTGGAATCATTGGAGGATATCCGGTTAGAGAAAAATAATCTTGAAGGCATAATCCTAAGTCTGAACGATATACGAAAAGATATAGGTCAGTAGTTTCTTCTCTATTATTAAAGTTTTCATTATCAATTACTAGATTTTTAGAGTCATCTAAAACGGTAAAGCCATCAAAGGAATATAGGCCTTTATTTAGTTTTAATTTGGTGCTATCTAAATTGTCTAGAGAATATGATAGACTTCCAAGATTACGAATTTCTTTGTTATTTGGAGTCCATTCACGATCTGTACCGTTTATTAATACTTTGATGTTATTACCACTAATAGGGTTACCTTTAATATATGTTAATGTAAAATATTCGGTGGTAATAGTTAATGCAACATCAGTTTCAGTATGGGTAAAGGTAGTATCTCCAAGATTTCTTGATACTACTAATGAGGTGGCTCGATCTTCAAAGAAATTGTTTTTATTATATTCAATTCTTATTAACCTTGGACTTAAAACTTCAAAACGATAATGGGTTCCAATTATGATGTTTTTTGATGGTGGTTTTAAGTTGGTTACATTTTTAACAAAATATGAACAAAGATTAGCCATATTACATCACCCTTTACTCTTATTTTTATTATATCATAAGTTATAGGAAAATGAAAGAATTAGTTATAGAACTTTACTTTAAATAAAATAGACTTCAACCAGGAAGTCTATTTTAAGTATTTATTATTTAATAACAATTCTTGTTGTGATATATTCGTTATTAATATCACTGGTAGCAGCGTAATTATAGATTGTAGAGTTATTTTGATTAGCAATGCCTCCACGGATAAACCAATTATTAGTATCGTCAATAAAGGTATTTTTTCCATTTGACCAGATGTTTTTATCTAATGATAATTCTTTTGTGGCATCTCCTAAAATGAAGGTATTGTCATAATATAAATCATAATCATTATTACTTATAGGAATATTTTTAAAGTGAGTGTTATTAAGGTTTAAGGCATTATTTTGATCTGCTTTGTTGGCCATTGTGAACTCTGCTGCTCCACCTGCCATATCATATACTCCGGTAGGATTAGCAGTGGTTGTGTCTTGGGGATTGTTTCCGGAAATATAGGTGTTATTAGGGTTTATTTCACTACATTTATTATTTTTACAAACTCCATACTTACTGTGTGATAGGTATGTAATAGCTCCCCATTCGGTATTTTTTATTAGATGATAATTGTTGGTGCCGAGTTTTTTTATTGCTTGATAGTAATTTGATAAGTAGTTATTAGTCCAAATATAATTACCCCTTTTGCTTTCAATTGGTAAATCTGTTGTTAGGCAACCAGTAGTAGTATCTTTATTACAAGTATTTGAATTTGTTGATATTTCATATTTACTTACCCATAATCCGGTAACTGGGCCATCAATGGTAGTAAAAGCTGGATGTGTATAGTATTTTAAATTGTCATTTTTAGTTACTTTAGTTATTAATAATTCATCAGAATAGCAGTTATTGTTTTTACAATATATAACTCCGGATGAGGTTGTACTCTTTTCAAATACAATATCTATTCCCTTATTGTATGCATCATATGCATCAATATTATTTTCACCAGTTACATTCCATAATTTATATTTAAATCTAGGAATCCATACGTAAGTCATAGCAATATCTTCGTCTTTTATGATACTGCCAATTGATAGTGATTGATAATACTCTTTTTTGGTCATTGGGATAAAATTGTTATAACCGCAGACAAGATTATCATATATAATGTTAATGCTTGTTTTGTAGTTTGTATTTATTTCACTATCGGATAATATATCGCTGTATAGGTAAATGTCTCCGATGGTAATATTAGAAATATCTTCGAATGTTTCATTGGTACCAAATTTAATGGATGCTTGAGAGTTAATGTTTCCGGTTATGGTGGCAGTTTGAAGTTTTAGACCGTTGAGATAGAAATTTACTTTATTTCCATCATAAGTATAACCAATTATATATGTTTTATCAGACTCTAAATTATATACAGAAGATGAAGCAATGTTTTGGTTAACTTTAAAGATAAATTTATGATTTTGATTGTCGTAATAATAACTCATTTTTCCGTTTGATAGAAAATATATTTTATCTTTAGTTAAATCATTTATTTTAACTCTGATGATACTGCTAATTTGATTGTTTTGGTATTTTAAGCCAGTATCTAAATAGTTATTTTCTATGATAATATTTTCGTTATTGTAATTAATATTGTTTATCTTTATATGATGTTGGTTAGTAATATCGTAGATGTATTTTTCATTATTTTTTATTGTTACACTATTAGCCCAGATACTTGCTTCATAGTTATACCAGCGATATTTAGAAACGGTGTTGCTATTGTCAGCTTTTCTCCAGGTATTACTTTCTTCATCATAATATACAGGGATCATATCATCTTTTAAAGATGGATGGTTAGCTCCACTGGCATCTAAGGTCTTGTATATAGCAGAGCCACTAGTTACTACTTTGGCATTAAATGTTTTTCCTAGTTCTATATTAGGTGTATTATTATCTAGCCAAATATTAATTTTAAAGCTTAACTCTTCACCTGGATAAATTATTACATTAGTAGCAATAATATTATTTGTTTGATATAGGGTGTGAGGTAGGTTATTGTTTACTTTTACTTTGATATATTTTGAATTTATAGAGTTTTCTTCGGTATCTGATAACATTTTTAAATCGAATAGATAAGTTAATGATCCAGTATTTTTTATTTTAAGGTTGTATGAAGTTGTATTTACTCCTTCGCTATCATTTACGGGAAAGGCATTTTCTAATTTAATTGGTTTATCTTCAGTAAAGGCTAAATCGAGGTTACCAGTGTTATAGTTGAAGGTATTTGTAACATCTGATTTTAAAAATAAAGAATAAGTGGTACCACTTAATGATACGATTACGAATAAAACTGCTAAAGCCATAATATAGTTTTTCTTAGTTTCTACGAAATTTATCATTAAATCACCTCTTATTCTTAAAATCTATTTTTTTATTTATTCTTCTGTCCAAGCATAAATACGAATCGTTCCATAAAAATATTTATCTTGCATAGAATTAGGAATTGTTTCATAATCTGTCCATAACATTAATCTAACGTTAATTGTATCAAATGGTTCAATTGTATCTTCTATTAAAATATAGTTGGTATTTGTTAAAGATAGTTTTTCTGATAGTTTATCTTTTCTCCAAATTTTATTGTCTAATTTTTGTGGTTCGTAATATTTTTCTTTTATTTGTAGTTGATATCTTATATATTTTACTTCAAGGTTTGTTTTAGGAGATTGTTCAATAACAATACGATATTTTAATGCTTTATCACTATTGTTGGTTACAGTAAATTCATTGTCTTCTTGATCATCATTAACTAAATCTTTTATTTTTCCGTCTGAGTCTACAACAACGCCAGATGAAGGAACAATGGCAATATAGTCTTTAGTTTCAATGATTGCAGTATCTTCGAAGATTTGAAGATGTTCTCCTTCAATAGTAGATTCTCTTGTTAAATTTTCCTTTCTTTTTTCAATGTCTTTTATTTGTTTATTATTGTTATATTTTATATTACTATTTTCGCTAATATAGAATGTTTTATTATTTTCTTTGATAGTTGCACCACCGTTGGTGTAATAAATAATACTATCATCATTTAGATGATTAGCAATGGTTACATATATATTATCAACAATTTCAAAGATTTTATTATCTTTTATAATGATACTGTTGCTTTTTCTAACACTTAGAGTTTTGCTACCGTCTCTAATAATGGCACCACCATCTTTATAATAATCTATTATTTTACCATCATCCATTTTTTTGCTAGTAAGAATTTCCATAGCATTATTATTTTTAAAGGTTACATCATTTTTTGTTATATTTAAGTCTTTTTCATTTCTTACAAGGTATCTTTTATTGTTTTTTATTATTTCTATAGTACCATCATAGTAGTAATTTAATTTTATTTTATCGATTTCTTTTGTTTCTTTAAGGTATGAGACTTTGTTGCTAGAAATATAATCTTCTTTTATATCTTTAGCATCTCTTACAAACATATTCATTTTTGAAGCAGTTATTTCGGCGGATCCATCTGAGAAGTATGAAACTGTTCCCCAAGGATATTTTTTGGTATTGATTAAAGAGATACTACTGGTTTTAGCTAAAGTGTTTATTACGCCATATTCATCAATAGCATATTCGCCATTTTCTAGGGGATTGATACGAATAATTGAATTATCTTTTTTGTTAATCATTAGGGCTGTTTTATCACTATAGAATTTGACTGTATATTCTTCGGCATTTACTACTTTTACAACTAATACTTCTCCGGATGATTTAAATTTATTATTATTTTTAAATCGGTTTTTAGCATCACCTTCAGTAAATGAGCGATCTCCAGCACTTACATTTGAGGTATAGTCAGTTAAAGTGGTAGATAATGATGAGTTTTCTATTACTGGGGTTTTATTTTCATAGATATTTTTTACAAAGATAAAAAGACTAATTATAATGACAGTTAAGGAAATGATTAGGGCTGTTATAAATAATAATAAGCGATATTTTCTTAGAAAAAGAGTAAGTGATGATTGTTTTTCTTCAAGAACTATTTTCTCTTCTTTTTTATTTAATTCAACAACTTCTAATTTTTTCTTTGCCATATAAATCATTCCTACTCTTTTATTATTTTTGTTTTTTTACCAAATTTTTTAAATACTTTCATTATGTCATAAGATAATATAATTAAACAAGGGATTAGAACAACAATTATTAATCCGCCTTTACTAGATAAGATATCTTGTAGATATCCTAGTTTAGGGATTTTCAGGATTACTTTTCCTAGGACATTGCTATTTGGTACTAAGACACTGTCAGCAACGTTGTTATAGTCTCCTTTAGTACGATAACTATAACTTCCTAAGGAATCATCGTAGTATTTTTCTCTTATACGGTGGGTAACGGAGATTCCTCCGAATCTTGGATCTGGAGAAATAAAAGTAATAATGTCTCCGACTTTTAATTCTTCTTCAGGAACTTTTTTTGTAACAACGATATCTTTTATTTGAATTGTTGGTAACATACTTCCTGATAGGACAACATAGGCGTTAAAAACTGGAGCTGAATAGTCTCCTTTTGCTGCTCTTATTTTGATGTCTGCAACATATAGTAATAGGGTTCCTCCGATAAGTAGCAAGAAGATAAAAATAGCATATGATAAGACACTAACAGCGTATTTTAGTGGCTTTTCTTTGGCTTTAATTATTTTAACGTTATAATGCTTTACTCCAAAAATATCGTTGATACTTGTTGATTCAATGTTTGTGGTCATATTAAAAACACTCCCTTATTTTTATATGTTAATTATACCCTATTTTTTGAAAAAAGACAATATAAATTTTGGTAAAAAAAATAATATTTAAATGAGATTAAATATTATTCCACAAATACTAGAAATTAAAATTAGGGTCAGGAGAATTAGAAGGTTTTCTTTTAAGTTTTTATTCTGTTTGAATAATACTAATAGTCCTACTCCAGAACTTGATAAGAGTCCTGATATACAGCTTCCGAAAGTTATTACTTTACTTAGGTATAATTCAGTAATAATAATGCTAGAGGCACAATTAGGAATTAAACCTATTATTGAGGTAATAATTGGAGTTAGAATTTTATTAGTTTTAATAAAGTTTATAACGGCATTTCGGTCAAGTAAAATGTTTATAAAGATATTTACTAGAAGGATAAAAGCGGTTATCTTTAAAGTGTGAATGATACTGGAAACAAAAATGCCTTTTTCGCAATGACAATGTTCTTCTTGACATAATTCTTTTATTTCGTTTTTAGTTTTTTGGCGATAGATTAAGTCTATAATAATACCAAAGGTTAATCCTAAAGAAAATTTAGTTATTAGTAATTCAAAAATGGTTTTTGGACTTGCTTGATTAGTAATTAGAATGGGAATCATTTCATCAGATGTTGATAAATAAATTGAAAAAAGTGTACCTAAAGTAATAACGTTAGCGGTATATAGATTGGATGCTAAAGCGGAAAATCCACATTGAGGAATGATACCTAGAGTGGCTCCAAGTAGTGGGCCGTATTTATTTACTTTGGTTAATTTTTCTTTACTATTTATTTTATGTTCAATTAATTCCATTATCAAAAATGAAATGAATAAAAAGGGAATTAGTTTTAATGAATCTAAAATGGCATCTAATATTTTATCTATCATTTTGGTCCTTCTTTCTTAGGTAATTCGTGTGTATTATACTATAAGTTTGATGTTTTGTAAATATTAATGAAAAAAAGAAAAAGAATAGAAATTAATCTATTCCTTAATTACTTAAATTACTTATTTGTTTTGAGTGTATGAACCACTTAATTGACCTTGTCCTAATTTAACTAATCTCTTAGTGATTTCGCCACCAACTGATCCATTAGCTCTTGAAGTTGCATCTGGTCCTAAGTTAACACCAAATTCGTTAGCTATTTCATATTTCATTCTTTCGATAGCTTGTTTAGCTCCTGGAACAACTAGTTTATTTGAATTTGTATTCATTATTTCACCTCCTACAGTAATAGGTTGTGAAATAATAGAAATTTAATACTGTTTTTTGTCTGGTAATTTTTTCAAGCGTTTTTTATAGTTCGGCAAATTTATTTAAATCATTATTAATAGTAATTGTTTCTTTATTTAAAACGGCTTCATTTATTAACTCTTCATAATTAAATTTTTTTTCATATTCGATTGACTTACTTAAAGTAGGATTAATAACTGGATGTTTAGGAAGAAAAATAGTACAGCAATCTTCATATGGTAGAATTGATGTTTCATATGTATCTATTTTTTTAGCAAGATCAATTATTTCTAATTTATCAAGGCACGCTACTGGTCTTATAACAGGAAGGTTTGTAACGTTATTAATTACTTGCATACTGGTAAGGGTTTGACTGGCCACTTGCCCTACTGATTCACCATTAATTAAAACTAGGCATTCTCTTTCTTTTAAAACTTTTTCGGAGATTCGATACATCATTCTTCGCATAATGGTTATCATATATGTAGGATCTATATTTTTATAAATTGCTTCTTGAATTTCAGTAAAATTAATAACATGGAGTTTTATACTTGGTTGGTATTTATTTAGTTTTGTTATTAGGGTTTTTACTTTGTTTTTAGCAGCAATACTAGTATGTGGTGGTGATTCAAAGTAAATGCACTCTAATTTAATTCCTCTTTTTAGGGCAAGATATCCAGCTACGGGAGAATCAATACCACCAGACAACATTAATAATCCTTTACCAGCTATTCCGACAGGATATCCTCCTAGAGCTTTTATCTCTTTGGAATAGATATATGTATAATCACTACGTATTTCGATTTTTAATAAATATTCTGGATTATGAACATCTACTTTTTTATCAGGAATATTTTTTAAGATAAGAGCACCGATTTCTTTAGAAAAATCCATACTGGAAATGGGAAAGGATTTGTCTGCCCTATCTGTTTCTACTTTAAAGGTATTAAACTTAACAGTTGATGCTATTTTTATAATATTTTCTTTTATTTCCTCAATATTAGTGTTTACTTTATATGCTAAAACTATACTGTGAATGCCAAAGATATTTTTAACGATATTAATAACTTCTTCTTCTCTATTATCATTTACTGTAATAAACATTCTAACACGATTTTTAACAATATTTATATCATAATCTTTTAATAATAATTTCATATTTTCATAGATACGGTTAATAAATAAATTACGATTAGCTTTTTTAGTGGTTAGTTCTCCATATTTTATTAAGATTATTTTTTCCATATTTGCACTTCCTTTTTAATAAAATGTTACTTGTTAATTATAGATAAAATATTTTAGTTAGTCAATTATTTTATTATAAATAATATAAGTCTTGTTAAAAAGCAAGACTTATATTATTGATTTATTATAATGTTTAGAATAGATTTTTTTAATTATAAAATAACTTATTGTAGTATAGATGATAGTCATAATTATACTTCTTGATAAGATTAAAAATAAGAGGTTTATACTATAGGAATTATAATGTGTTAGAAGTAGAATAATATATGTTAAGGTATGATACATTGTAATACTTAAAAGAGATTTTATGTTAATTGTAAATATATTGTTTGGTAGAACGTAATCTAATTGTTTTAAGAGTAGATATATTAATAGAAATAAGATAGTGTTCATTGGAAAGGTATTGGTATAGACAATATCAAATAATACTCCTAGAGTAATTGTAATATATAGATATTTACGATAGTTTTCAAAGTAGTGATAGATTATTACTAGGGAAACAATCGAATATATTGTTCTTAAGTAACTGGGATTTATGATATTAATAGAGATATAGTTTGAAATTAAGCCATCTAGGAGATATGAAGTGATGATATAGATTAATAAGACGGTCATTTAGTTAACTCTTTTCTTTTTAAGATAGCTACATAATTAATATCATCAAAATCGGCAATGGGTTTTACTTCAATTATTTTGGCTAAATCATATTCATCAGTGGTTATTCTTTCTACTTTTCCTATAAGAATTCCGCTGGGAAATATTTCTCCTAATCCAGATGTATAAACATAATCTCCTATTCCTACATATTCGGTATTACTAACACCCTCTACTTCTAGATGTTTTGTTTTATAATTATAATCTTTTATTAAACCATTTATTTTTTTACCTTCACTGGCGATAGTTACACTTATTTTGTTAGCTGTATCACTGGTAGTTATTAATCTTATTTCACTTGTAAAGGTAGTAGTAGAGACAATTTTGCCTATTAATCCTTGACTATTTACGACGACCATATCCGTAGTTACTCCATTATATGTTCCTTTATCAATTGTAATTGTATTATACCAATTAGCTACATTCCTACTGATGACTGTAGCATTTAAAAATTCATACTCGTTAATGGTATATGTTATATTTAGTTCTTGCTTTAGGGCTTCAATTTGGCGACGGAGCTCTATGTTTTCAGCATTTAATGATTCAATACGGCTAACTTCTGGTAATAATAATTGATATTTTTGACGAATGTTAATTAATAATTTGTAGTCTTCTACTTTATCGATGATGAATTTAAATGGCCAAAAAAGAACTTTTTCAATACTGATGGTAGTGTCTTTTATAAATGACTCTAGTTTGTTTGGTTGTTTATTATTTTTTAGGGTAAAAGAAAAAATTGCAATTACAACAATTATTAAAATAATTATCGCAATAAGAATATGCTTAGTTGTTATTTTTTTTCTGTTCATATGATCACCTTTTCTTTATTATATAATAGATATATTATGATTTAAAGTATATTCTTATTATTAGCAATTTAATTTTATACATTCATATTTATTTTTAGGTTGGGAATTAGTTCATTTTGATAAAGTCCTATTTTACCTAATTCAAAATTTTTCATTATTTCTTTATCACTTACTTTTACAAAAGTCTTTTGTTTATAGTTATAACTGTAGTGTGAATCATTATAACTTATCATAATAAAATGACATTTATTTTTATTATTTAGGTATAAATTATTAATTTTTATATCATAATTAGGGCAATATTTATCAAAAATTAATTTATAGATTATTGATAATTCAACAGGCTTTATGGTATTTATATCAATTATTTTTTGGGTTTTATAGAGTACTTCTTTAAGGCAGTCTTCTTTGGTATAATCAATATTTTTAAGGGATTTATCTAGATAGTAATCGTTATATTTATTTTTAATGTATTTAATACTTTTATCTAGTTCTAGATCATCATTATATGTAGCAAATTTTTTTGTTTGCATATTAGCTTGAATATATGGAATGTCACTAAATAAATCTACGATAAGACATTGACTATCTATTTGTAATTTGTTTAAAACTCTACTTTGATCTTCATTTGTAACGATTGAAACATCTAAGTTCATTCTTTTACATAAATAGTAGTATATTTTAGAGATACTGAAATTTGTTACTCTTCCTAAAGATAGACTTCCCCATAGATTATTAATATTACTAATTAAAGATAAATTACATATTTCATTTTTATCACTGGAGATATTAATATCAAAGAATACACGTTTAGCAAGAGATATATAAAGATATTTTGAGATGGCTATTTGACTTAAATCATTGGGCATATTGGCATAAATATTTTCGATAATTTTTTCGGCATTAGAAAACTCTTGATGGTTAACATAGATATATCCGACATTTCCTTCGATTAATTCAGAATACAGATAGTTTTCTCCATTTAAAAGAAAATAATTAATAACTGAATGATCAACGTTTGTAATGTCAATATTTATATATTTAGTATCGTCTTTAATTTTGTCCAAATCCTTTATTGTGGAAATTGATACGACTAGAGAACGGGTATTTTTCATATCATCACCATAAGATAATTATATATCATATGGTTAACTTTGTAAATATTATAATGGGAAAATATAGAAAATTAAAGAGTTTAGAATGATTCTAAACTCTTTATGATTAGATATTTGGTAAGACACTATTTAAGTAGTCTTCTAAGCCACTGTCTTTTAAGAATGCTTTTAAGGCTTCATTTTTTAGAAGTTTTTCCATAATACTTGTTGTGTCATTTTCTGATAATTTATCAAACTCAACATAACTTGTTGTGTCAAATAATTTAGGGGGATTAGTGTCATAAGTATAACTTAGAGTTAAGTTTATATTTGTCTCATCTTCGTAATCATTTACCCCAAGGTTAATAGTATAGAGATTATTGTTTTTGGTAGTTTCAAAAGTAATATCTATTTTTGAAGTATTATTTTCTATTACAGATAGTTTATACTGATTATTTTCTTTAATTAAGTTAATATTAGTAGTTTCATCGGAACTTTCTAGTTTAAGAAAATCGTTTTTTAGGATATCTAAATATACACTAATTGTTTCAATGCCAGGATTAATTTCAGACATATTTTTATTTAGTTCATCAGTTACTTCTTCTTCAGTAGTATTAGTAATTTTGGCATAGCTCTTAATAAATTTTTCATCGTGAAGAAATTTAGTATAGTATTCTTTAATGGCTTCTTCGGTGATGTTGATATTTATTTTTTTGACGTATTTATTGTTTAATTTGGTATATGTTTTAGTATAGATAGCTTTTTCTAACGTACTTGTAAAGGCTGATTTTACAGTTCTTAGAATATTTTTATAATCCTCACTTGTTCCTAATTCGTAATCATTTTCACTAGTTGTTGAGTCATCAATTTCTACCTTAAGTGCTTTATCAAAGAGATTATTTAATTTAAGATATGCATAACTTTCTTTGATAGGAACAATACTGGAAATATTTATTAATTCTTTATCTTTATAGGTAGCAATAATATCAAGGGCATTTTGTTTTTTGTTAGCATCAAGGCCAATAATTCCTTTTAATTTGATACTGTTAAAAATTGTAAGCATTTCATTTAATTCTTTGTCAGCAGTTTTTATATTAAATGAAAGATCATAATTCACATTGTAGTTTTTATCAGAATCAAGGTTTATTATTTGTGTTTGGTTTAAATAGTTATTGATGGATTTATTAATAATTGTTTTGGGATTATCATAAATAAAGTAATAATATGCAAGACCTCCCAATAGAGCGATAATAAGGATCAAGAAAATTATTAGACCTAAATGAGATTTTTTTGGTTCTGTAAAGTCAGGGTCTATTTCTTGATTATTTTCATATTTTTGATGGTTATTTAGTATTTGGGCTTGAGGGTTAGGATTAACTTGCGGTTGATTTGTTACTAAATTTGTTGGAGTTGGGTTTGTAAAATTATTAATATTTTGGTTGTTAAAATTTGGACTTGTTGGTGTTTCATTATTATTTATATTTATATCGTTATTGTTTGTATTTAGATTATTATTATTTGGCAATGAATTAAGTTTTTCATTGTTATTTAAATTATTATTATTTGATAATGAATTAATTTCTTCATTATTTAAATTGTTATTATTTTCCATAATACTTTACCTCTTTCTACTTATAAATATAGTTTATCATAGATATCGAATAAAAGCAAATAAATTGCTTTATCACTTTACAATAATTAATTTATTCTTCAGGAATTTAAATTTTAATGATTGATACTTTAGGCTTTAAAAAATCTTATTCTATAATTATGATTTATATGCTTTTTTAGATTATAATTAGATAGTTTATTATAGTTTTATATTAAAATAATAAAAAAAGAAAGTGTTAATTACTTTCTTGAAACGTATTTACCATCTTTAGTAGAGACAATTATTTCTTCACCTTGTTCAATAAATAATGGTACTTTTACTAATAATCCTGTTTCAACAATAGCATCTTTAGTAGCATTAGTAGCAGTATTTCCCTTTATTGCTGGTTCGGTGCTGGTAATAACATAGTCTATTTTTTCTGGTAATTCAATTCCTAACATTTCTCCTTCGTAGAAGAATATTAAAACTTCTAAACTTTCTTTTAAGAACTTAGCTTCATTTTTAATTTGTTCTTTACTTAAATCTACTTGTTCATAAGTATTCATATTCATAAATGTATAAGAGCCACCGTTTTCATATAGATATTGCATTTTTATTTTTTCTACGTGAGCAGTGGGAATTTTAATACCAGAGTTAAACGTTTGTTCAACGATTGAACCGGTTCTTAGATTTTTTAACTTGGTTTTAACAATAGCTGCTCCTTTACCTGGTTTTACGTGTTGAAATTCAAGGACTTGATATAAATTATTATCATAACTTATAGTCATACCAGTTTTAAAGTCATTTACATTTATCATATTTTAATCCTTTCTATTGGGTTTATTTCTTTTCTTTATGATTTGTGTTGTGACGACATCTAGGACAGTATTTGTTTAATTCTAGACGTTCAGTAGTATTTTTCTTATTCTTGCTAACTGTATAGTTAGGAGTTTTACATTCTTCACATACTAAAGATACTAAAACTCTATTCTCGTTTTTCTTTGCCATTTGGGCACCTCCTTTAAAAACATCAATGGTATTATAACATATTTTTTTGTTCTAGTACAACTATTTTTGATATTTTGTGAGTTAGTTTGGAGGGTTTTGGGGTATTTTGAGGGTTTATTTATATAATTCGTAGTATTTATTGACGATTTGGGCAGATATTCTTTTAGTAACCAGACTTTGATATCCATCACCGGTACTGATATCTGGTGAGACAACGACAACGCTCATTTTGGGATTTATGCTTGGAGAATATCCGACAAAGGATGTGGTAACGGTTTCGGTGTCTACTATATCGTCGCCATCGGTGTCTATAAAGCTTTGACTGGTTCCGGTTTTACCGCTAGAATTTTGATAATTTCCCATATATCCATACCCTAGTCCGTTAGTTATTACTTGATTAAATCCCAGTTGTACTCTTTCAATATATTTTTTGTCAACATCTACTGTTTGCATAATTTCTGAATTTGTAGCATAGACTAAATCGCCAAAAGCATCTTTTTCATTTGTTGCTGGGGCATATACTTCTTTTAAGAGATATGGCTTTAATTTTGTACCACCATTTGCTAGGGTGTTAATATATTGTGATAGTTGAATTGGAGTATAGGTGTCATATTGACCAATAGAAAAGTCTAATAGATATCCGGGTAAGGTTGAGGTTCCACTGTATCCTAAACTTTCTACTGGTAAATCTATACCAGTTTTTACTCCTAATCCAAAGGAAGCATACATATCTCTATATTTAGTAAAGGCATCGTCTTTGATTTTTAAAGCTTTATTATATTGGTAATTACCTTCCCCTACTTTAATGGCTATTTTATATTGGTAAACATTTGAGGAATATCTTAGAGCATATAAATCGTCTATTTCTCCCATTGAACGCCATGAGCATTTTTCTTTGGTATCTTTTATTTTTATGCATTCATCGTATTGTTTGGTACCAATATCTATGGCTTTATATTTGTATCCTACTAACATAGAGGCTCCTTTTACGATGGAACCTGGAGTTACTGGTAAGGTTACAACTCCTGGTGTGTAGTCAACAATTTCTTTTTTACCATCTTTTTGGCGGACTTGTTTACCAGCCATTGCGAGGATTTCTCCAGTGTTAGGATTTGAAATTACAGCAAATGAACGGTTATAATATTTAGTATTTGGTTCGTATGAGGCTTTTAGGACTTCACTCGATAACATTTCTTCAAGATATTTTTGAAGTTCTATGTCAATAGTTAAGACTATGTCGTTCCCACGATGTCCGTAGCTTACTAATTCGTAATTATTATTTTTGGTAACTTTATATACAGCTTTGGTACCTTTTAAGTAGTCTTCATATTGATATTCAAGGTAACTAATACCTACGCGGTCATCTAAATTATAACCCTTCTTTAAATATATATTTGCTAATTCTTCAGGAATTCCTTGGGTGTCTGATGAAACGTTACCAAGAATTGTTTTAAAGGTATTACCATATAAATATATTCTTTCCCAATCTAATTTTGTATTAAAGCCATGAAGAGAGTCAATATTTTCGCTTATTTTAGCATATTCGGTTTCGGTAACGTCTTTATTTTTTATTATTTTTTCGGCATATGAATATCCTTTATTCATTAGATAATAAATATAGGCTGTTTCTTTATCAGTATCATTATATTTATTTAATTCTGTTTCAGTGATTCTTTCATAAATTAAATTTTGAATATCAGTATCAGTTAATTTCCTTTTTCGGTAATTATCCCATTCGGAATCTTTAATGAGTTTTTTACATTCTTCTTTATGAGTGACATAGTAAAATGTTTTTAGTTGCTTTGTGGTTAATTTTTTATAGTCTACATCAAGTATACCTGCTACGGTGTAGGCAAGTTCTATTTCTTTTTCAGTGGTAATACCATTTTCTTTTTTATAGTAAATTGTTTTAGTAGCAACATTATCTACTAAAAGGTTGTAGTTGCGATCATAAATTCTTCCCCTTGGAGCACTTGCTCCTAAGACGGTTTTTTCTGTGGCGGTAGTTAGTTTTGTTAGGTATGTATTGTAATCTAATATTTGTAATTTAAATAATCTAATTGAAATAACTAGAAAAAGAATTATTAGAATTACTTCAACAAATATATATCTTTTGGAAATTATTTCATCTAAATTTTTATTTCCCATTTTGGTTGTTTTATTAAGAGGTTTGGTCTTTATTTTCTTTTTAGAGATATTGTGATAGGTTGTTCTATTTATATGACGATGTCTAAAGATACTCATATAGCACATCCTTTCTTAATGTTTATCTATTTATTATTATAGCATAAATGTTTATAATTATCATAGATTTAATTAGGTGATACTGGTGAATAAACTATTTATTTATGATTATATAAGTAGGATTAAAAAAGAGGATATTTATAGATTTGGAATTAATCAGGGAATAAAACTTGAGGAATTTGAGATAGAGGTGCTTTTTAGTTATATTAAAAATGATTATAAGAGATTTTTTAGTAATCCTTTAGAGGTTATTGATGAGATTAAGTATAAGGTAAATAATAATACTTATGAGAAGATTTGGAATTTATATTTGCAGTATAAGGATATGATTATGTTATTAAAATAGATAAACTATGCAACGTTTATCTATTTTCAGTTCTTATTTTAGTTAACATTTCTTTATCAAATTTCTTGGCTCTTATCATTGATATTTCATATTTATATGGTGGATAGATTTTTTCTTTTTCGTTTTCTTCACGTGATATATAAGGAGTTTCTAGTATTTTAGTAATATTTTTTAATCTATCGTTATAAATAATATTTATTAAAGTATCAAAACCAATACTACCAAATCCTATGTTTTCGTGGCGATCTTTATGTGATCCAATAGGATTTTTAGAGTCGTTTATATGAATACATTTAAGATATTTTAAGCCAATGAATTTATCTAAATTATCTAGGTAGGTATTAAAGTTAGTTAGAGAAATGCCACTGTCAAAAAGATGGCAGGTATCTAGGCAAAGACCTATTTTATCTTGATATTTTATACCTTCAATAATGGTTTTTAAATCTTCCATACTGGCTCCAATTTCTGTTCCTTTTCCAGCCATTGTTTCAAGGCAGATAGTTACATCATAGTTATTATCTAGGATTAGATTTAGACCTTTTATTATGGATGAGAGAGATTCTGATTTGGAATATCTAACAGAGGCTCCAGGATGAAGAACAATATTTTTAACTCCTAGAAGATGGGCTCTTTCTACTTCATTTTTTAAGAATGAGACAGAAAAGTCAAAGTTTTCTAGATTTCCTAAATTCACAATGTATGGAGCATGAATAATTATCTTTTCTGGATTTATATTATGTTCTTTCATTAGTTCATATGAAGCAATGGTTAATTCTTCGTTAATAGGACTTCTTTTAGTATTTTGAGGGGCTCCAGTGTAGAACATAAAAGTATTGGCATTATATGAGAGAGCTTCTTTTACACTACCCAATAGTTGTTCATCATTTGTAAATTTTACGTGGGAACCAATTATTAATTCATTATCTTTCATTATATCACCATCTTGATTATATCATATATGTAGTTTTATGGCAAAAGAAAAGTAGACATTGGTCTACTTTGGGTATTTGTTAATATTATGCTGCTGCTTTAGTTATATCAGTTATATCTGTACAAGATTTACTGAAAATAAATTCTGCACCAACAAGTTTACCATTACTATCTGTTTTTGGAGTAGCAGTGTTGTCTGTTCCTTTTGTCCAAATTTTGGTATTATAGTATTGGCTTGTATCAGGGATTACAGCCATTACAACACAAGCTTTTCCAGTATCTGGATTTAAGTATACTTTAGCAGAAGTGAAGTTTTTTGCAGCAATTCCAGCATCTACTAGAAGGTTATTAGCTGTAGTGGTACTAGCAATAGTAGTTCCACCTGCTGTTTCAATATTTGCTAAGTTATCTAAGAAACTTTTTGATACAACTGTCTCATCGTTTCCTGACACATTGTATAATGAGTATTGTTCTGCTAACCAATTTTCAGCACTATCTAGGATTACTTTTAATGAGTTATTTTTTGAATTGTTAATAGTCCTAGTTATGGCTGGAATAGTTATACCTATTACTATAGCTAAGATAACAATAACGGCTAGTAATTCTACTAGAGTAAATCCTTTTCTATTTAATTTTTTCATTTTTGTTCCTCCTCTATGATTAAAATATATCACACAAGGAATTTATTGTCAATTGTAATCAGGTATTTTTGACACTACTTATTATTAATCTATTTGGCTTTTATAGATAGTTATAGTTTTATTACCATAGTTACGTTCTTTGTATATGGATAGGTTTTGGTAATCTTTTTTGAAGGTTAGATTATGATGTTCTAAAATAATTAAGCCATTATTTGTTAAGAGATTTAAGTTAATTACTTTGGTTAAGATTTTCTCATAAACATCATAATCATATGGGGGATCTACGAATATTAAATCAAATTTTATTTCTTTATTAGAAAATTCGTTAAGGGCTTTTTTCCAATCTGATAAGATAATATGAGAATTATTTTTAATATTTAGGTTTGAAATGTTTTTATGTAAGATTTTGATTACTTCGGGATTATTATCTATAAAATAACATTCTTTGGCACCATTTGAGATAGATTCGATACCTAGTTGTCCAGAACCGGCAAATAAATCTAGAACAATACTTTCTTTGAGATTATTTTGGATAATTCCAAATAGAGATTCTTTTACTCTATCCATAGTTGGTCTGGTACCAGTTATATTATGTCCTTCAATGTTTCTTCCTTTTAGTAAACCACTTATTACTTTCATTTTGATTACTCCTTTATTATAGCAATTAAGATATTTCTTTTTTTAGTTTGATTATAGCGATATGAATAATATTTTGAATGATTACAGTATGTACAAATTGATGTATCGGTAATATTTTTAATACCTTTATTTTTTAAGTCTGTAATGACTATTTCTTGGAGGTCTAAATAATATTTATTTTCTTTTTTAGTTGTATATTTATTTATATTAGAAATTTGTTTTTTAAATAAGTTATAGACGTCTATATCTACTTCAAAATGGCATTTTCTAATAGATGGATAAAGGTAGGCAAAAATATTTTGAGGTAAGGAATTAAATTCTTCTTGCATTTTTTGGATAGTTGATAGAACAATATGATTTAGGGTTCCTTTCCATCCGGAATGAATTACTGATATTACTTTGTTTTCTTTGTCATATAAAATTATTGGAATACAATCAGCGGTTTTAATTACTAATGGGGTATTTAATTTATTAGTAATTAGAGCATCACCTTGTGAATTGTTTTGATAATTATTATCTACTATATGGACAATATTAGAATGTATTTGTTCTAAATAGTAGTAAGTCTTAATATTTAATTCTCGACAGACGATAGAGATTTCTTTTGATGTAAATACATTTATGATATTTTTATCAATGTTTAAGGAAAGAGAATTATCCATAACAGTTATGCTCCTTAGTATTAGTATATTTAGCATATTGTTTATTAATTGTTAGGATAATAAATGATAGTTTGTTATAGTATAACATATAATTTTGATAGTCAGAATTTTTAAATAATTCTTTTTTAAGAAGAATTTTTTTATTTAGATCGGACTCTTTATTATAACGAGATACTAATGATAAGATATTTGAATTTTTTTCTAATTTCTGTTTATAATAAGTTAAGTTTTTAATAAGATCTGTTTTATCTAGATTGTCTAAAAATTTATATGTCGCTTCGATTATTTCACCCATGTAATCACCTGAATATATAATATCATATTTATTTTAAGACATCAAGAAAGGTTTTTACCATTTCAATATTATCCATAATTTTATTTAGTTTATCTGTTGGTTTTAACTTGTATTTATCTTTCATATCTTCTAAAAACTGTTTGTAGTAGAAATTTGAACGGTTTAGATATTTATACCAGTAAGAGTTTTCTCTTAGAAAGGTTCTTTGGCGAGGATCTTCTAAAATTTTATATTGAATATCTAGAGTCATTAATCATCAAACCTTTTATATATTGCTCTTGGTTTATAAGTATCTACTTTAGTGCTTGATTTACTTGCAAAAAGATCACTAAATAAGCCAACAGCTTTACTTAAGGAATTTACACCATCTTGTAGTTTATCAACATCGATATTTTTGGCTAGGGATATTACATCATTTAAGGTGGTGCTTTTCTGACTTTTTGTTCGATATTCGTCCCAAACAGTACTCTCTTCACCATACATATCATATAATTCATAGAATTTTTGCCATGTCATAGTACCATCTTTAATATAGTTAGCAAATGTGGGATTAGACTTAACAAATGTTTTAAAGTTATCTAAGTTACTCATTTTATCACCTATTTAATTATATGTAAACTTGATTTTTTATTTGACATAATATAGTAAATTAGTGTTATAATATTTTTATATGATATAAGGAGGTTATATGAAAAGAAAATATTTATTATTATTAGTTATTTTTTGTATGTTAATTAGTGGGTGTTCTAATAGCAATAAAACTAAGGATGTGAAAACTTCAGGAGAATTTAATACGGTTGCTTTAAATAATAATTTTACAGTTTATGATAATATTAGTAATTATGAGAATACTGATTATATTTTAGAGGCAAAGATAGCTAAAATAAATGAGAATGATGCGATTGAGATGGTTATTTATAAGGATGTTGAGAGTGCTAAAAAGGTTCAGGAAAAACAGGTAGAACAGTTTAGTGTACGAAAGAATACTGGGGCTTCAATAGACAAGGATAAAGGTAGTAATTATTATAAGTATGTAATGATTTCTAATAATATGTATATGGTTAGTTCTAGGATTGATAATACTTTGGTTTTTTGTATGACAAGTTTAAATAATAAAGATAGTTTTTCAAAGTTTATAGATCAACTTGGATATTAAGTTAAAATGAATAAAAAGCAAAATACTTTTTATTCATTTTTATATTATAAATGTTAAATTTAAAATAGCGGCTATTATTAACCAGATAAGATATGGGATCTGGAGATATCCAGAGAGTTTATCTTTTGAAAGAAATTCTTTTATCATAATAGAAACTAGAATAATTAATATAAGAATCCAGATAAATGCTAAGGTAAATAGTTTAAATTTGAAAAAGATAAATACCCATAGATAGTTAAATATTAATTGAATTAGGTATATTCTTGGAAGATAATTTTCTTTTAGATAAATTCTTGCTGAGGAGATACCCATTAGGGTATATAGTATTGTCCAGACGACAGGAAAGATCCAGGATGGAAGGATGCTGTCAATATGAGAATTTGGAACGGTTAATAATCCCACTAAGGCTCCTAATATGATAGGAGTTAAAATAAAAATAATTAATATTTTAGTTTTTGACTTCATTAGTCCTCCTTTATAATAGTATAAGGAAAAAATAGGAAAATATTTCTACTTTTAATTATTTTCTTTAATTAGTAATAAAATCTTCATTTTAAGTAATGTTCTACCCTTTTTATTTTTAATTCAATAGTTAGTTTGATACTTTATTTTCAAGAGAAAAGATTATTAACCAAATGATTAATAATCTTTGTTTTTAGATATTTTCTTCACGAATTTGTTCTATAATACTATGTTTTTTAATTTTATTTGTAGAGTATAACATGGTTAATAAAACAATTGCAAAAACGGATATTGAAGATGTTAAGATAGCACTCCAGGGGATGATGACAGAGGATGTATCTATCATTGAAGACATTGATAAATGAATGATAAAGGTTATAGCTAGACTTACAGGAATACCAAATAGAAGAGATTTTAAACCAAAGAATAAACTTTCAAAGCATAGTATTTTATTAAAGCCTTTTCTAGTTAGACCAATACTTCTTAATACGGCGAATTCTCTTTTTCTAAGAGCCATACTGGTAGTAATGGTATTGAATACTGATGTAACTCCAATTAGAGTTATTAAACTGATGAAGCCATACATAAGAATTTTAATTACTAGAACAAGGTTTTTACTTTGTTTAGTTTCTTCTTTTAGATTTTGATAAACAACATTTTCTTTTTCTAAACCTTCGGCTAATTTATCAATATTAGTAGTATTTTTTACTTTCATATTAATTGTTTTATAATCTAATTCCTGATTTATAAGAAATTTATAAATTTTTTCATTCATTATTATTTTATCGCCACTGTCATATGATAAATCAGATAATAGATCATAGGTTTTATCTGTTAAATAGAAACTATTAACTGTTTTATTACAATATTTAGAATAGTTATTAGTAATTTCTTGTTCATATTCAGTAGAATTTTTTTCGTCATATGGGATTTCTTCAAAATCACAAATTTTAAGATAGTTATTATTTAGTTTTTTGATTGTTGAGACATTGTAGTTCTTTCTTGTACCATTATTATAAGCTACTCCTTTAAAGTTATTATAAATAATAATTTTATCTTGAGTTAAATTTAAACTCTTTTTATATTCGTTCCAAGAATTATCATCTAATATAATTATATTTATATATTTGAATTTTGGGCTTATTAATTCTTCATACATTTCTTCTCCATAATAACTTTTATAATATTCAAGATATTCTTTGGTGTATTCAAAATTATTGATGGCTGGAATAGATGTTTTACTGAAGGATACGTATTTTAAAACATCGTTATTATTGATTATTTCGTTTATTTTATTTTGAGTTTCTTTATTATTGTCATTTTTTTGGCCATTATAGACAATCTTTATGTCATATGGGATTTCCATTGCTACGTCACTAGCAGCATTTATAGTATAATTTAGGTATGAAGAAAATGAAATGAATAGAACTACACTGATAAAGAGACTTATTGTTGTTACACGATATTTCTTTTTGTTACGTTTAATATTTTTAAGAGCAATCTCCCCTTCAATACCGAATATT
Source organism: uncultured Mycoplasmatota bacterium (assembly GCA_900551455.1). Classification (GTDB taxonomy): domain Bacteria; phylum Bacillota_I; class Bacilli_A; order RF39; family UBA660; genus RUG705. The sequence continues at coordinate 35,427 of URVV01000003.1, forward strand.
TTGGTAATTAATTTGTTGGTTTTTATTTTACGTTTATTTATTTTAATATCATCATTTTGTCTAATTGCTTCGATAGGAGATATTTTACTGGCTCTTCTTGAAGGAATTAGAGCTGAGAGAATAATAACAATAATCATAAATATTACTGGAATTATTACAAATATTGGAATGGTTACAAGGGTTAATTTATACTGAAGAATTTCTTTTATTAGTTTGTTAATAATAGCGAGAACGGAACCAATTCCTAGATAAGCACTGGCTACGCCTAAAGTTATACCTATTATACCGACAATTGTAGCTTCATAAAAGATAGTTTTGGATAGTTGTTTTTTGGTAGCACCAATGCTTGATAATAAACCAAATTCTTTTTTTCTTTCCATAACAGAAATAGCAAATGAGTTATAAATTACAATGATACAGCCAATAGATACTAAAGATAACATAATTATCATCATAGAGATCATTGTACTCATAATATTGTGGTAATTGCTTTCTCCATATAGAGCTAATAATGAGGTGTGATATGAGATATTGTTTTCATCATAATTAATTTTTTTAGCTATTTGGATGGAACGTTTAACAATATTTTTGTGATTGTTAAATGATATGTATAAGTTGACATTTTCTTGGCTATTTTCATCAATAGTGAATACAGTATAACCACAGGCAGAAAATTCTTCATATGGGGTTCTTTCGACAGAACCGACAATGGTATATTCTTTAGTTTTTAAGTTGGTTAAGGTCTCTCCTTTTTGATATTCATTGTTAGCAAGAACAATTTCATTTTCAACGAGTCTATCTCCATAGGTAAGCTTTATCGTATCACCAATTTTATAATTTACTTTTCCATTAGTAGTTAAATGGCGAGAAACTACTATTTCTTCACTATTTTTTGGTAATCTTCCTTCGGTTAGGATTAATTCTTTTAGAAAATTGAAATTGACTCCGGTAAGATAAATATATGGTTTATATTGGTTTTCGGATTCTACTTTAGCAAAGCCAAGGCCTTTTTCATAAAAGTATGTATATTCTTTATTTTCTTTTAAATTAGTAATATTGGCATTCTTGTAAAAGGATTCATAGCTTCCATCATAGGAAATAGTTTCTTTAATCATATAATTTTGAAATGAGGCAAAGAGTAAACCAATACCTACCATTAAAGCGGTAGATAAAATAATTCCAATAATGGTAACAATAGTTCTTTTTTTATTTAATTTTAAATTTTTTATAGTTAACTTCTCTAGAATATTCATCTTACTTTTTCATCCTTAATTATTTTACCATCACCAAGAGTAATGATTCGATGAGCATTTTTTGCAAGGTTTAGATCGTGAGTAATCATAATTATTGTTTGATGGTATTTTTGATTTGATAATTTAAGTAAGTTAACTATTTCCATACTGGCTTTTGAGTCTAGGTTACCTGTGGGTTCATCTGCTAAAATAATGTCTGGTTTGCTTATTAGAGCTCTACCGATAGAGACTTTTTGTTGTTGTCCTCCGGATAATTCATTTGGTAAGTGGTTTATTCTTTTTTCTAGTCCTAATATTTCAATTAATTCTTTTAAATAGGCTTTATCTACCGTTTTACCATCTAGGAGAATGGGAAGAGTCATATTTTCTTCAACATTAAGAATAGGAATTAGGTTATAGAATTGATAGATTAAACCAACTTTTCTCCTTCTAAAGATGGCTAAGGCATCTTCTTTTTGGGCAAAAACATTTATTTTACCAATGGTTACAGTACCGCTTGTAGGTTTATCAACGGCTCCTAGTATATGAAGAAGGGTTGATTTTCCGGAACCACTAGCACCGACGATAGCAACAAAGTCTCCTTCTTCTATAGAAAAGGAAATATCATCAAGAGCTTTTACTAAAGTTTGACCTTTTCCGTAAGTTTTAGATAAATTTTTAACTTCTAAGATATTCATTTTTTAATCCTTTCAATTATTTGTTCAAAACTAAGTCCTAAGTTATTTAGTTCATTAATTTTTGCTTTTATTTCATTTATATATTCATTTATTTTATTTGTAGTGGCTATGGAGGTATCTTTGGCGATAAAAGTACCTTTAGTGCTGATAGTAGTAATTACTTTTTTACTTTCTAGAATATCATAACTTTTCTTGACAGTATTTGGATTAACTCCTAAAGCACTGGCCATATCTCTAATAGAAGGTATTTGGGTATTTTCTTTTAGTATACCTACGGCAACATATTTTTCAATATTAGATACGATTTGTTCATAGATAGGAACTCTACTTTGATAATCTAAATTAATCATTATTTGTTTCATAAATACCTCCTTATTCTGTTAATTTGTCATTTGCATATATATTTACAGTGTCTTCTCCTTCAGCATCTTCATCAGTAGGGTCTGCTATTTTAAATTTTTTCATTAATTCATCTAATTCTTTTACTTTGTCGGTTACAAAGACATAATATTTACCATCTTGTACTATTTCTAAATGTTTATATTCTTTGGTAACATCAATTGTAGAATTAAGGTTATTTTTAATAAAATTATTTATTTCTGGATATGAGTAACTATCATAGTGAGATTCATTAGGAGAATATACTAACTTAGGAGAATCTTCTTTTTTATAAGCTTTATTTTTAGTTGAATTATTATAGTATTCTAATAATTCTTTTTTTAGTTGTTGGTTATCTTGAACACTGAAATTTATTTCTTTAGTTTGATAATTATCATAAATATATAAAGTAATATTATAGATACTATCTTGTTTTTTGTGGCTAATAATAGTTGGTTTTTCTTGATATGATTTAACAAGTTTTTTATATAATTCTTCATTTTTTTCTAGATAAATTGTATTATTATTTAAACTTATAGCATATGGATTATATTTTTTTACTTTTTTTAAATATTCTTGATATGATTTGTCGGTTAATATTTTAGAGTTTATATACTCATATTGTGTTTTATTTACATTTATATAGAATTGATAATATTTATTTTTAATTTTGGCATTAATATTTAACCTACTGTATACTGGACCATTTGATTCGTTATCTAGAAGGATAGAAGTTATATAAGTAATTAATTCTTGGTCTTTGATACTGGTAAAACTTTTTTCACCATTATATGATTTTATATCTATATATTTAAAATCAGTATCTTTGTAGATGTTTTCTTCTTCAGGAAGGGCATAGTCTAAAATAACAATGGTTGATGAGACAATAAGAATACATATAAGCATTTTAAAGAAATTAGTTACTTTTTTTCTTGTTATTAAATCATAAATTATTAAGTAAGCGATTGTTAATATTAATAAGAAGAGGAAGCCAAAGAATGAAGTGCTGTTGATAGCAGAATCTTTTAAGATTATATAGCTAACACATATAATAGGAATTGTAGTTAGGGTTCTTGTTATGATATGAAGCTTTTCACTTTTAAAGGAAATACCTACTACTTCAAATTTTTTCTTAATAAATAATGGTAGTCCTATTAAAATATAAACTATTGATAGAATAAACATTTTAATTAAAGAGGTATTAATACTTGTAGTTGATTCAAATCCGAATAGAGATTGTTTTATTAATTCATATGGCATTGTATATGTGATAGTATCTATTTTACTAATTTCCGCGTAATAAATATTTTCTTGTCTTTCTTTTTCACAAGCGAAAGTGTAGCATTTATAATTTTGTGGTTTACATTCTTCTTTAGTACAGATTATTTTGGTGTTACCATCAATACTATAAGGGGTTGTACTTAGAAAACGGAAGTTAATAAATGTGGTGATAAAAGGAATTAGAAATAGGATTAACATAGTTACAACGACGGTGGTAATTTTATTGGCCGAAATACTTACGGCAATATTACAAGAGGTAAATACAAAGATGTATGTGATGGTATAGATAAGAAAAATATCAAATAACATTTTATAATCTATAAAAACTCCATTTGATAATAAACTTATTGTTAATAGGATTATAAAGTTTATTAGTTGCATTAGGGATAGGATAACAATACCTCCTAGTGTATTAGTTAAAAAGATTTGTTTTTTATTAATAGGAAGGGATAAGGTAAAATCAATAGATCCTTTTTTGTATACGAAACTAAATAAAGTTATTGATAAAACAATTGGTATTACATATATTCCAATTAATAAAACACTAGAAATAGTATAGATATCGGGATTAATTACTTTACTTGAAGTAGTATTTATCAAGAAGACTAATCCGTTAATAATAGGAATAAGTAATATGCATAATAAGATAGTGGCTTTTGATTTTTTGATATTTTCTTTTAAGTAGTTAAAATTAAATAAACTTGTTAAATTCATAGCCTAAAGCCTCCATTTCATAAATAAATACCTCTTCAAGAGTTAAGTTTAAATAATCTAAGATTAAGGGGTGCATTTTTTCTAGCTTTTGTTTACTTTTTCCATTAGTATCTTTAATAATGATAGTGGCTACACTACCCTGTTTTTTAAAGTTTATAATTTCTAGATCCTTAAAATCTTCTTTATCAAATGGTTTATTTAAGGATATTTGAACTTTAAACATATTTGTTTTAATAGTGTCTATATCACTTTCAAATAATATTCCTCCTTGATATAGTAATCCTAGATTATCACAAATATCTTCTAGTTCTCTTAAATTATGACTTGTCATTATAATAGTAGTATTTTTTTTAGTCATTTGTTTTATTAAGATATGTTTCATAGTGTTTCTAATAACTGGATCTAAACCATCAAACGTTTCATCAAATAAAAGATAATCACAGTTAGTAGAAATAGCACAAATTAGAGCACATTGCCTTTTCATTCCTTTAGAAAAGGTACTAATTTTTTTATCAAGATTAAGATTTAACATATTTGCTAATTCTTTTAAGTATTCCATATCGAAGTTTGTATACATTGATTGGTAATATTTAGCGGTATCCATTAGAGTATAACTAGGATAGAAGAATAAATCGTCAGGAACAAAAACTATCTTTTGTTTTATTTTGGTGTATTCGGTTAATTTTTCACCATCAATAGTGATTTCTCCACTATCAGATGAGTAAATTCCAGTAATAATTCTTAATAAAGTGCTTTTTCCAGAGCCGTTAGCTCCGACTAAGCCATAAATAGAATTTTCTTTAATATTGCAAGTTAAATCTTTTAAGACATATTCAGTATCATATTTTTTAGATACTTTATCTATTTTTATCATATTACATCTCCTTTATATATTATATTATTGTACTATTTGTACTAGTACAAATAAATCATACTACAGGATATAATATGTGTCAAGTATTAACTTAAAATTATTTTAATAAAATTAAAAATCCACCTTTAAAAGTGGATTTTTCTACTCTACAGTTACTGATTTAGCAAGATTTCTTGGTTTATCTATATCTAGGCCTCGAAGTTTAGCAACTTCATATGATAGAAGTTGAAAGGCTGGAGCTACTAATAGTGGAGTAAGTAATAAATTTGTTGTTGGAACTGTGATTGTTTGCTGACAAAAATTAAGTGATGGATAATTTTTTTGAATATTTGTGGTAGTAATAATAACGGGTTTTGCTCCTCTTGAAATAGTCTCTTTTAAATTACTAATTGTTTTATCAGCAATGGTTTCATCTGTAATAATAGATATTACTGGGGTTTTATCTGTAATTAGAGAAATTGTTCCGTGTTTTAGTTCCCCAGCGTGGTAACTTTCGGAATGGATATAAGATATTTCTTTAATTTTTAATGATGCTTCCATACAAAGAGATGAGTCTATTTTTCTGCCAATAAAGAAAATATCATTTTGTTTATAAATTGTTTTAGCAATATCAAGATATAACTTTCGATTATTGATTATTTTTTCTATTTCTTTAGGTAGACGTTGATATTCTTTAAAAATTACTGATAATTCTTTAGAGGTTAAAGTTTTATTTTTAATAGCTAGGTTTAATGCTAGTAGAGATAATACTAATACTTGTTGTGAATAAGCTTTTGTAGTTGCTACGGCTATTTCATATCCAACATTTAGATAAATAACTTTATCAACTTCTCTGGCAATGCTTGATCCAACGACATTAACTATTCCTAGAGTATCTAAATGATTTTCTTTGGCTAATCTTAATGCTGCTAAGGTATCAGCTGTTTCTCCAGATTGAGATATTAATATAACAAGAGTATCTTTTTGATAAAAGTGTTTACTGTAACGGTACTCACTAGCAATTGATACAGATACTTCTATGTTACCATATTCTTCAATTAAATTCTTACCAATTAATCCAGCGTGATATGCACTACCACAAGCAACAATATCTATTTTTTTATATTTAGAGAGATCTGGGAAGGAAGAAGACATTTCATTGTTTTCAAATGATATGTAATGATTAATAAAGTTATTAATAGCTGGGACTTCATCATATATTTCTTTTATCATATAATGGGGGAAACCATTTTTTTGAGCTTCTTCTTTAGTACCATTATAAGTATTAATAGTTTTATTTAAAAGATTTAGTTTTTTATCATAAATAGTTACTTTATCTTTAGTAAGAACAGCAATATCTTCTTGATCTAGTAAGTAATATTTATTTGTTTCATTTAAAATGGCTGGAACATCTGATGAAATAAAGTTTTCTTCAGTTGATAAGCCAATGATTAATGGGCTATCTTTTCTAGTAGCATATAGAGTGTTTAAGTCATCATCAAAAATAATAGCTAGAGCATAACTTCCTCTTATTTTTTCTGTTAATAGTTGAATTGATTTTAGTGGGTCTTTATTATTTTTGATTATTTTATCAAGATAAGCACATATTACTTCTGAATCAGTATCTGATTTAAATTGATAATTATCATTTAATAATTCTTGTTTTAAGTCTAGATAATTTTCAATAATTCCATTATGAACAAGGGTTACTTTCCCTACTTTATGGGGATGAGCATTTTTAATATTTGGAATACCGTGAGTAGCCCATCTGGTATGACCAATACCGATATTTGATTCTTCTTCATTTTTGATTTTTTCCTCAAGGTTAATTATTTTACCTGGAGATTTTATTATTTTTATTTTGTTTTTATTTGCAATGGCAATTCCTGCTGAATCGTATCCACGATATTCTAAGGATTTTAATCCTTCAAGTAGAACTTTGATTGCCTTTTTTTCTTTTCCTATGTAGCCGATAATTCCGCACATAATAATCCTCCTTATGTTTTAATATATCTTTTGTTGTAATGTTGATTTTACTTTTTTTGATATATCTTACGAGGATAATCCCCGTGATGGCATCCGCCGAATATTTCGATAACCATCAACCTCGTCGACTTAAGTCCTGGCGCTTATTATAATTAATTTACTGCCCTCCCCATTTCATTATAACTATTTATATTATATTAAAAAAATGGAGATGTGTCCATTTTTTTCTAATTATTTAATTTTTTTTGATACCATTTAGCAAACTCTTCGATAGCACTACTTGATTTGTCTATTTTCTTGCGGTTTTCTCTTTCTTCGGGAGTCATTTGGGCTAGAGTTTTAGTTAAGCCGTTGGGAATAAAGATATACCACAAATCAGACCATTTCTCTTGGTGATCTAGGCCTTGCTTTTCACTTGAAAGTGAACCTTTACTTTCTCCGTAAAAATATTTAATAGTTTCTCCATCATAGTAAGCAAGACATTCTTTAAATTGGCATTTTTTATTGCTTTTATTTTTCATTAATTCTAGTATTCCATCTATTCCAATGGTATCTAGAGTGAAGTTGACAAAAGCTTTGGGAAAACCATTTAGTTCTTCGATAAAGAAACCAGAATCGAGAGCTATGCAGGGCTTTTTGACAACTTGATAAGCTTCTTTTAACTTTGGCGGTAGCAATTCCTTTGATACTATCGCTACGAGGTTCAGATAGTTCATATTCGTAAGTAGAAATTTTTAAACCTTTGAAGTATTTTTCAGCAGATTTGGCTTTTCCTTTATTGTGAGTAACAAACACTATTTCTTTCATAATTCCTCCTTAAATCTTATTCTTATATTAATGAATAAATTTTTTATAATTTTATTATATTACTTATATAGGAAGTATTATGGCTATATAATTAAATTTACTTGGTTAGATATTATATTTTATCTTAAGACTTAAGATAAATTCTTTTTTTGGGATTACAAGGAATGCCGGTATCATATGAGAGATCTAGAAAGATATTATTTAAAGGGGTAATAGTGATATTATCATAAAGATATTTATTTACGGTATTGATGGCTTCGATGGTTGCCTCGATAGATTTTTCATATAGTTCAATTAAACTTTCAGAATGAACTTCTTTTGGTTCGTGGGCTTATTTACCACAACATTGTTTATATTTACGTCCTGAGCCACAAGTTCGTCATTTTTCAGTATATATGATACTATGAAATATATATAGTATTATATGTTTTTCAAGGAAAAATGAGTCTGAACAGTATTGGTATTATGTCATACATATAATATATATATAACTATACGTTTTTTTATTTTTGCGCACAAATTGCACACATTGTTATCATCAGCATTCGTTCTCTACTTAAAATTATAACATTTTTTTATATAAAAATCTATAATTCACCTTTATAAAAATAAATTTTCATTGCATCTTCGTTATAGGTAGGTTTTGAAATATCTATATTTAGAAAATTTGATATATAATATATTAAATATTGAGATGAAATCAATAAATCATACTCACATAATATTCCATCATATCTACTTTCAATTATCAAATTTTGATCTTTTTCTAAATATTCCAATAGTTTTTTCTCATATAAATTTGTAGTTTTTTGCTTAAAATAAATATTTTTTTTATGACTTAAATGCTCGTAATTAATAAATCTTCCATGTGAAAAATTTTTCTTTTCATGAATTAAACAATTATATATACCAGACTCAATTATTTTACTTTCTAAATCACTACCAGCAGATTCAGTAAAATCTCCTGTAAAAATATTAAAACTATTTCCTTCTTTTAAAAATTCTTTTAGTTTTTTTTTATTTTCTTTAAAATATTTGTCAAAGTAATTTTTCCAATAATTTATACTATCTCTAATAAACTCTTGAATATCATTTCTTGAGTTTTTTTCAAAAAATAATTTTAAAAATAAACTAGCTGGAGCCAATGCTCCTTCAAAAGATAAGAATCCTCTCTCTTTTCCTTTATTTGTACCTGTTCGATATGAAATAACATTATTTTTAGATATTCCAGTTTTTGTTACAACCTTTTGTAATTCACCTTTTGTTATAATATATTTATTATCGTTATTAATTAAACTTGTTGATACAAGTAAATCATTTGTTGTTCCAGAGTAAGTAAACAAAAATACTGAATCAACACTATTATTGTTTCTATAATATAGGTCTCTAGGATATAAAGCTATTGTATTTATCCCATATAAATGATTAATAAGTTTAGATGAAAATTTTGCTCCTGAAAAAGAACCACCAGTTCCCACAAAAATACTATTATTAAAACTTTCAAAATCTATTTTAGCTAACTTATTATAAGCACTACTATTAATAGCATTAATTATTCTTGTTTCTAAATTATTAATATTTATATTACATCTTTTTATTTGTTTCCTTAATGAAATATTAAAATTACTGCAAGTGCAAGCATCTTTCACTTTTTTTATTTTATATAAATTTTGTATATGTCCTCGTGCACCAAACTTTTTTACAACCTTTTTTGTAAGTTTAGTTGCTTTTTCAAAAGTTGAATCTATAAATTTACAATCAATAATATAGTTATTTTTTATATACTCGCTAATAAACATTGAAAAAAACGCATCACCAGCACCTGTTGGATCAACTTCTACCTCTGGATTACTTAACTCTTTATTGACTTTATTATTATCAAAAACAAAATCTGAACCTTTTTTTCCTCTAGTTACAATTATCATTTTAGGATGTAGTATATTATATATCTCTTCCAATGATTTTATAGAAAATCTATTTTTCAAATATTTTTCAACTCGTTCATTTAAGTTTATAGCATCAAATTTATTTTTAATTTTTTCTAGTATTTCATTATCATTATAATTTTCTAATTCAAAATATTGTCCCAAATCTAACATTTTTCTATTATTACAATTATCTATAATAATTTGATTTTTATTGTTTAAATTGTCAAAAACCAAAACATCATCTTTATTAATTTGTTTCAAAATATCATTTGGTTCTATTTTACTTTCTTCATACCATCTTTTTATATTGCAAAATGGGCATCTTTTTTTTGAAGCAAACTCTAATTTGCCATTTAATTCTTGATATGACACATGAAAGCAACGTGTATTTATATCTTCTAGTCTTTTTACATTATCAATATTTGTTCCAACTTCCTTTAAGCTATTAATTGCTATAGTACCTGCCATATCATCACCACATACACCACAAACAGATGTTTCCAAACCTAGTTTAGCAATATTAGCAATTATATTATGAGAAGTCATTCCTCCATTTATTCCTACCAATTTACCATTTTTATAATAAAAATCTGTAACTAAATCTCCAATACTAATTATTTTCATTCATTCACCTACTTAAATATTTTTTTCTAACCACTCATACAAATACTTATCTTTAAAAGCATGTGAAGTTAAAAAATGATTATCATTTTCTATAATTTTTAATTCTATATTTTTTGAATCAATATTTTTAAGTTTATTATAAGCTTGTATACTTTCATTAACATCAATAACATCATCATTATTACCATGATATATTAAAATTGCTTTGTCTTTTACTTGTGATAAAGTTTGATTAATAGGAAGCATTATACCTCCAGACACAGATACTATACCTTTAAATATTCCAGGTCTTGACATAATATAATTCCAAGCACCAAACGCCCCCATACTACTTCCTAAAATACATACTCTATTTTTATCATATTTATATTCTTTATAAACTTCTTCTAAAATTTTTTCTACATCCCTTAAATGATAATCCCAAAAATTGTTGTTGGTACATTGTGGAGCAACTACAATATAAGGGATATTAAACTTATTCATATATTTAGGCAAAGCATATTTCTCTACATCTTCTACTTTATTGCCTCTTTCTCCTATACCATGTAAAAACAATAGTAATGGCAAATCACTTTCTTTTGTTTCTGGATCATAAACAATATAATTTATATTACAAAAATTACTATCATTAAGTTTACAATATTTTTTTAACATATATCCTACCACCTTACTTTCACTAAATTTTTATTTACTTTTAGATTGTATATATTTTGTTGTAAATTATTGAAAAATAATCCCATATGATATCCATCTTGAAATGCATGATTTACTAGTAATGAAATATCTATAAGATATCTATCATCATCTAAATAATATTTCCCCCAACAAATTTTAGGTTTACTGTTTTTTTCATTAAAATCAATCGCATCTTTAAAATTTGAAAAAGTAATCCATGGGATACAAGTTATATTTATTTTATTCATATTTTCCAATCCTAATATTTTATAGTACGGAACATTATTAGATGCGTCTTCTGTAGCCTTTGAAAATTCTATAAGAAAATTTGAAATATCTTCATCATATTCAACATATCTCGTAAAATTTAATTCATTATCACTATTTATAACAGTTGCTGTTGCTGCTAAAGTATCATATTTATAAACAAATTCATTTCCGTCTTCTTTACCAAAACCATACTTAAATGCATCAATATCATTCAATGATTTCAGTACAAAATAAGTCATGCAACCATAAAATGAAATTTTATTTTGTTTACAAAAATTTATTAAATTAGTTATATCTATTTTAGTAACTATGCCTGTATATGGATCACTGTAACTTGAAAATGTTTCATATGCTAATTTTCGTTTCCAATTATATATGTCAATTTTAGTTTTCATTCTTCATCTTCCTTTTTACATATAATACTTCACTCTTTTTAGAATAGTTGCCATTTTTTGCTAAACATTCTAGTATTTTTCTTCTATTTAAATCAAAAATCCCTAAAGAGTCTTCATATGGATTTGTACTATACGGATCTCTCCAACTATATGGACTAGAGAAATATAAACCTTCTATAAAATTAAAGAAATGTCTATAATCTACAGCTCCATGATTAGGCATGAACATTTGGCTAATTCTATTAACTCCTGGATACCTTACAGCAACTATTTTATCAACATCAATACCTATATCATAAAAAGTAGTTATAGCTAGTTGCATTGTTTTACCAGTTAATAAATTGTCATCTAATATAATATATTCTTTTTGTTTATCAATTCCAAAAAGTTCGATACCACCAGTTTTAAAAATATCAAAAAATCTTAATTCTAACGATTGCTTTTTTGCATATCCTGTTACATTCTTGTTAAATTTTAGTATAGAAACATCATTTATTCTATCATCTATTGATTTCATTATAATTGGTAATTCTAAACCACCATAACATAATCCACAGATACCTTTATTAGAAATATTAGAATCTTTTTGTAGCGTTAAACTACAAGTAATAAAGTTTTCTGCAAAATTATCTATCTCTCTGTATGCTCTAAAATCTTTAGAATAATTCTCTTTTTTAGGTTGTTTAATAAAATTCAATCTAAACTCATTAGTAATTAAAATTATATTTTTAATTAAATTTTCTATTTCAATACTATTAATTTTATAGTTTTCATCGAATGAAATATTTTTCATCAAATTTTCAGTACTTATTAAACTATTATATAGTTTGTACATTAATGAATCTTTAACTAATGTTTCCAAATTAACCATTACATTTTTTTCTATCTGATTATTAACAATTTGTTGATTTAATAGAATTAACAAATAATTTCTAACATTATCTATTAACCCTAATATCATTTTTACATTATTTAAGTCATTTATATCTAATGTATTATTAATTACTATTAAAGACTTTGAAAAAAATTTCATATTATTATTTAACCATTCATATATCATTTCTTTAGTTGTTATATCTTTTCGTGTATTTTCGTCATGAATTCTTTGTGATAAAAAATAATAATATATACCAGAACCTCTTAATAATATATTTTCATTATCATACATTGAATAACACAAACTAGAATCGTTATATGTAAGCCATAATTGTTTTAGTGGATTATTATCTGGTATAGTAATCCATTCATACATAGGAATTTTTATGCTTCCACTTGACGAATCAAATAAACTAACTATTCCATCTACTGCCTGAAATTTATCATTAATTAAATTATTAAAATATGTAATTTTATTGTTTTTTCCTTGTGTCATTTTCTTTTCCACTTTAGCATAGGCTCTTGCATATTCGCTTTGTATAGCATGTTCCAAGCAAATTGTAGGTAATAATTTTACTTTTTTTAATAAACTTAAAGTACCATTTATACCTGTTATTATTTTTCCATTATCAATAACTGGAAAACATTTATCAAAATCTCCACTTGTTTTTTCAACGCTAAATCCTTGTGGACAATTTAACATAGAATAATCGTTTCCAAGTTGATCACCACAATCTCCAATTCGAAGCATTGAATTTTGTGGAATACCTATCATTCTTTCAGCAACTTGTATGGCTTTATTTTTGGTGGCAGTACCTATTTGTAAAACTTGTTTGCCATTATGCATTCCTATTGTTAAGTTTAAATTTGTGTTTTGTGAATTTCTTATTAATGAATTAATAATTCTTATTATTTCATTCTCAAATTTTACGCTATCGTTCAAAATCATTATTCTTATATTTATTATAGCACTTGTTTCAGAATCTATTGAATATGTAATTTTACAATGTTCATTTAAAATAGATGTATTTAATAAAGAAAGAATTTTTTTATTTAATTCTTCTAATTTAATAAAATCTTCTTTAGATGATATATATTCACTAATATTAAAAAGTTTTTCACTATCACCACTAGTCATAAATATCCTTGCACCATCATTAGTAAGTGCATACATTTTTAATAATTGTTTTTCAGTAACATCGTATTTGTTTCTTAAATCATAAATAATATCACTTAATAAATCATTTAATCCAGTCTCTCCTCTACCTGTGATAAAAACTACCGGAATATGCTTTTTTAATATATTTGCTAGCATTGGCAAAATACGAGAATCAATCTTTGCTGAATTATCTTTTGTTAACGTTCCATCGATATCGAAGCATACTGCATTGTATTTTTGTTGCAATGCTCTTTGATAATTATTTAACAATTCTTCATTCATCATAAAAACCTCCTATAAAATTCTACTTAAAGTTTTTACAGTTTCAAATTGATTAACAGATTTTAAGTCTTCGTTAAAGTAAATACTCTTTCCACCTTTTTGTTCCCACTCAATTAAATTTTTAATATTATCATCAATTAAAATTTCTCCATTATTTGGTAAATATATTTGACTTTTTTTCACATGAGGTGGAACAAATAATATTGGTATTTCTACCTTTCTACTTCTTAATGCCTTTACTTTTGCTTCCATTTCAACTAAAGTATGTATTTTAGTTAAAATAGAAAGCTGCTTTGAACTAGCCTGTCCTTCCAAAATATATTCAATAGCATTATTTATTACTTTAGATTCCTCTAATAATTGGAACCAATCTAATTTTTCAAAAAATTCATTCCAACTCATATCAGGTTTTTGATTTTTTCTTTCAACAACTCTCTTTTCTGTATCAAAGATTACTCCATCAAAATCAATAAATATTTTTTGATTAGTCATAGTTATCTCCTCTTGTAAATATATTATATCATATATATAGGCAGTATTATGTCTTAATTATTTATTGTTTAACTTTATTCTATCAATTTCAAAATGTCTAATATCATCTCTAAGTTCGCAATATGCTGTTACATAAAACTTATTATCATAATTAAATATTTGTAAGGGATGAATCATTCTTTCTTGCCATTCTTGTTTTAAATTCCTATATAATATTTTTAGTGGTGTTTTATTTGAAATTGAATCATTTAAAGTAAAATATAATTCAGATTTATCACTAGTACCATTATCTAAAAAATATTTACTTTTTTCCTCATCTACATCACTTGCAAATTTAATTTTATTAATTAGTTTTTTATATTTTACAATATCTTCATATTCTAATTTTTCTAACATCTTATCAACATTTTCTAATAATTGAAGATCATATTTATTAAAATGATTATATTGGTTTTTGATATTTAGTATATAATATCCTCCATTTGGTCCCATAAAGGTTTCTATTGGAATTCCAGCCTGTTCTAATTCTACTTTATAATACCTAACCATGCGTTCAGTAATACCTATTTTTTCTGATAGTTCCTTTACAGTATATTTATTACCTGTATTCAGATAGTTTAACATTTGAATTGCATTTGATATTTTGCCCATTTTTTCACTTCCTTTATTTTATTATATCATTTAATACCATTAATTTTATTAAATCAACATGAATTTTACTTAAATTTTATTATATTAGAAATTACTTTTAACTAAATTTAATTTTTAATTAATTTGACAGTATTCACTTGTGCCATAAATTTTTTCCTCCTCTAAATCTTTTAGAGAACGAAAAAAATCAACACGAATGTTGATTTCATGATTTTGTGTGCATAACACAAACCCTTTATTTATATGGGTTAAATAGATTTGTGTGCATGATTTTTTATTTTTCGCACACAAATTGCACACAATTTAATGATTTTGCACACAATTTAGCGTTTTTTTGACTAATCCCAATTGTACAAACCCTTATAAAATAAGCTATTTACCACAGCACTGTTTGTACTTCTTACCACTTCCACATGGCTAGCATTTTTAAGGCTTTTTACCACTGCCCACTCATTAATTTCCTTTAAAAATGGGGCTTTTATTACCCTTATGTTTTAGTATATTCCAGATAATCTCTAGCAGAGTGGCTCTAAAAGTGGCTCCAGAATGGCAAATTTTCCACATCTTTTTATCTTTAATTTTCAACTACAATATACCATTTAATCCTTTATAAGTCTATATAACTTGACTTATTTTCAATTAAGAGTGATTAATATTACATTCTATTGGAGGTGTTTTGTGAAGTATATTATTAAGCCTAAGAATCGTATTGAGTGTATTAGTAGAAATGGCGATTATCACGGCTTCTTTATAATCAGGAATATTGATATAGTACTATCTGCTAAAAAGCCGCGAGATCTTGAAGTAATGATGAAATTTAGGCATAAGATTGAAGAACAAATAGTAGACTACTTAAACTTTAAAAGTTATCGAAAGGATAAAGAATAAAGCCCACCTTATTGGTGAGCTATTTTTTAAAACATTTTATCAATTAAATTCCAATTTTCATTTTCCATATCATCTGTATATTCAGTATTACAATAATATAAGCAATTGTTTTTATCGTAATCTCTTACGAATGCCCAATTAACTTTATGCTTTTTAGAATACTCTTTTAAGGCTTCAAATTTATTTTCAACTTTAATATCTATATTCTTAGATTCTCCTGTTGTACTTTCTCCACCTTTTGTTTCTATAATCCATATTTTATCATTCTTATCACAAATAATATAGTCTGGATAAAAATGAAATTTCTTTTGTACTGCATTCACATAAACGATTGAGAAATAATTATCTGCTGATTCCCCATTCTTATAGAACCATTTAATATTATCGCTGGTTTCACAATAGAATTCAAACATGCTTTCTGATCTAGATTTTACTCTACTACTTGGATACTCTTTATATGTATTCTTTTCATATACAGTTGTATCTTTCATTTGTGGATCATAATTAATATAATCCTCTTGAGGCATTCTCCAATTTGATTCTTTAATACCCTCTAGCTTCATCTTCATTTGTCTTGCTTTTTGATTTACTGCTTCTTCAAAATCATGTTTAATTGTATCATGGTTGTTGATGATAAATGCATAGAAGTCTAATAGTGACAAATCAACAAATTTCTTTGAGAATAACTTACTCTTTAAGAATAATCTTTCAAGCATTAGTTTTGTTCTATCATATCTTATTCCTATTCTTGAAGCTATTTCTGTAATAGAATCTCTATATTCATATCCATTTTTTGATGGATTAACAGCTGATTCGACTTTCATTCTTTCTGCATCTTGTATTTCATCTAATCTTATGAATTTACCCTTTACAATATAATTATCTATTGTATCTTTAAATACATACCCATTAGCTTCTAATACTGACTTATTATTCTTTTTAGATCCTGTAAGTTTATACTTATCAACATAATATTTGTATAAAATATTAAATGTTTCTCTATCATCAAAACCATCAAAATCGCTTTCTATATTCATCTTCTTTAATGTGAAGTTCTTATATTCTGGTTTTAAGAAAATAACCTTTGCATTTTTAGCATTCTTACCAAGCTCTTGTTTAACTGACTGTTCATACTTTTCATCAAATGTATATAAATAACAATTATCTAATAATGTATTTTCATAATGGTGGGCTTGAGGCATTCTTCTTATTCTACCTATCGTTTGAGTTTCAAAATCTTCACTCATATTATCACGAAGTTTAACAAGTATTTTAGCTCTTGGGCAATCCCATCCTGTTGATATAGCTTGCTTCATTATTAGTATAGCTTGATGTGCTTCATTATTTTCGATGTCTTCAAGATTCTCTTTTTTATCTGCTAACCATATAGCAAGATTCTTTCTATCATATGAGTAACCTTTTTCTTCTAATAAATCTTCTATTTGTTTAATTAATTCATCTGACTTATTTGGCAATTGAATTATTATTAAAGGGTTAACTTGAATGTTTTTATTAATATATTCTTCTTTAATTGCTTTTCTCTTATTAATTGCTAAATCTAATAAATACTCATGTTCATTAGTTAATATCTGTTCATTAGTTACATTTTCATTTATGTATAGTGCTCTCGTAATCAATCCTGCATTTATTACATCTAACTCATCTATTTCAATGAATTCTGCCTCTTTGTTTGTTTTGGTTGTAGCACTAACTCTAACAATGTATTTAGGATCTATAAAATCAATGATTGCTTCGGCTTTTACGGTCTTATTTAAGTGTTCCTCGTCTACTATTACTACAAAGTCATAACCATTGTTATATGCCTCTCTAACTCGCTCATAAAGGTTTTTTCTTTCTGCTTCTTTTAATGCAGTATTTCCTTTTTTTGTAATAGTTTCCCAATTTATAAAAGCAGTATCTTTAGCCTCAAATCCCTGTAATAAAACATCTTGAATATTCTTTGATTCCATATGTGGAAGAAATTTTAACATTTTGCTTCTACTTTGCTCTTCCAAATCTCCTGATCCTGGAGTTAACCAAACAAAAATAGTTTTTCTATTTTCTTTTAAATATTCTTCAATATAAGAAAGCAATATAATGGTTTTACCTGATCCTGTTGGAGCTTGTACTAATACTTCCTTTTTCTTACCAACAGAAGTAGCATCTAATAATTTATTTACTGCTTCAATTTGAAATTCTTTTAATTCAATACTTTGCATTATGCCACCTCTCTTATCTCATCTTCAAAATAGTATTCTGGAATTATAAACAACTCAATGTTAAAGTCTTTAAATATCTGACTTTGCCTAGATGTTAATAATATATCAGAAGATATGTATAATTTTTCACATTCATTTAATTCTTTATCATTTGATGTAAATTTATCAATTTCTTCTTCTGATAAAATAACTCTTACTATTTTATCATCAATCTCTATGCCATTTTCAAGTTGTATAAGATTTTTTATATTTATCATTAAATTTTTGCTTAAATCTTCTTCATCAGTATTTATTCTAGGAATATAAGCTGTTTTATAATATTTTAAATTGCCATCAATACTCTTATGTTTTGAGTAGCCATTAATTACATTTTTTAATCTGTTATATGTTATTTCTTCACAAATATTATTTTCATTATTAGTACACAAAATAAATTTTCTTGAACCATCATCTTCTTTATTCAATTCTAATACTGCTTGTCCTGTTGATCCTGATCCTGCAAAGAAATCCAATACTACAGCATTTTTTGATTGATGATAATTAATTAACTCTTTCAACATTTTAACTGGTTTTTTACCACTATTAAATGGTACACCACCCTCTTGCCTAATATTTCCAAAGTCGCCACTATAATTATAATAATTTGAAATTGGACGAGTCTTTGTGGATATTCCTTTTTTCACATCTTCCAATCTTTCTAATGGAACTCCACTATAAAATTTTCCTCTTATGGCATCAGCCTTTTTTGGACCTGTAACATATCTATATCCTAATCCATCCTCTCCCATATTGGCAATTTTATATAATACATTTAATCCATCTATTCCTTTTCTTTGTATTAAATACTTTGATAAAAACTCTGCAGCTGTTCCACTTTGTCTAACTATACTTCCTGATGCCCATGTTTCTTTTAGTAAATCAACTGAACCAGCTTCTTCTTTTTCTATTTTCCATTCTCCATCTTTAAAAATTGTAACTTCCTTATTTCCTATTTTTTCTGTTTTTCCTGGTGTTAATTCAGTTATTTTATAACAAAATTTAGAAATATCATATGGTTCAGATGGTTTATTAGCCTTAAATAAAAGTTTGTTTTTTGCATATATTAGTACATATTCCATTACTGGTTGCCAATCATTATCTTCATTAAGACTTTTATTATCATATCTTACTTGTACATGATGAGTAGAAAGTCTATTAAACTCTCCAAAAATATCATCACATAAAATCTTTAATTGTGCTATTTCATTCTCATCAATTGAAATAAATATTATTCCATCATCACATAATAAATCTTTTGCTATTTTAAGTCTTTTTTCCATGAAAGATAGCCATTTAGAATGTTTATAGCCATCAAGATTATCAACTATTTTATCATTGTATATAAAATCTTCATTTCCTGTATTATAAGGTGGATCAATGTATATTATATCTATTTTTCCTCTATGAGTTTTTTCCAACAAGTATAAACTATGTAAATTATCTCCCTCTAATAAGAAATTGAACTTTGATGCTCTTTGTTTAAGTATTTTCTTTGACTTAACCTCTTCAAAAGTTGGAATCTTTGTTTTTAATTCTTTATCAACTCTTTCCTCGTGTTCTTCCCATATTAATCCATATTTTTTCTTTGTTAATTCATTTTCAATTAATGATAAATTATTTAATGTTTCTTCGTCTGACACATTTTTCTTTATTTCATTAATTGTGTTTAACATTCTTTCTCTTCTTATTTTTGATAAATTAGTTGTTTCCATATTATTTAACCTCCCCAGAATTATTTTCATATATTATTTTTCTTATTTTTTCTTTAGCTTCATCATTTCCAATAATAAATTCTTCTATATCAGCAGGTATTTTTTTATTTTTATGACAGTCACACACTAAATCATATAATTGTATTTGCTCTTTCTTATCTAATCCCAATACCATAATCATTTTTTTCATCAATGCTGGAGATGGTGTTCTCTTTCCATTTTCTAAATCATGTAAATATTGAGTTTTAATGCCTAACTCATTTATAATATCTGCTTTTGTCTTCGTAGGTTTATTAACTTTTCTATCAACCTTTTTCTTTATAAATTCTCCTAATTTCTCATACATAATATCACCCTTTTTTCAATATCAGCATATATGCTTATCAACTTATATGTTTATTATAGCATAAATAAAAAAATATCACAATAATTTGCTATTAACTTGCAATATTTTCTATTTAGAGTGATTAATACAACATGGAGGTGTCTATGTTAAGAAAATCTACTGATGAAGATATTAGTAATGAAGAGCTAGAAACGATAATTAATCCTTTTTATGACAATTATCACAATTATGTAGAAGAATATATAATGCCTGAAGTTATTGCTTTTTATATTGCTAATTCTTTTTATAGGAATGCTATGTGGGAAGCAACTTTCTTACAGCACTATAATTCAGCTTCTGATATGTTTAATTTATATGATGAAGATTATGAGAAAACTAAAGCAGAAGTAATTAAATTATTAAGGATTAAATATTCTTTAGAAATAATTAGTGAAGATCCTTTAGATCTAAAAAAAATAGAGTATTAGTTTTACCATTATTGGCTTCTAATACTCTTTTTATATATGCTTTTTCTCTTTCTTTCATAATTATATTTTCCAAAAAACTCACGGAAAATTATTGTTTGTGTGTGTTTAGGTGGCTGGTCGGTCTTGAATAATCCCAATCATTATTTGGATCACACCCCGGGGGTACTGGCAGATTTTCATCAAACAATATTAATCCTCGATACTCTTTAAGATAGTCGTATTCATCTACAGCTTTTAATATTTCTAATTTGTGATGCTCAGAAATTTCATCTTTTAAAAACTCAATGGCTATATCATCACATAATTTAAAATGTTTGTCTTTTATTTCTTCTGGACTACCACTTATATTTTTCATATAGTATCCATTATCTTGCATTTTCACAAATACTTCTGATCTTCTTTCAAATAGTATCCTACTTACTGATAATTGCATTTGCATAAATGTTGGTGCTTTTATATATCTCATATCAAATATTCTACTTATAGCCTTATCTACTAAATCAAAATCAAATCTTATAAATAACTTTTCAAAGGTTTCGACATACTCATATTTTTCTTCTTTGCTTAATCGAAAGAATTCATCAGGAAATCTATCTTTTATTCTAGATACTAACTTTACTATCTGATTCTTTTCCATTTAAATAATCATCCATAACATCTTCAAATGATGATTTATCATTTTTAGAATTATTTCCTATTAAATACTTATTAAAATTCTTAGGATTAAATAAAGTACCCGGTCGTAAGTATTTTCTTTTTTCGGGATCATTTCCCCATTCATCAGACTTATTATCTATAACCTTTTTAAAATCATCTATGGTATATCCACTATCCAATAATTCTATTATCCAATTAGTAACAAAGTCATTATTAGTAGTAAAATTTTTATTTGATTTAATATTTAAATAATTTATTATTTCTTCAATTGTACTATTGTATTTATTGTTTAATTGTATATTTGTATTTGAATATGAGTTATTACTATTATTATTTATTTCTATTTCTTCTTTTATATTTGTTTCTTGTTCTATATATGTTAGACAAATGTCTTCATCACTTAGTGGACAAATGTCTTCTACTTCTTCTTTATCTTTTTTATTATTCCTTTGTTTTTTCTTGTTTTGAGCTCCAATTGTCGTTCTCTTTGTGTATTTTAATGCATCAGGAATAAAATAAGAACCATCTTCTTTTTTCTCAATTATTTTATATTTTTGAAATATTTCTAATCCATTTTTTACAATTGATTCCCTGTGGTTAAATATTATTGATAATTCTTTTGTTGTATATGGAACTATTTTGTCATCAAAGAAATTTGCTAATACACCATCTTTGTTTAATGATTCTATCAACAATTCTTCATATAAAGTTAAATATTCAAATCCGTTCTTTTCTGCTCTTATTTTTCTCACAAAGTCTTGTCTATAATAATTTTCCGGCTTTTGAAAAAAGAGCATTACTGTCTTATTGTAAGCCATATTTAATAATTGAAAAAGCAAATATAATAATGAAATTATTTTTCATATGAAGCCACCTCACGAAGATAATCAAGGTTAATATTAAAATACTTTAATACCTCAGTCATAGGAACTAATCTTCTATTTCTAACTTTTTTATCCCCATCGTAATAATCAGCTATTATTTCATTTCTAATAGCATATGCCTTATTTCTACCAACACTCCCTATAACCATTATATCTTTTGCACTAGCCCACTGACTTGAGGCTATTACTAATAAATCTCTAGCATTTAATTTTTCATTATTCATTTTTTATCATCCCTTTCATATTTGTTTTAAGTTTTAAAGTTTGCTAGACCTTTGTACTACGACTTTTTACATTCATTTCAATACGATTTCCTCCTCTCATCCCCCCTGCTACAATAACATAATACACCATCTCGGAGACTTTGTAAATAATTTTATACGATTTCTTTCGTATTTTCTGTTGCAATTTAAATACGAATATGTTATTATAGGTATGAGGTGGTAAGAAATGGGAAATGTAAATCAAAACGAAGAAGCTAAAATATTTGCTGAAAACCTTTCCTATTATATGAAATTGCATAAAGTAGATCGCGTTATGCTAGCTAATGAGTTAGGATTTAAATATACTACTGTGTGTGATTGGTGTAATGGAAAAGTTGTTCCAAGAAAAAATAAAATAAAAGTATTAGCAAACTATTTTAGTATTTCTGAAAGTGATCTAACATGGAGAGATAATTTACTTACTGATAAAAACATTAATAAAAAAAGAGAGATTCTAGTATATAAAGATTTTCCTACTAAGTTATCATTTGATAAAGAATCTGAAAGTAATTATCTATGGGAAGAAATTGAACTACCAACTCTTTATGGTGATCCTAATAATTACTTTGGATACATTATATTTGATGAAATTAATAACTATGGCAAGAAAGTATTTCCTGAAGATACAATTGTATTTAAGAAAAGTGATAGAATCACAAAGAAAAATACTTTCTATGTTATTAAAGCAAGTAAGGGAAAGCCTATGATTGCTTACTTAACAGAAAGTGATAATAGTTATATCTTTATGCCTATTATTGAATATAACAAAATTAAACCTATAGTATGCTCTAAAGATGAGTTAAATGTAAAAATCATTGGAGTATCAAAATACTTAACAAGAAATCTATAAAAAAAGACCTACTGCTCGAACAGTAAGTCTAATGGATAACCACAAAAGTCTAGCAAACTTTAAAACAACTCCTGAAAGGATCGTTATAATTGGCTTCCAAGTACATTATATCACTTTTCAGGTACTTACACAATAAAAGTATGAAAGGAAAGTGATTTTATTATGCCTGTTTATAAGTATAATAACCCTACTAAAGATGGTAGATGTTGGCTCTTTAGGGTTAACTATAAAGACTCATTAAACAATAATCGTAGATATACCAGCAAGAAATATGCTACTAAATTTGAAGCAAAGGAAGCCGAAAGAAAGTTCTTGAACGAATTAGATAATAACTCTAATGTCCCATCTAAAATGACTTTAGGCGATCTCTGGGATAAGTATCTTGAATTTCAATCTGATAAAGTTAGAATAAATACTCGTAGGAGCTATATCTATACTCAAGAATCATTAAAAATACTATTTAATATTAAGTGTTCCGAGTTCAATATATCTCATTATGATAAATGGAAAGAATACATTGCTGGTATTGATACTATGAAGACTGTTACAAAAATGACAAACTCAAAGTATTAAAAGCATTTTTAAACTTTGGAGAGAAGCGATATGGTTATAACTTTCATCAAGTGCTATTAAATATGGAAAGATTTAAGAATCCTGATGAATTGGTTAAAGAAAAAGTTTATTATGATATCGCTGAATTTGATAAATTTCTAGCTTCTGAAGATGAAGATAGGTATAGGATTCTATGGGAAACATTGTATTATTGTGGCTTAAGAATTGGAGAAGCTAGAGGCTTGCAATGGAAAGATATTAATTGGGATAATAAAACCTTATGGATTAATAAACAAGTTCAGAGTTTAGATAATTACTCTTCTTCTTACTATGTATGTAATTTAAAAACTGCTTCAAGTAATAGAATATTAACTATGTGTGATGCTTTATATGAAGATCTTAAAAAGCATTATGACGAGGTTTCTAAATTTAAAAACTTTAAAGATGATTTCTTTATATTTGGTAACGATAAAGGTCTTACTCCACTAACTTATAAACAAGCTCAATGAAGAAAAGGAGAAATAGCAAATAAGGCTGGTATTAAAGAAATAAGACTACATGATTTTAGACATAGTTGTGCTTCTTTCTTGGTTAATAACGGAGCTCCTGTTACTATGGTTTCTAAATATCTTGGACATTCAAATTCAAGTGAAACTTTAAACACTTATTCTCACTTATTTAATACAACATCTTCTGAAGTAATTAATACAATCAATCGAGCTAGAAATAATGTTGAAAACTAGCTCTTTTTTGTTAATATGGCTCTACAAATGGCTCCAGAATATAAAATCATTGTTTTTAATAAAATAAAAAGACTTAGTTTACCCTTATTTTACTAAGCCTTTTTTAATTTCTTATTATATTTTTGTCCACACCCAACTTGGCATCTATGCCATTTTTAAAGTATTTTATGGTCCTATAAAATTTATTAGCTCAAAACCATTCTTTTTACCATTAATCATCATCTTTTCAAGATAGTCAATAAATCTCTTATAAAAATTAATAATATCATCTACATATGGTTGTACCAATTCATTACACTTACTATTTTCTGGTATATTTCTGCTATCAACACGAGAATCTAAATATAAAACCCAGCTATAGTTTTCTTTAATGAAATCTAACTTTGGATTGTCATAATCATTTTTCAATAAAGTCATTATTTCCTTTAGCTCTTTAACCATCTCTTCTATGTTATCATACGTATAAAAATTGTTAGTTAAATACCATTCAAATTCATCTTTAGCATCACTTCTGTTTTTATTTTCAAGCAAATCAGAATTAAAATATTTTTTTAATAAAGGATATAAGAATGAATTTACATTCTCCTCTTCAATAGCAATTGCTTCAGCCCACATTTCTTCTACATTATCATTTGCATCTGTATTATCATTTACATTTATCACTCTAATTGGAAAAATGTTAAAATAAGAACTTCCACATCCACCCTCGATAATTCTTATCAGACTATTTCCAGCTTCAATTACTTCAATATTTTTTTCAAACCAATTATTGTCAGACACTTGATGTGATAAGTTAAAATCCCAAGATGGTAAAGATCCATCATCTTCTAATTCTATATATTTCTTTGGTTCTGATAAATCAATGCTATCAAATATATAATCATGTTGTTGATTATTAATATGTATTCTAACTCTATATGGTTGTGCATTAAATTTAATTGATGTCATCAAATCATAATAAGATACATATTCGCCTATACTGAATAAATATGGATCAACAACTTTAATATTCTTTTCAAAGAATCTATCTTCAGTCATATTTAAATCCAAGTATGGGTCATATTCTTTATAAAAAGTTTCACTTGCAGTTGTTGGAGTAACATAGTAAGTATTATATTTGGAGTTAAATTCAAAAAGCAATTCTCTATCTTTATCAACTGAAACTAAAACCTTATTTGGTTGTTTATTAGACTTTACTAATAGCATTAAATCGTAATAGGATATCATTTTTTCCACTTTAATCACCTCATATTTTATAAGAAGAAACAACTTCCTGAAAAATATTCTTTTTGTTTATCTATTGCTTTTCTTAATTCTTCTATTTTTTTAACTAATTCCTTTTCTCTTTTATCTAAATCGTGTTCATCATCGCAAAACCAGTTAATCCATTCTTGTAAATTATTATTAATATCATTATATAAATGCTCACAAAACTCTATCATATTCATATGAATGATTTCATAATTAGATTCATTAGGATCTAAAATATCATCTTCATCTGATTCAACAAATAAATGTACATTCCAAAAACTTACTACACAAATTACTCTCCATGGTTCTAAAAAGCCACGAACTACAAATGGCTTTGTGTTCTTTAATCCATCTATTGCTGATTCTAACCAATCCATAGAAACATCTGTAAGGTAACTTAATTTATAAGATTCTTTCCCTAATTTAAAATCAGTCCATCCATTTTTAGGTTTACTCAACATAATATCACCAACCTATTACTATTATACCACGAATATTTACCTTTTTTTAGCCAACCGTACTATATACTTTAAAACAAATAAAATAATATAGCCAAATATTTAAATCAAAGTGGCTCCAGAATGGCGCCAGCCCCTATTTTGGGGCATTTTTTGATAAAAAGAAAAACTCGCGTTTTCCCTTATATTACTTGGGTTTGCGAGTTATTTACCACAACATTGTTTATATTTCTTGCCACTACCACAAGAACTATTTTTTCTAGTATTTATAGTATTTATTATATTATCATAACTATTGTTATTTCTTTATTTACTAGACTAATAACAGTTTTTATTTATGGTATTATCGGTACTATTAGTATTATCTTTTTTTGTGATTTACAAACAAATTACAAACATTGTTTGCATTTGCTTAATCACATTATATAATAACTAATAATAATAGTAAAATGTAGGAAATATAAATTTGCAGTTTAGACATAAAATAAAATGTGTCATCATTTATCCAAATATAATTATACACTCTTTTCAAAGAAAAAACAATGTTACACCTCGTATTTGATTATTTTATTTATAATATCAGAGTTCATAACATTGTCAAAAATAATAGTTGCTTCTTTTCTTGAATCATTGGTACTTGATATGTAATAGTTTTCAGTAGTTTCAACATTATTGTGTCCTAATATATCAGCAACATCTCGTAATTCTGTTCCATTCTTTAATATCGTCGTAGCATAACTTCCTCTTAAATCGTAAAATCTACATTTTGTTATTCCTAATTCATTATGTATAATTTTAAAAGGATAATTTATTAAATCAGTTCCAACATAAGTTCCATCTTCCTTAACAAAAACTAACTCAATTTTTTGGGAGTTTATATCACTTAAACTACTTTTAACAATTCTTTGTTCAATTTTTTTACCATACTCGTTTACAACATCCTCTATATGATAATAATTATAATTTAAACTGCTTATTTTTTTTATATAGTCTTGCCTTTTCTTAAAATTTATTAGAGCATTACATAAAGTTTCACTCATATATATTTTTCTTTTACCTTTGAAAGTTTTTGTTGTGCCTATATACCATCTACCTTTTATATCTTTTGGCTTATCATAGATACTATGTTTAACATCAATTGTTTTATTCTCAAAATCAATATCATCCCAAGTTAATGCAAATACTTCTCCTGTTCTCATACCGGTAAAACAAGATGTTAAAAAGGCACAAGTAAATGGACTATTATCTTTAAATCTTTCAAGTATTCTTTCTATTTCTTCCTTTGAATATAAATGCTTAATATCTTCTTCATATTTATCCATTTTTGGTAATCTTAATTGTATAGCAGGATCATATTTTATAAGACCATATTTAGTACAAGCATCACGAAAAGATCCTTTTACTACTTTTAATATATTTTTAAAATATGATCTTGAAAAATCGTACTCCTCACATAAATTACTAATATATGTATTTAGTCCTACACTTGTTATAGTTGAAAGCTTATACATTCCAATTTTTGGCTTTATATATTTATTTATTAGTGATTTGTAAGATTGTATTGTATTATATTTAAGATTAACCTTACAATAATTTTCTAACCAATAATCTAAATAATCACTATAAGATATATTACATTCCTTAAAAGGTACACCAGCTGTTTTATATTCATTATATGCTTTATTACCTGCCTCAATAGCTTCTGACTTAGTTCTAAATCCTGATTTGTTTATATATTTTCTTTTACCATTAACAGGTGCAATAGCAAACTGATATTGATATACCTTCCCTCTTTTCTGTATATAGACATTACCCATTTATTACTTGATTTTTATAGATAAATCCAAATTATCAACATTTGATAAATTAGAAAAATCTTTTCCCTCATTTTCTTTTAAAAAGTTTTCTAATGAAGATTTTAAAACTTTAACACTACCCAACTTAATAGCTGGTAAGTATCCTTTTTCTATCAAACTATAAACATAATTAGGGCTAGTATGTAATATTTTTGCAACTTCTTTAACACTATAAATTAACATATTTTCCATTTTAAGCTCCTTTAATTTTTCTTCTTATTTTTTTAATTTTAACTTTTAAATCTTTTTTAACATAAGGCATATCAAGTAATTTAGTTTCATTAATAATGTAATCTAATTGTTCCATCACTCCTTTTTTATCTTTACCATCTAAATCAAAGACATATTTTTTTATTACTATAACCTTATATCTTTCCATTATTAACCTTTACTAACATTTCTTTATTATTTATTTCAATTACATAATAGTATTTAGTAATATTATTTATATCTATATCCTTTAAATCAGAGTTAAATAACTCCCTTGCTTTATTCATAGCATCTTTCTTATTTTTAGCACTTACTACTATTTCATTTTCACTTACTTTTTTAAATTTTATATTATATTCTTTTTCTTTCATTTTTTATTTTTCCTTTCTTATTTATGTATTAGAATTATACTCACTCCCCTAATACAGGGACTTAACAAACGACTAATTGCTAATTAGTTCCATAGGAATTTCACCTCTCTGTGGTTCTCACAGAGTTGAGCCCATTGATTGAGTCTGTGGCTACTCAAAAGTATCATTATACTCATTACTTGTTATCGCAGTATTAAGAGCAACTTAATATTTATAGTCAAGTATTTACCGACAAGCGTACTTACTAATGTGCTAACCGTTTTCAGTTATAATGAGAATGTATTTGTTAAGTGATTAACCAAATTGTCAAAGATCAATTAGTTTCAAAAAAATGAAACAAGTGAGAAAGAATAATATTTACTCCTCTCACTTGTTTGGCACTTTATAAGCAAAAAGTTAAGTCTAAATTTTAATTTTTTTAGAAATTTTTTCAAGAGCTATATCAATAGAGTATTTTACTGCGACTTTTGAACAGTTTTCTTCACTAGCTATTTCCTCATAAGTTTTATTCTCAAAGAAGTATTTTTGTATTCTTCTTTTCTGAATATCATTTAATTTGTTTATAGCACTTTTTAAGTCCTCACTTAATAATTTATACTCTACTTCATCTTCAACTGAAATAGAGGCATTTATTGACTTATGAAAGAGTGTTTCCTCATATACTTCATTTCTTTCTATATATTTTTTGATTTTATGAATTTGTGAAATATCTTCAAGTTCAAATCTATCAAATGCTTCATATACTTTCTCTGATACTTCTACTCTATGAATAATGTTTTTTGTATCCTTAAACTCTACTATATAAGTATTTGTTTCTTCATCAATATCCAATGTATATGGATTATATTTATCTTTATTTCTATTTAAATGCTTTTGCATTTCTATCCTCCTATCAATTCAAATTTTTAAAATTCAAATTGATATGGAGGTCCACGAATAAAATTATTTGCTTTGATTAAACAAAAAAAGATGTCAAAAATATCCCATAAACGAATATCTTTGACATCCTCTTTTATTATAAAATCAATTTTTTTTACTACTATAATTTCATAGTATATCTTCATAGCACCACCACTCTTCAAACAATGCTTAATTACAAATTCCATAAGCAATTAGAGGTGGTACTTCCTACATTTCTGTATAATTTTCCTACTTATAACATAATTAAGATTGTACTTATTTTTCTACATATTTTTCACACTTCCTAAAAAAATAAGCAGTAATAACTTTTGTCATTACTGCTTATAGATTTTCATTTAATTTAACTTATTATTTAATTAGTTAATTTTAGTTTTTAATTCAGTTCCTGCTTTAAAACTAACTGACTTACTAGCTGCAATTTTAATTTTTTCCCCTGTTTGAGGATTTCTTCCTTCTCTTGCTGATCTTTCAGAAATCTTAAATACACCAAATCCTGAAACTGAAACTTTTTCACCTTTTGCTAATTCATCTTTAAATAAATCAAAAGTTGCATTAAAAACTTTTTCACAATCTGCTTTTGTTAATCCTGTTTTATTTGCTAAAACTTCTATCATTTCTGATTTTTTCATTCTATCTTACCTCCTAACCTACAATTTAATTATATCACAATAATTTAGTTTTCCTATTATTTTATAACAAGATTCATAAAAAAAGTATTAAAACAAATGAAATACTGTAATTTTGGTGTTATAATGGAATTGGCACATAAAAAAAGAATACTATTAGCATTCTTATCGTCTAGGTATTCGGTGATTAGTTACGGTTGGTCTTTCTATAAATAAATCTTCAATAGAAACGCCAAGAGTATCAGCAATATGACCTATATAATCAATCCTCGTATTTCTTTTAGCATTTTCTAAACCAGAAACATAAGTAGGAGTTGTCCCAAGTTCATCGGCAAAATCTTCTTGTGACCAATTCTTCTTAATTCTAAAATAGACAATATTATTTGCTAGAATCTTACGAGCATGATTTTCATAATAATTTTTGCTCTTAATAATCATCACTTCCTTACTCTTAACTTACTACTATTGTAATAAGTTATGTAATATTTAACCATACTAACTATGTAGTAAGTTATGGCTAATATATTATATTACAAGGAAAAAAATTGACGAAATATGTGTGTGTAAGAAAGTAGGTAGATTAGAAAAAAGGAGCTAATAATTAATATGAAAACAAAAACTAATAATGAAGCAGTAAACGAAACAATCACTTTTTTTGATAAAAAAATAAATAATGTAATAGATGTATTATACAATTATAGTCTATTAAATAATCTTCCAGAGTGCATAAAACTTGATAAGAATACACAAAAACAGATTATTGAAGATACAATTAACTATTATCTAACTAAAATTGAATCTTTGAATATGGACGATATAGAGAAGAAATATTATGATATTCAAGAGGTAACAGATTATTTTAGTTATTCATTTAACAAAAAACTAAAAGAAAAAGATAAACATATATTTAATGAAATTGAAGATAATGGAGAATGTATTGCTGATGATTTAATAAAAAAATTATTTATGAAAGATGATAGAAATATCAAAGCACCTGTCAAATATGATACATTAAAGCGATATTGTATATCAAATCTATTAAAAGACGAAGATGTTGATAAAGCATTTTTATGGATTATTTTAAAATTATCAGTTACATACAATTTTATGACAAATAAATTAACTGATTAAATTATGTAGTAGTATGCAGTAAATTAGCAGTAAAAAAATCCTACTTTCTAAACAAAAAAATTAAAGAGAGCAACAAAGCTCTCCCTTTTAGTATGCAGGTTTCCAATAACCGAATATTACTTTCCTATTTATATTTAATTTCTATTGATAATAAACTCAACGGCTACATTAAAAGATTTGTATTTTCCCTCTTCGTATTCATAATTAATTCCTTTTATGATTCTATAAGTACCTTTTGAAAGTTTACCATATTCATTTTCCCAATTAAGTTCAATTTCTTTGCTTTCTTTTGGCAATAGGTGAAATGCGGGTAAAGTAAAATTCAATTCCACATTTATTTTATGCCATTCTCCATCTTTTTTAATTTCTATTTCATACGGATTTCCATATTGAAAATTTTTATCACTATTATTAGTTAAAATTAAAGTTGCACTTTTATTTGTTAATGTTCCTTCTTTAATAGTCATTATAACATCATTTTGTGAAATCTTAATATCAGACTTATTTCCAATATCAAATTCTTTTTTTGACTTTCCGCAACCAGTCATTCCTAAAACCACACCTATACACACCAAAGCAATCAATATAATGTGTTTCATAATCTTTTTCCTCCATTTCACTTATTTTCAATACATAATGTATTATATTATTTTACTATAATTTTTACAGTTGAATAGAGATTCACTTAATTGTGAATCTCTGATATATTAATATCTATTTTGTAATCCAGGCAATACATTTAGATCAGAAAAATACATAAGATTGCCATTATCTATTCCACCGCTTAAAATACCAAGACCAATAGTTCTACCATTAGAATCTGTTCTAGAGATCATTACAACTCCTCCACTATCGCCTTTTCCTTGGTAAACATTAGACTTTATCATTTTTTATGAATTGTAGCCTTTACAGTAATCATATATTCAAAATGCACTGAACATTGATTTTAGTATGTTGTATTTTCCCATAAAAATATTGTTCTACTACTTCCATCTATGTATTTGTAATAGCCAACTAAAATACCTTTGTCTATATAATCCACTTCTCCTTTACCTTTATAGTACTTTCTAACATGAATTATAGGACTACTATTAAATATCTTAGCTTGTATAGAGTCTATTAATATTAAAGAAAACAAAATCACAATAATTATTACAATATATTTAATTGTTTTTCTCATTTTTATATTTAATACCTTCCAGATTGAATTTCTGCTTTCATATCATTTATACTTGTAAAGTACATTGTTCTTCCTATTCCTAATACCCCTTTATTTCCACCGCTTAATACGCCTAACGGAATAGAACCTCCTTCAGAATCTGTTCTAGGAACAAACACAGGAGCACCGCTATCTCCTTCGTCAGATTTAACATTAGTTTTCACTAATCCTTTTATAACTATATTTCCAGAATTTTCTTTATATGTAACAGTTTGGTTTATTCCTGTTACCTTACCAGAAGTATATTTTGTTTTTATTCCAGATTTTGCGACAGCCATATTTGAAACAATTGTAGGACAATAGTTAACAACTGCTAATGTTTTAATATTTCCACTAGGAAATTCCAATTTATTTGAAGTTGTATATTGACTATTTGTTGCAACAAAGCCATAATCATAATATCCATTATTCGTAAAATTTGAATATAAAACAGTACCTGACTGAACGGAAGAAGCGTTTCTAAGACAATGACCAGCCGTTACATATCCATATTGATTATTATACTTTGTTCTAAACCCCATAGAACATACTGCGACATGTGTAGAATCAATTTGTCTACCATATATTTCCCCACCAGAATTTATTATTTTAGCATAAGATTTTGGTTGTTCAGCTTCAACATATTCAATAGCCGACATATTCATTTTTTTTCTAGAAATAGATAGTTTACTTTTAAAATTTTCTTGTTTTTTAATGCTAGCATCTTTCATTTCTACAACAACTTTATTGTTCATTATGTCAACATAACCACCAATTATGTTATCATGAATTTTATCAGTTGTTATATATTCAGAAACTGAATTGTTAATTTCATTTAATTCATTAAAAGAATTATTAACATATTCAATTTTAATTGCATTATCCATACTTATAATTTTATTATAAGTATCAAATTCTTCAGAATCAACTGATGGAATATTTTTTTCTACAATTTGAATTATTAATTTTGAAGCATCATCACTTATGTACATACCACCAAAGTAAGTTGGATATGTATCATTATATACATCTTTTATATTGTAGTAATCATTTATTGTTGTTTGAACTTCAGTAGCTAATGCTACTCTAGCCCAATTTCTCTCTAGATAATCTTCATTATTAAGAGATGAATCACTTGGTGTCAAACCTAATGCATTAACTGGTACAATAAAACCAGATAAAACAATAGCGACTAAACCCAAAAATATTAATATTTTATTTTTCATATTTTTTCCTTTCATATATATTTTTATATTTTTTACAACATACTACTATATTTTAATTTTTATGTATCATTTCTCCTCTCTTTTTATGTTTTAAACTACCATGGATTGTTAAAACATTAATTCTATATAAAATTTATATAAAATTTTAAATTTTATATAATTAGAAACTTATATCAACACCAGGCATAGCATCATATTTCTTTTTTACATTATCATTAAACTTAATGACTTTACCATATCCTAAATGTGAAATTGTATATTTTTTACTTTCTTCCAATGTAGCTGTCGTACTTGCATGTTGATAACTTCCATAAATTTTACCACTTCCACTTACCATAAAAGTTAATGAAAGTTCTAAACTACTACCATTTTTAACTTTAAAAGAACTACCAAATCCATTAGAAAAACTTTGTTTATAACTATCATAAGAAGCAGTCAATTTACCATTTGATACATACATCTGCTTAAATGTAAATTCCCCATTTAAAGAAACATTATCTAATCTTATAGCTATTACATCGTAACTTTTTATATTCGGTACATTTTTCCATGCTGCCATCAATGTAATATAATTACCATTTTTAACTATTCTAATAGTTTTAGCATTTGATGAAAAGTAAGAACCTCTTGTTATTGTCCCAGGATCGTAATATTCATTAATTTTAACTTCGTCTAAATCACTAGAAGTAATTATTTCGTATTCTTTTTGGCTAATTGTTTCAATATAATTTTCAGAATATATTTCACATAGTTTTTTATAAATGCTATTTTCTATAAATATACCACTTTGTGTTTTATGTAAAGCTGAATTCTCCTGTGCATACACAAATGTCGTTGAAATAGCATTGATTAATAAAATTGCAAATAGTATAATTAATTTCTTTTTCAAAATCTCACCTTTCCCTAAGTCGATTATAACATAGAATTTAAAAAAAGCACTCTACAAGTAGTAGAATGCTCATTTTAACCTATTTTTTATATAATTTATATACATTGCATAATCTTCGATAGAACTACATTTTTTTGTTTCACAATCTTTTTCTTTCAATATATTTAATTCTTTAGTTTCAATCATACCATCTTTGTTAATTTTTTCACATAATATTGAATCAGTAAAATAGTTATTATTTATCTTTACAAAATCATTAGCAATATTTACTTCTATAATTAAATTCATTGTATCAATATTAAATCTCATAATGGCAGAACTATTTATCTTTTTTTCATAATATCCATCTATATTTTCAAATCCTAATAAAGATATTTTTTCATTTAAATCTATATTAGGTAATTCATTTTTAGGATCAACAGCATAATTAATTTTTCTTGGAAAAATGTTATCGTTTATATATTTTCTCTCAACACTTATTGGTATAACATCTATTCTATCAGTGTTCTCATAACTTACTTCAAGATAAACTTTATTATTGATTAATTTATCTAAAAAATACTCGTCATAACTTCTACTTTCTTCAATATAATAATTTTCGTTTTTCCCACTAAAAACTTCATTTTTTTTGCCACTTTTATCTTCATAATATAAACTTAATAACTTAATATTATCGTTATTAACTATTTTATTAAAATTTAGTATATTTATTTTATTAGTTATAACTATAGTTGAATTTAATTCATCAAAATTATTATCTTCTATAATTAGAGAATAAACAGATATAGAATTTTTAATATAAATGAAATATATTAATATTAGGCTAATAATTACAAATAACAAGAACGAGATTATAATAATTAAAATATTTTTTTTATATTTATTGTAATTATTTTTATATTGGTTAGCAAAATTTTCTCGAATTTCTGTTTCATTTGCTTTACCTCTTAATTCTCCATACATTAATTCTTCTACACTAATTTCAAATATTTCTGCTAATTTATTTATAATATTAGGATTATTTGGAAAAGAGATACCTCGTTCCCATTTTGAAATATTTTTATCAGTATATCCTATTAAATCTCCTAAATCTCTTTGAGTTAAATTTTTCCCTTTACGAAGTTCAGATAATAATTTTCCTCTTTTATCATCATTACTCATTTTATAACCTCCTATAATCCATTAGAATATATTTATTGTCAAATAATATTTTGCCTGTTTTTTTATATCTTCAAATTTATATCATCAAAAATACTTAATTCATATTATGTATAATGTACTAATATTAATTTTTCCAAGCAAATTTTACTAAAAAATAAAATTTACTACTATACATCTATTATATCATACGAGCAATCTGAAATTATAAAATTTCGTATTGAAAATAAAAAAAATTAAGGAGAGCAAACAAACTCTCCTTTTAGTATGCCGGTGTTCCATAACCAAATATAACTTTACTATTTAATGAGTACACTTTTTGTCTACAAGTATCATCAGTAGAATTACCTTCTATTGTATAAACTTTACCATTTTCTACTTTTTCAACTATTCCCACATGATTTACTTTTCCATCTACTTCCCAATCAAAAAATATTATATCCCCTTCTTTAGGGGTATATCCTTTTTCTTGCCATTCTCCCATCGCTTTAAACCAGTCAATTCCTGTTTGACAACCAGAAAATTTTGGAATAACACCTGCTTGTAGATATCCACTTTGATTTGCAACCCAACTAACAAAAACAGCACACCATTCTACTCTTTCTTTAAAACCATACCATCTCCAATATGGTTCTCCTCCAACATTACCTACTTGTGATAATGCTATTTGTACCATATCAGGACTACCAACTGGTGTCCCATATATTACAGATGACCACATAATTGCATATTCATCACTTAAAGCATTTTTAATTTGTTCTTTTTGCATAGGATTAAAAAAATACATATTCATCATTTCATCTACTGTCTTATGAGTTATTTTAATATATAATACTTTTTTAGTTATTTTATCTTGTGGATTATCAAAACTTATTTCATAACTCGTATTATTGTTTTCATCTTTAACTTCATAACTAATAGTATTCATATCCCAAAAAATTTTTTTTAATTCTTGCTTTTTCTTATCATCCATAGTAATAACATCTGCTGAATTATTACCTTTTGTTACTTTAGCAGTATAAATAGCAAGAACATCTTTCCATTCTGCACGATCTGATTCTATTTTATAATCATCGTGAGGATTATTATTTTGTATCTCAACTATCCTATCAGCCATTTCTTTATTTATTTCTTTTACTACACTACTCATAGGAACTGTTCCTGTGCTTTCACTAGAAAAAAATATTCCTAACCAAGAAGTACAAATAAGACCAATTAAACAAATAATAACAACTATAATTATTGCAACCCAACCACCAGCAAGTAGTAAAGAGATTAGTGCTTTTGTTCCAGCAATAATTCCTTTTACCATTGATACAGTTGCTTTAAATGCTGTTTTTATTCCTTTATAAGTTGTTTTTGCAGTTTTAACAGCTAACATTTTTGCTCTTTCAGTTGTTTTAACAGTTTGTTTAACAACTTTTGGAGTATCTTTAACAATCTTTTTACTTGTTTTAATCTTCTTCTTAACTTCTTTAATATTCTTTTTTTCAGTTAGTTTAGATTTTATGGTTTTAATCTTATTTTTTGTCTTAATAAAATTATCTTTTGTATCTCTTACTGCCACATTACCTCTTGTTTTAATTTTACTAGAATTATATACTGCAAATTTTCCACCAGCACTTAATCTATTTACTGCATACTCATTTGCATTATTTTCATTAGTATTACCATAGCTATTCTCTCCTCGTTCTTTAATACTAACTATGTTAGACTTTGCTTTATCTGTTGCTATTTTACCTTTATCAAGAGTTTTTATTGTTCCTTTTATTTTTTCTTTCTTTTTAATTTCTTTCATACTAATCGCCCGGTTTAGTAGTCATTAGTTTATATAACTTTGTATTCTTTGGGAATTTATTAACAAAAGGAACAAGACTACTACCATATCTAATAAGACCACAGCCAATATCTGAATTAGTTATATAAGACATTTGTAATTTAGAAATATTAAGTAATTCCCCTAACTCTTTTCTATCTGCTGATGCTTGGTTTAACATTACTATAAACTCACTATTAGATAACATTGTAGTAGCATCTACTGATGCTAGTAAATATTGAACATTTTGTGTTATTGCTGTTGGATAAGCATTTCTTTTTCTAAATTGCCTCCATGCACTATTAAAGAATGTTGCTGAATATTCATTTTCAAATAATACATGAATCTCATCTATAAATATATGAGTTCTTTTACCTTTCTTAAAGTTATCTGATACCCTATTTATCATTGCATCTGTTATAACTAAAAGCCCCATAGTTTTTAATTGTTTACCAAGTTTATAAATATCATAACTTACTATTCTACTACTAATATTTACATTAGTTTCATGAGCAAATACATCTAAACTACCATTAGTAAACATTTCAAGAGTTAAAGCAAGTGATCCTGCTTCCTTTTCTGGTTGTTCTAATAGTTTTTCTCTTAAAGTCATAAGAGTCGGAATAGCACCGGTTTTATGATATTCATCATATGTTAATTGAGTACATCTATCTATTATAGATTTTTCTTTCGGACCTAATCCTGTTTTGTCTAACTGTTCAAATAGTGAAAGTACAAACTCTGATTTATCAATAACAGGATTAAGTCCATCTCCATATCCTTCAACCATATCCATAGGATTTATATGGTCTTTGCTACTTGCTGATACTTCTATTACTTCCCCACCAAGTGCTTTGACAAGTGCTGAATACTCTCCTTCTGGATCACAAATCATAATATCATCATCTGTTGATAAAGCTAAAAACACTATTAGTTCTTTTGCACTAAAACTTTTACCACTTCCAGGTACTCCAAGCAAAAATGATGATTGATTTTGTAGATTTTCTTTATTTACCATTATTAAATTATGACTAATAGCATTTTCACCATAA
This sequence comes from uncultured Mycoplasmatota bacterium, assembly GCA_900551455.1. Lineage (GTDB taxonomy): Bacteria > Bacillota_I > Bacilli_A > RF39 > UBA660 > RUG705. The sequence continues at coordinate 74,511 of URVV01000003.1, forward strand.
TATATTCCCCCTTTATCCATAATCTCTTGCACTCTAAAAGGCATTAAAGCAGATAAACTTTCAGTTGTAAAAGTTCTTAATATTTTTACATTTCTAACTCCAATAGGAAGTGCTGTATTTAATCCATCCATTTGTTGATAAGTTAAAGGTGCTATCTGACATAAATGCTTTCTTCCTGTAATAAGTATTGTTTCTGTATCTGCATCCAATTTTTCTTTAGTATCTGCTGTTATAACCAAAGTTAAATTAGCAAACATCATTCTTTGATCTCTCGTTGTTAAGTCATCCAAAAATTCTTTACTTTCTTTTCGTTGTTGTTCTAAATCATATGGTATTACTGCACTAAAGTTATTATTAGCATTTTGTTTTCTTTGCCAATTAGTTATATTAGTTTCAACCCCAAGTAATCTATTTTCAACTTCTTTAACTGCCTCATCCGTAGGAATTGGTATAATATCAATACTCATCATCATATTAGAGTTCATATCTGTAAGTTCTGCTATCATAGAATCTTTTATATAACTTGCATACTCTTTTAAAAATAAAACCCTACCATATTTTTTTCCCATTTCAAAATAATCTTTTTTAAACGCAAAACCATCTGGACATATATAATCTTTAAAATTATGTCCTTTTTTCATAAAATCTTTTATATCTAAATTATAATTTACTTCTTCTCCAATCCTATAAAAGTCATGTAATATTCTTAACTTTTCTCTAGCATCAAGTTCTATACATTTACTTCCTAGTTTTGCTAAATGAGATACAATATCTGTTGATACTCTCCTAAAATAATTTCTAGCATCTTCTATACTTCTTTTAAACACGGATATAGTTAAATATATCTCTCTTACCATTCCATTACTATTTACTGCTTTATCAAGTAACATTTGATTATACTCTTGTCTATAAATATCTAATCCATCTTCTTTAAATGGTAATAATATTTCTTTTTCAAAATCTTTTTTATTTATTCTTCTTAAAGCAATAGTTATTTTAGTTGTTGCTCCACTATCAAAGGAATTAAGCAACTCCCCATATTCTAAAAACATTGCCTCTTTATCTTCTTTTGATGCCACTGCATAATTTATATCACTAAACTTAAATGTTTGTGAGTATTTGTTCTTACCAACTAAAAATATTCCATCAGTCCATATTCTTTGAATTGGTATTACTTGTTGAATGGACTTTGGAATATTAAAGTTATCTTTTTCTTGTTTCTTTAAATTGTTGATTGATTTTATCATTTCTATTAAACTCCTCCCTTGCTTTATTTTCTATAATATTTTTAGTCATCTCATAATACATATCTTCAGATACAAACTTTAATTTTTTAGGTATAAGTATTTCTGATTTTATCCAAGTGATAATAAAATCTTCTAAATTCATACCATTGTATTTAAAAAAGCCAATACCAACAAATGGTATGACTCCTATAATACATATCCAAGAAGTAATCTCTTTATTAAAAATAGGACTAAATATAAAATAAAGTCCTACTGCCACCAAACAACCACATATAGCACATATAAATTGTCTTATTGATAATCCAAAAAATAAATGTTCCGTGTAATTTCTTATTTCTCTATTTATCTTTACTTCCAATTCTATCTTCCCCTTTCATCTTTATTTTTTTTAAAATTATGATTTAATTCTTTATTAGTAATAATTTCAAAACTATCAACACCATAAATTAAAGATAATGAACTTCCATTATCCCATTTCATTCCAATTTGTCCCTCATCATCTACATATTCAACAGTTCCACATGTCCCTCTTGGAACTGAATAATTATCATCCATATAATTTAATTTAATTCTTGTCCCTACAGGATATTTATTTTTAATCATTTCAATCTTTCCTCTGTTTTCCATATTTACCTACCTCTTTCTATATTTTTATTTAGTCTTGTGTGATTATCATAAAAGGAAGATACATAGTTTTTTATATCTTCCTTAATATTCTTATATTCAATTTGAATATTATTTTTTTCTTCTTCTGTTTTAGTATTAAGTGATTTTGTAAATATCTCATCTTCTTTATTTCTTAATTTTATAAACTCTTTATTTTTCCATAATAAATTAGCAAGATAATTTAATCTTCTTAAGGTATTATTACACCCACTTAATATTTCTACATTACCTTCCAATATTAGATTAGTAAGAAAATACTTTTCAAAATCTTCTTTTCCCTTTTCTTGATATAATCTAGTAAGACCTTTATTTTCTTCTCTATCATAATTTTTAGGATTAACATTATTACTACATTGTCTTGTATAAACCTTACCATCTTTATAAACTATACTCTTAAATAATTCTCTACTCATATACTACCTCTCATAGTCCTTATAATCTTTAACATTATAAGTATCAGTTATATAATCTTTTATATTTTTTCTTATATTATCATTTGATAATGATACTTGTTCTAAATAATCTCCGTTTCTATAATCTTTATTGTTTTTATAAATCATAACTATACTTTCTTTAGGATTATCATAGTTATAATCATCTACTGTGCAAATATAGTTGCCAACAATATATATGTCTTTTGTTTTACCTATAAATTCTTCATATTCTTTTTTTATTGTTTTCATGTTATTTTTTAACCACTTTTCTAACATTTCATATGTAGAATATTTTGTATTTTGATATTCTTCACTTTTTATAAACTTTCTTGTTAGATAATCACTAAAATCATAATTAACATCACATTCTGAATATATAGAGTCTTTATAAAAATTATTTAATAAATCATATCCTAAAACAAAGTTTAAGTATTGTATTTCACTTTCTTCGTTAAATGAATCTTTATCAACTATTACTTTGTTATCTTTTATCTCGTATTGCACGATTTATCACTCCTTTCTTTCTTAAAAAAAGTATCAGCAAGATTATGACCTGCTAATACTTTCTTAAAATCTTCCATAGCTTTGTCTATGTTTTTATCATAATAATAACCATAGCCCCAATTTATTTTATTGTTGTCAATTTTATAATTAAATGCAATTATATATTCAACATTTTCATTACAATGTTTTTCTACAAGAGCAATAGGAATATCATTTCTATATCCTACATCTATTAGAAATATACCATTATCTAATTTTCTATTCATTTAATTTATCTCTCCTTATCTTTATTTTTATTTTTTTCTATATTTCTATCGTCATTAAATCTTGTTTCTAAATCTCCCCAACCAATTACTTTATATTCGTAATTATTAAGAGTAATAACATCTTCTAAGTTGTATTTTTTTATTTCTTCTTTTAATTTAATAATATCTATTTCATTAAAAAGATTTTCGTAATAATCTTTCCACTCATCTTTTGTAATATGACACATTGTCGCAGATGATTCACAGACATTATCGTAGATTTTTTGTAATAGTTTAGAACATTTAGATATCTTTGGTAATTCTAAATATTTGTCAAAATCTTTATAAATTAAATCTTCTACATTTTCTATATCCTCATCATAACTAGCAATAATATATGCTTTAGCTTTTCCATTTTCATACAGAATTGCCCTAAACCTTGAATCTCCATAATCAGTTTCCCAATTTTCTAATACTTTTACATATTTATTTTTATAATATTTCATTATATTAGGTGTATTTAATCCTGTTTTCTTATCTAAATACTCTTTTGTAATATTTTTTTCCTTACAATATTGCAAGTATTCTTGAACTCCATTTTTATATTCAATGTCGTTAGGGTACAATTCATTTATTGAGTTCCAAATAGAATAATGAACATCATCAGTCATATATCCTATTTTTAATCCTTCTTCCAAATAATTATAAATATAGTAATCAAAGTTATAATCCCATTCTGGTACTTGTGTATAACCACCTCTTTCAGTTTTAGTATATGGAGTAAACTCTATTGCATCATCATAATTATCACTTGCCAAAACATAAGTATCATTAGTTTTAGGGTTAAATAAAATATAATCAATATGTTTATTTTGATGTTCTATATTTTCTTTTAAAAATAATTCTATATCATTCTTTATTTTTAGTATTCTATAATTCATATTTATAACCCCATCATTTCTCTTACAACTCTATCACTCATCTTAATAGTTCCAACTAAAACTAACATATTAAAGATGAGTTCCCCAATATATTTCCACACTTGAGTAACTGCAGCTGCACTTGTATCAACTACTGGTGGGCTTGATGCAAATAACGAAAAAATAATACAAGACAACACTATTATTGCTCCTTCTAAACATACTGCTGTAAATGATTTTAAAAAACTTGCACATATTCTTTGTGTAGGTTCTCCTGCTACTGTTGATAAAGGTATTGGTGCAATAGCAGTATATAAATATAATTTGAAAAATCTACCATATACAGTAAGTATCATTATGAATGATAATACTGTTACAAATAATCCTCCTATCAATGTTACTGCCCATAATGGAATAGATTCAAAAAAGCCACAACTTTCTACTGCTTTAACTATTTCTTGGGGAAGAATTGTTTTAGTAACAGTCCCAAAACCAGCAGACTTCATTATTGTTGATATAACTCCCTGCACTATTTTAAAAATAGATAACATTAAATCAAGCCCATAAGTTACTATTCCCTTTGCGATTGCAAACCTTACAAATAATTTAATTGCATGTTCTGGCTTTTTAACATCTGCGAGAGAACTACAAGTCTTTACTACTCCAATAACAAAAAATAAGACTAATAATGCTAGTCCTATTGCTTGTACTGCACCATTTATTTTAAGTATTATTTGCCATATTGTTCCACCTTTAAATGCTTCAGGTGATTGTGTAATTATTTGCCATATCTCACTTAATTTATCATTCCAAGTATCTATTGCATTTTCTAAATTATTTACTACCCAATTACCACTGGCTAATATTAACATTTTCACACCTCCTAATAATAAGTAAAAGGGTAGAAATTAACTTCTACCCATACTTTTAACCAGCAATTCTTGTAAGTATAGCTTTAGCACACATAACAATAATTCCTCCTACACAAAACAATGCTCCATTAACTCTTTGTGATGGATCGTGATTTGTAAAAGATAGTCCAATTTGGACAACTCCATATCCTGCTATAATTCCACCTACTACTTTTGTTAGTTGGAATATAAAGTCTGATAAGTTATTTACAACTGTTATAGGATCATCAGCTGCAAAAACATTTGGAGTAAACATACTTAAACTACTTATTCCAACAAGTGCTAATACATAAATCTTATATCCTTTTTTAATTTTCTTTTCTATACTTTTCTTTTTGTTCTTCATTTTTATCATTTCCTTTCTTTCTATTTAAATAACTTTCCATATCTTCACTAGATATTACCTCATAATTATTTGCTACTACTTCTATATCTTTGAAATCATAATTTATTGCATCATAATCAACAGTTATAGTTGCAATAGCATTATTTACTTTACCATGTTCATATGATGGAGCATGACCATCAGTAGTAAGACTTATGTTAGGATGTTTCAAAATATCATACTTCAAATCTTTTATCGGTCTTTCTCCTCTAATAAATAAAATTGCATACTTGTTATCTAACATTCTAACTTCATCTGGTGTCATTAAATCTCTACCAGTTTGTTGATAATTTGTTGAATAATTACCATTTCTTCCATGTGATTTACCATAAGTGTTTAAATCTAAATTTTCTTTTCCCATAAGTTCACTAACATATTTATGAGTGCTTTGCTCATTACCACCTAGATATAAAAACTCATCACAATTACCTAAAATACTTTCCCATTGTTTTTCAAAAAGTGCCTTAATTTGAGCTATATTCTGAACAATAATAGACACTGAAACCTGTCTTGACCTCATGACGGAAAGAATTTTTTCAAAGTCATCAGGAAGACTTACATTTGGAAATTCGTCCATTACAAAATGAACTGGAATAGGTAAACTTCCACCATATTTATGATCTGCTAAATAAAATAATTGTTGAAATAATTGAGTGTATAAAATACTTACTATAAAATTAAATGATGTATCGTTATCTGGTATTAAAGCAAATAATGCTGTTTTCTTCTCTCCTAAACTTGGCAAATCTAATTCATCAGTCATAGTAAGCATTGCTAGACTTCTTAAATTAAACTTTTCTAATCTTGATGCTAATGTTATTTGAATTGATTTTAGTGTTTTAGCACTTCCAGAGTGATAATCTTTGTAGTATTTCAAAGCAATATGTTCTGGATTCTTTTCTTCTAATCTTTCAAATAATAAATCAAGTGGAGATGAATACATATCATCATCTTCTTTAACATCTCCTGCTCTTAACATCTCCATTACCATAGTAAAGTTTTGTTCTTCTTCTGGTGCTTCATACCATAAATAAAATATTAGGGATAGTAAAAGCATTGATGCAGCTGTATCCCAAAATGGATCATTACTTTGACTTCCTTTTGGTGTTGTTGATTTAAAAAGATTGGTCACAAGTCTTTGTACATCATTATCACTTTTTAAATATACAAACGGATTATAACAATGACTTTTATCCATATTGATTAAATCCAAGACTTTTACTTCATAACCTTTTTGTTCCAGTAAATAACCAGTATCTCTTAATATTTCTCCTTTTGGATCTAATGTTACAAAAGAGCAATTACACTGCATTATATTAGGTTTTGCATAAAATCTAGTTTTACCAGCTCCACTTCCTCCACATACTAATACATTTAGGTTTCTTCTATGTTTCTTACCATCAAGTCCTATTTCAACATTTCTAGTTAGTATCTTGTTGTTATTGCTATTTTTTTCTTGATACTTCTTGCAGATATTTTTTGCACTTCCCCATTTAGCACTTCCATATTCTTCGTTTCTTCTATAATTTTTTCTTGTGGAAAAGTATAGAACTATTCCACCAATATATATAACTAATAAAAAAAGAACAGTATTCAAACTATTCTCACATATCTTAATATTAAATGGATTATTAAATATTTGATTATTGTTTTTTATTATACTTGATATTCCATCATTAGAATAAGGTGCTATTAAAAGTGCAATCCATATAATTGGAATTATACCTATAATTGATAAGATTATTATTTGTCTTTTTTTATCTTCTTCCATTATCTCTCATGATTATCCTTGAAAGGACTTTTTTTTTACTAACTTTTTCACTATCATCTAATAATCTTAACAAAAGCTCATTTACTTCACTTCTTGACTCATTCATACTTTTTAATTTATATCTATAATTATTTAAAGCATTTATAATTATTCCTATTTCATACTTATCTATTTCTATTTTCCCATATTCAGTTATCTTAATAATTATTTCATCAACAGTTTCTGTTGTTCTTTCTTGCTTTGATAAATAGTTTCTTAATAAATTAAGTGATTTTATAATTAAATTACTTTCTTCAACAGTAAATTCACACTTTATTGTATCTTTCATAATTACCTTTCTTGTTCTTTATTCTTCTGTTTTATATTTTCTTGCACATAATCACTAATTTGTTTATTAAGTTCCTTAACTGATTCTTTCATTGATGTTAGTTCGTTAACAACATCTTTCTTTTCCATATCTTTAAATCTTTCAGTAATTTTTTCTATATTATCAAATTCAATATCAAAGCCATATTTTTTACATAACATATATGCTACACATTCTGCTTTTTCATTATCAACTTCTTTTGTATTATCATATATATTTATTTTAGCAAGTTCTGTTATTGCTGTTTTAAATGCTATATTACTATCTTCATTCCTACATAAATACAATACTTTATTTTCTGTATCCCATTTAGAAGATAAATCATTCTCCAAACTATCAACACTTTTAACATCCATAGGACATTCGTGTAATAGTGCTTGTAATATCATTTTTTTATCATAAGTTTTAGTATATGGTTTCATATTAGTTTCAGATATATCTACAAGTTCTTTCGCAGTATATCCTTTTATTGTTCTACCATCTTTGGTAGTGTATGGTTCTCTAGGATCAAGTATAACAATCTTTTTAGGATACTTACTTTTAAAACTGATATTATCTTCAATCCACTTTTTCATTTCTTTTAACTGTATTGCATTAGGTAATTGTTTAGCGATTAAAATAGCATTTCTAGGTGTATATAAATCAAATTTACCTTGCACTGTTAAATACTCTTTAAAAAAATTGGGATTAGTAGTTATTTCTTCTAATCCCTCATCAATAGTTTTATATGCATTATCTAATTGTTCTCTTTTTTTCTTAATATATGCCTCTTTATCATAAGATGCTTTAGTTTCTTCTTTCATTTTTATCTTTCCTTTCCATTTTTAAACTTTTGTTTTTTAACTTTACCATCGGGAGTATATGTTGTTTTTGTTTTTTTATTAACATCAATTTCTACTGCCTCCTGACCTTTTTTTAAGGTTTCCCTATAATCCTTTGGAACATTTCTATACTTTACTTCATCTTTTAATCTTTGAAGTAATTTACGAACAGAAGGTTTATTTTCTTTAATAACACCTTCCTGTACCTTTAAGTTCTCTAAGTTGGGCTCTGACAGAGGTTTTTGTGTCTTTGCCACTTCGGGGTTTGATACTTCACTTTTCTCCTTTTGAATTGGTTTTGCTAATATATCATTAGCAAGTTTTTCTTCATCAGAAATAACTGGAATGCCTTTTTCTTTAGCTTCTTTCATCATTTCTTCCATCTTGTCTTTTTCTATCTCATTTCTAATTGTAATGTTATCAGTTTGTGCAAGTTTAAATCTTTCAACAACACGATTTACTTTTGATGCATCTTCACTTCTTACCATAATATCCACTATTCCATCATTATCTGGAAGATTTTTATCAATTAAAGCAGTATAAAGTATTCCATATTTTTTTGCCTCTTTTTCAAACTTTTTAAGTTCACTTGCTTTAACTGAAAATATTTGAAGTGGACTACCAGATTTTAACATTTTGTTAAGTGATGTTTTACCTTTTGTCATTTGTTTATCTTTGGACATTGTATAAAGCATAACTGCTATTCTTTCTGCACCAGTTCCACTTACTCTTAATAACATTTCAATTCCCTCAATAGAAAACTTGACCATTTGCTCTGCGGCTTCACTTGAATTCATTTGTCTCTCTCCTTTCTCTTTTCTTCAAGTTCCTTGATACTTTCTTCTATATCTTTACTTCTTTTTTCTATCCCATCACATAAAACCACCTCCTTTCGTTTTGCCTTTAATTCTTTAGTGATTTCATTTATTTGACTACGAATTAACAATTTTTCTTCTTCTGTTTTAACTCTTTTATGCTTTATCCATAGATTATGCTTTTTACTAATAAGCTCTTGAATCTCTCTATTTATCTGTTCTTTATAAAACAAAAACTGCTCGTTGGTTTCTATTTTTTCCCTTACAAGCAGTCTTGTTTGATTTGATATTTCTTCCATTTTATTTAAGTCTAATCTAATATTTACTGGAAGCACTTTTCTAGGATATTTAGTTGGATAAACTTTTAAAATATAACAATAATGTTTGAATAGTCCATATAATCCATGTGCTTTGTTTTTTTTATATTCTTTTTTATAATTATATTCTTTATTATATGATTCAATAAAAGGTATTCTTGGTAGGTGTGTATTTTCAATTCTACTATTTATATTATCTATGGAATAATCACTACCAAATGCCCTTTCAATTCTAATATTTCTTTTATATGGACTTCTTCTTATACTTAACTTTCCATATCTTTCTTTTATCTCATATCCCATTTTTTCTATAATGTTGATAAAATCTTTATAAGACACTGCCATACCTATTGCTCTATCTAAATCTTGTTTAGCAAATGTATGGTAATTTGTCTTTTTAACATAACTTTGATAATAATTATCATAGTTAACTTTCTTAACTTTTTTATCTTTAACAACACTTAATCCATATTCCTCACATAAAGTATCAGATACTTCTCTAATAAGTGCATAAGTTTCTCTACTATCGTGATATTTTTTTCCATCTTTAAAAGATACTGAATTGATTACAAAATGATTATGAATATGTTTACAATTTGTATGTGTACTAACTATTACTTCAAATCTATCTCCCCATATTTCTTCTGCTAATTTAACTCCTATTAAATGTGCTTGTGTTGGAGTAATTTCTCCATCTTTAAATGATTGAAAAGCATGATAACCAAGTATTCCACTTTTCTTACCATATAACTCTTTAGTAAGCATCATATCTTTGTATGGTCTATGAGTAGAACAATTTAAAGCTGATACAAAACATTCTTCTTCAGTTTCATAATTTAATTTCTCATAACCATCTAATTTATGTAATTCTTGATAATCTCCATCTTTCATTGTTTTTTCTGGATTTATAACATAGTCAATAACATGGTCTAATCTTTTTTCAACTTTCCATATTCCTGTTGTTGCCATTCTTCCTCTATCCTAGAACATTCACTAGACACTCTTAAACAAGCATATAAAAAAAGTAATATCATTTATTACCTGCTATATTCTTATTTAGAAATTGTAATTTTAAATCATCAATTATAATATCAAGTCTAACTACTTCTTCTCTATATTCTCTTTCATCTATAAAGCCAAGTGAATGTGCTTTTCTTGTAAGTTGATTTATATTATTAGATATTGACCTTAAATCCCTAACAACTTCGTAAAATTTATTACTTGGAGCTTCTTTTATATCATTACCCATTATAAGATTTCTAACTATATCACTTTCATTCATTCCACTTTTATTACATAATTCTTTTATTCTATTTTCTTCTTCATCATTGAACCAAAAATTCTTTTTATGTGTTCTTTTTCTCATTTTTCCCTCGCTTTCTTCAAAATAAAAAGACCAATATAAATTGATCTTATCTATAAAATATATTATTAAATTAACATTTCCCACCGTTATCTTCAAAATATGATTCAATATATTTCACTAATATTTTAGCTTTATTAAACTGTTTATCTTTAACAACATTTATAATATAGTCACTACCACTTGCATCAACAATATTATCATCTTTATCATATTCTATTAGATAAGTGTACTTTTCACTATTTAGTTGACAATTAAGAAGAACAGTTTGATTTTCTTTTATAGTCATAGAGTCTTTTTTAGCACCAAACATAATATTTATGAAAATAGTAATAGCAAAGCCAACAATAAAAATTATTCCCAAGACTTTTAGTATCTTAATTATTATCTCGGCAAGTTTTTCAGTATTATTTACTTTTTCTACTAATACTTGTTTAATGTCATTATTTAATAATTCATCAATACTAACATTTAATGCTTTAGATAATAATTTTAACTGTTCAGGATTTGGTGAAGTTTCGCCAAGCTCCCAATTTGATATTGTTTGTCTAGTAACATCAACTTTTTCTGCTAATTGTTCTTGTGAAAGTTTACAATCTTTTCTTAATTTTAAAATGTTATCTCCCAATTTCATTCTATCTCTCCTTTCACTTACAATTATATATGAGTTGATATTTGCATTCTACCAAATGTCTTTGGAACTTTGTCAAAGACTTTTAACAATTATAATACAAATAACTATTATTTTACATCACAAGACCAAAGCCCATGCTTATTACAATATGCATATAATTTTGATCCTTTTATATATTTAAATTTACATTCTGCATTTTGCTCTGGTAACAATCTAACTTTGCAAATATCTTTGTCATTAACCAGTGCAATCCATTCAATAAAATGTTCTTTTTCCATAACATGATTTACTTTTACAAGTATTTCATCTCCTCTATGTTCAAAAGTTGGAATGTGTTTTTCAAACGATGCATCAACACTATTTGAAATTACCTTTACCATAGGTTCACCACAACAAGTTATTCCACACTCATCACAGTTACAGTCATTAATTACCTCAACTAATGCTCCACACTTTAAACATTTTTTAATTATCAATTCATTTTTCATTTGTTTCCTCCTTCTATAACAAATTTATATTTATTTAACAAAAAATTGTAATTTATTTGTTTGTTTCTTTCAATTTTATAAAAATTGTAACTGCTAGATATCCAATAATACTTCCAATAAAATTCATGATTATATCGTCAATATCAAAACTTCTACCAACTATCGGTTGTAATATTTCAATTGACAAAGTAATTAAAATAGCAATAACAAATATATTCTTTTTATTTATGTTTTTGAAAACTAATGGCAACATAATTCCCATTGGAATAAACATCAACATATTACCTATTAGCATATCTCGTATCCAAGTACCTATCGAAAGCTCACTTTTAATTAAATATTTGTATAATGATGGAACAAAATTGAAACTTCCAGAAAACCAACCTAAACTATCTCCTGTAGAGTATCCATTTTTTACATAAAACCAAAAATGCGACCAAAGATTGCTTGGAACGAGTACAAGATTTATTAATCCAGTTAAATAACATACAAAAATAAATTTAACTATTTCATAAAAATAATTAACTGATAATTTGTTTTTCTTAATTTTAATAATTCTATAAATAACATATATTATTCCCACTATTATAGTAATAGGAACAACATTCAAAAATGTTTCTAACATATAATTGTTACCACCTTTCGAAATACAAATTACTATTTTTCTAACTAATTACTAAATTGTAATTTGTTATTAAATAGTAAATTCAACTGCTATATTAAAAGATTTGTATTTTCCCTCTTCATATTCATAATCAATTCCTTTTATAATTCTGTAAGTCCCTTTTGCAAGTTTACCATATCCATTTTCCCAATTAATTTCAATTTCTTTATTTTCTCTTGCCGAAAGTTGAAAAGCAGGCATAGTAAAATTCAATTCCACATTTATTTTATGCCATTCTCCATCTTTTTTAATCTCTATTTCATAAGGATTTCCATATTGGAAATTTTTATCACTATTATTAGTTAAAACTAGAGTTGCACTTTTATTTGTTAATGTTCCTTCTTTAATAGTCATTATAACATCATTTTGTGAAATTTTAATATCAGACTTATTTCCTATATCAAATTCATTTTTTTGCTTTCCACACCCAGTCATTCCCAATACCATAACCCCACATAATAAAATAGTTAAAATTGTTTTTTTCATAATCAATCCTCC
>URVV01000004.1 GCA_900551455.1 uncultured Mycoplasmatota bacterium
ACCTATAAAGTAGGTCTCTCTTTTTTTGAGAGTCCACCTTACAGGTTACATTTTAAATTAACTATCTTTTTTTATTTATAATATTTTTCTAACCGCCCACCTTTTATTCTATTTTAAAATTCAAAACATATATTTAATTGGGTGAAATATGAAAAAAATAAAAATAGGAATACCACGAGCTATGCTCTATTATCGTTATGGTGTATTATGGAAAAATTTTTTTGAATTACTAGGCCTTAATGTAGTCTTAAGTCCCCAAACAAATAGACAAATACTAACTCTCGGAACAAATAATACCATCGATGAGTGTTGTCTTTCATATAAAATATATATAGGACATGCCTTATATCTATCAAAAATTTGCGATTATATCCTCGTATCTCGAGTTTGTGATTACGGAAAAAAAGACAAAGTATGTACAAGGTTAAACGGAACATATGATAACTTAAAACACTTAATTCCTCAAGAACAATTAATAGATTATAATATAGACCATACCAAAAGAAAATATGAATTTTTTGGCTTTCTAAAAATGGGCTTAAAATTTACCAAAAATATTCCTAAAATAATTTATAGTTATCTGTATGCCAAAGAAAAACAAAAACAATATGACAAAAATAAAGCCAATGAAGAAAAAAACAAACTAACAAAACCAAATAAAAAGATTTTAATAATGTCCCATTTTTACAATATTCAAGATAAATTTATTTCTAATTACATTACTACCTACCTAGAAAATAATAACCTTATCCCCATATATTCCAATAATATAGATAAAAAAACAGCTACAACATATTCAGAATACTTTTCAAATACCCTCTACTGGAAATATTCCAAAGAAATGGTCGGAAGTTTTTATTATTATCAGCATCAAATAGATGGTGTAATTTACATATCAACCTATCCGTGTGGAGTTGATGCACTAGTAAACAATCTTTTAATGCTAAAAAACAAGGACCTCCCCACTCTAAATCTTTTAATAGATGAAAATATAACTGAATTAAGTTTAGAAACCAAATTAGAAAGTTTTATAGATATTATAAAAGGAGATTACTATGAATAAAATAATATCCCTTCCTCATTTAGGACCATACTATATTCCTATCAAATACATAATCAAATCTACAACAAAATGTCAAGTATTAATACCCAATCAAAATGACAAGCAAACCATAAATTTAGGTTCAAAATATAGCCCTGAAGAGATATGTATGCCTTTTAAATACCAATTAGGAAACTATTTAAATGCTCTAAATAACGGAGCTAATATTTTAATTCAAGCTGGTGGTGGCTGCCGTTACGGTTATTTTGCTGAACTTCAAGAACAAATTCTAAAATCTCTCGGATATCAATTTACATTTGTAAATCTAATAAAAAACAATCACGTCTCAGTCTTTAAAATGTATAAATTTGCCAAAAAAATTAATAAAAGACTAAATATTCCAAAGTATTTTTACTACTTAATAAATGGCTTTCTAATGATTATTTATATGGATAAATTAAATAATTATCTCAGAAAAAATATGGGTTATGAAGAAATTCCTGATTCCTTTGAAAAACAAGAAAAACAATTTTATCAAGAATACTCAAAAGACAACTTAAATTTAATTCAAATAATTAAAATATATTATAAATATAAAAAAATATATCATCAAATAAAATTAAAAAATATTTCAAGAACAAAAGTCCTTCTAATTGGAGAACTATTCTCTTTAATAGACACTAATTCTAGTAATAATTTAGAAAAAACTTTAATTAAAGAACAAATCGAAGTTATAAGATACACAGATTTAACTTACCTTCTTTTAACAAAAAAATTTATTCATCCATATCTTTTATATAAAGCCAAAAAATACTTAAAATATTCCCTTGGAGCAGATGGTGCTGTTTCTGTTTCACACGCCATACGTCATGCCAAGAATAATATTGATGGAATAATTCATTTAAAAAGTTTTAGCTGTGTCCCAGAAATAAATGCCATCCCTATTTTAAATGAGGTAAGTGAAGATTATCAAGTACCAATTCTCTATTTAAGTTTTGATGGTCAAAATAATATTTCCAATATTGATACAAAACTAGAAGCATTTTATGATATGATAAAAGCCAGAAAACAAAACCTAAACAAAATTAAACCACCTACTAATATTTCAAAAAAATAAAAACCACCTAAAAACATTATCAAATTTTAAGAAAAAGATACAAAATTAGTTTGTATCTTTATTTTTTATGGTATAATATATTATGAATAAGAAGGTGGCCAAATGGAAGAGATTATTTTATTAATCCTTATACTTTTGACAATGCTAACTATATTTTGTTTATACAAAATGTTAGATAAAAGAGGATTATACTTTTCATTAGTAATTACAACTCTAATAGCTTTTGTTTTATCATTTAAAATAACTTCTGTATTTAAAATGAATATTAATATTGGTATCGTTCCCTTAATTGCTTCCCTATCAACAATATATATCTTCATTACAAAATATGGATATAAAGAATGTAAAGAATTAATAAAAATAACCCTGTATAGTAACATTACTACAAGTTTATTAATAGCTACAATGAATTACTTTATACCTGCTATTACCGAAACAATATCTATTAATATGGAAGGAACATTTGCTTATAACTACAAAATATTAATTACTTATCCTATAATAATTACCATTAGCCAAATTCTTGTTATCAAGTTATATAAATCAATAAAACAAATAATTAATAATATGCCAATGTGTATAATGTTAACATATATCATCACCGGATTACTCTATACCGTTATTTTTTACATTTTTGCATATCTTAAAACTATTGAAATTAAATATTCAATTTATATTGGTATTTCTTCCTTTATAATTGGCTTAGTAATAACCCTCATAAATATTACCTTAATATATTACATAACTAATAAGAAGGTGAAGCAATGAGAAACATAATTTTAATTTTAATTGAAGTAATTATTTGTTATACATCTTTGTTAATACTATATAAAAAATATCGTACCGATGGAATATATGTCTATAGTATAATAGCTACCTTTACATCTTGTATTATGAGTCTTAAACAAATAGATTTAATGGGAGTCTCTGTGCCAATAGGATTTGGAGTAACTACCACCCTAATAGTAGCAGGAAATCTTATTACTCAAAAAAGAGGACCAGAAGAATTAAAAACATACATAAGTTTAATCTTAATAACTGCTCTAATAAGCTGTTGCTTCCTAAATTTATCCGGTCTTATGAAAAGTAGCAAATATAATGAAATAGCAAATAAGTCATATGACAGTATTTTTAAATATAATTTAAGAGTTTATTTTGGTCTAATAATCTCAATCATACTAAGTAGCTACTTAGGTAGTAAATTATATTATTTACTAAAAAGAATCCAAAATAAAATAGTCATAAGTAATATTTTTTCAATAATCATTATTGAACTATTAGAAAATACTACCTTTGTCTTAATTGCATATTTATTTGAATATGAAATAATTGATCTTATGCTATGTATTGTCTTTAGATATATGATAAAAACAATTATTGGTTTATTAGGAACTATTCCCATATATATAGCCAATAAGATTAACTAGTAAGGAGTAAAATTATGAGAACAAGAAAAAAAGAATTAGTAAGTGACGAATTAAAACCATTCGTTGGAAAATTAATTAGAGAAAATCGTCTAAAGTATAACTACTCACTCGAAGACTTATCCGAAGCTCTAAACCACCAAAAAAACCGCCAAACACTTCATAAATACGAAACAGGTCTATTAAATATTCCATATGACTTATTCTTTGAAATTTGCAGTATTTTTAACATAGACACCTCCATTTTAAATAACACTAATATCAGTAATGAAGAAAAGAAATTACTAGAAACCAAATTTGTTAAAAACTATGTAAGCAGTTCTCGAATTGATAAAAATTTAACTGCCAAAAGCGAAAAAATAATTAATACATATAAAAATGCATCTTATGAACCACTTACCGGCAAATCAGAATTATCTGTAAAAATATTAGATGATTCAATGTCCCCATTCTATCTAAAAAATGACAAAGTATTTTTTGAAAAAAAAGATGATTATAAAAATGGTGATGATATAGTTATAGCCACTAAAAGCAATATTCTATCAGTAAGAAAACTATATAAATATCCTAAAGGAATAATTCTTCAAGCAATGAATCCCAAGTACCCCAGCTTAAATGTGAACCTTATTTCTCCAGATATGATTTTAGGAAAAGTAATTGCTATTCATCGCGAAATAAAATAAAAAAAACAACTATCATTCAAAAATGATTAGTTGTTTTTAAATTCTTCTAAAAGATTAATTTAAAGCATCTTTTAATTTATTTCCTGCTTTAAAACCAGGAACTACACGTGCAGGTATTTTAACTTCTTCACCTGTTTGTGGATTTCTTCCAGTTCTAGCTGCTCTTTTCTTAGCAGAGAAAGTTCCGAAACCAACTAAAGTAACTTTTCCTTCTTCCTTTAAACCTTTTGCAATACCATCTAACACAGCCTCTAATGCACGTGTTGCATCAGCTTTTGTTAAATCAGCATTTTCAGCAATGTAATCAACTAAACATGCTTTTGTCATTTCAAATTACCTCCATTTTCTAATATATAAGCAAGTTACAAATCATCTATGCTTACAACAATACAATAACACGAATTCCATTTAAAATCAATACTTTAGTAAAAAAAAGCCCTAAAAATAGGCCTTTTTATTTTTTGTTTACAAATAGTGTCTATTGCTTTTAAATAACAATAGCTATCATTGTTGAACTACCTTTATTAATTATTTTAGTTAAAGTTTGACAAAGTTTATATCTAACAGATTCTGGCATCATAGCTAATTTTGCCTGAATACCCTCTTGTACAATAACATCCAAACTTCTACCGAAAATTTCACTTTTCCAAATATCATTATTTTTGTTATTATCAGTTAAATAACTAATTAACTCTTTACTTTGCATCTCACTACCAATAATTGGCTCAAATGTTGATTCTACATCCACTTTAATCATATGTATAGTTCGTACATAAAGGATGCTCTCCGTGTTTAAAAGTAATACCGTAGTCATTTCCGGTATTTAACACAACTCTTAAAGATATGTAATTGTTATCGTTTAATTTATAAACTTCTATTTTTTCTAAAAATTCATATATCAAACTATCAATATCAGCATTTTCATATTTAAGTTTCTCTAAAGCTTTCTTTTTAACTTCCTCTAAGTATTTATAATTATTTAATATACTTTTACTTTTTGCTTCTAAGTTATTTATTTCTGTTTTAAGTTTCTTGATATTAGCAATTATGTCATCACTTTGTTTTTTAAAGTCATCTTCTGTTATTAACTCTTTAACTATTAAATCAAGTATCTTAGATTTGCTCTTTTCAAGTATATTTATTTCTTCCTTTTTCTTTTCAATATCTTTAGAATAGTCTTTGTTATCTTCAATAGTCTTATATTCTTTAATTAAATCATCAACAATAGAAACATTAGATATATACTTTAATATTGATTTGCCAACTATTTCTTTAATCTCATCATCATATAATATTGGACCATCACAGCCTTCTGTATTATATTTTAAGAAATGACTGCATCTCCAAGTAATAACAACCTTTTTCTTTTTACCACTACTTATTTGTTTCTTTCTTCTAAAAGTAATATTATGATTCATACAAAATATTTTACCACTAAAAGGATATCTATTTTGATAAACTTCTTTATGAGTACTAAATCTATCACTTCTTGATTTAACTATAACTTGTGCTTTTTCCCATAGTGCTTCAGATACTATCGGTGGAACATTTACATTATCTTCATAAAGTTTCCAATCTTCCTTATCAATATCAACTCTTTGTTTAGTGTGATAGTCGATTACTCTGGTTTTATTGCCACAATAATAACCTTTATATTTAGGATTAGTAAGTATATATTTAATTGTACCTTGAGAAAATGGTTTACCTTTTTTATTTAATATACCTTCTTCAGCAAGTTTATTACCAATACTTCTCATACCAATATGTTCGTTTACATACATATCATATATTTTTTTAATAATTTCAGCTTCTTCTGGTACTATTACTAATTTACAATTATCTTTTTTATAACCCCATATAGCATCATTACCTAATACCTTACCACTTTCAATAGAACGTTGGAATCCAAATTTTACTCTTTCAGATAATTTTCTTACTTCTTCTTGTGCAATAGAAGCCATTATAGTAAGTCTTAATTCAGAATCATTATTAAAGGTATTTATATGGTCATATTGAAAAAATACTCCAACACCATATTCAAGAAGCTTTCTAGTGAAAGAGATACTATCTAAAGTATCTCTCGCAAACCTAGAAATCTCTTTTGTTATGATAAGATTAAACTTGCCTAATTTAGCATCTCTAATCATTCGTTTAAAAGAATCTCTTTTATTAGTTGATGTACCACTAATGCCTTCGTCAATATAACCTTCTACAAAAGTCCATTTACTGTTTTCTTTAATATAATTTTCATAGTAAGTTACTTGATTTTCTAATGAGTTTAATTGTTCGTACTTATCAGTTGAAACTCTCGCATAATAAGTTACTTTAAGAGGTAATTCATATATAGAAATACCTTCAGCAAGAGCGTTTCTTATATCAAATAAAGTAAGCATTAGGTATACATCTCCAATTCACTTGTTAAGGAGTGTATTTTCTCTAACAAATTATTTTCAACTAATTCATAATATTCTTTTGTAATAACTTCATCAATATACAAATTCTTATTTAAGATTAATTGTACTTTAAATCTACTAATTCTATCAACGATACTCTGAGATATATTCTTGTTCATATAAATTCCTCCTAACTAAATCTATTCTTACTAATTAAATAATATGATTACTATTACCTAATTCCTCTTGAGCATAATATTATGTCGTGCTTTTAAGAAAAAGTAAATCTATAATTATTCATTATCTATTGAATTATCTTGCTGTTTTTCATAAGATTTAACGATTTCATATATGTCTTCAGCATTATTAGTTTTTTCTTTTAAATCAAACATAGTATCAACATCACTTTTATCTATACTATTTCTTAAAGCTGTAAAGAATTCTGTATGTATATCTGCTACAAATTGTTTTTTTATTTCAATATCATTTTGACCAATTAAATATTTATTTAACATTTCAAATTTATCAATAACGACATTAATATTTGAATTAATCATAACTGAAGAAAATGATAAAACTTTTAATAATTCATTTAAGTTATCATCTCCACAAATAATACTTAATATCTCTTGATTGTTTATATATTTATTAAAACCATCAATATACATGTGATTACTTTTAAAATTTACCCCATCTTTTAATAAAGTATTTAACCATTGCTTATAAGCATTTATGATAATTTTTCTTGCTTCCTTCTTTGAATCATCATAATTATATTTATTGGCATCATACAAAATATTATATCGAGCATATTCTAAATAGTATCTACTATCTTTTAGAATCATATCAAGCCAAATTTTTACATCCTTTAAAATATCTCTAAAGTTAGAATAATAATTATTAATATAACTCTTCATACAAGGACTATTATGACACCAAAAGAAGATTCCATTATAATTTGCACTTTGTCTCATCATATCATGAGATAATTGTTTTATTAAATCTAATTTTGTATTTATCATTTTTAATTTCCTTCTTTCATTTATTTAAATATTCACGCAAGCACAAGACTTTTTATTCCTAATTATTGTTTTCTTCATTGTCAGTAGAAAAGTGTTCTAAAACAGATGATAAAGCATCTAAAAAATTTTTATAGAATTTATCCTTTATAACTTTTATTCTATCTTTTTGATATTTATCTATCTTATTATCACTAATGGCTGACATTAAATTAATAATATCTATTTCCGATAACAAAGCCTTTAAAAAATCCTGATAATTACTATCTAACTTTGCTTCATAAATAGTCAACATGTTATTAATATCATTTTTATTTGAAAAAACTTCTTCTAAAACTAATTCCGTCTTTTTGGCCATAAACAAACTCCTCACATATTAAATAATTCTATCTTTATCCTTTTCATGTAACAAATAATAGTCATAAGGATAACTACAAGCAGCTTCCCAAGAATACATATCAAATTTATTTTGAAGGTTTGAAAATGTATTTTTTAAAACTAATCTTTCGTCTTTATATGGTAAGTATTTTACATTACTTAATATATTACTAACATATATAAAATAATCATCTATACTTTTTATTATTTTTTGAGTTTTTTTAACTAATTTTTCAACATCATTATCCATCAATAAAATCTCTCTTTCTCTAATTTAATATTAAGTATTAGTGCAAGGAATAGGGAAAGTCTAGCAAGCCTCATCCTTATTCCATTACATTAATTACTTATAATTGCTACAAGTATAGTGTTATAAACTTATAGGGCTGGAGTACAGGAGTCATTCTGTATACATATTTAAGGTAGTTATAGTCTCTTGGGACACCATACCTTTCTATCCATACCATGAATACCTCTTTTACAGCATATTGATATATACTTATTAACCACTCTATGTTGGTACTTACTCCATAATAGTTGTAATAACCTCTTAATCTAAGATTAACTAATTTAATTAGTGTTTCCATTTCTAGGTATCTATATTGTTCTACACACTCTTTAATAGCTTCATATTTCTTTGGTATGTTTTCTTCTTTAATCTTCATACCTAATTTAATATTTCTTCCATCTTTGTAGTTATATATATTAAAACCTAAGAAGTCAAATGTTGCTTTTGTTTCTTCTTTAAGTCCAAAGCTAAATATTCTTGTCTTTTCTTCTTGTAATTCAAGGCCAAATATTTCTAGTCTTTGTCTTATTCTAATATTAGCTGTTTCTCCATATGTTGGCTTTTCGAATAACATTATAAAGTCATCTGCATACCTTATTAGATAGCATTCCCCTTCAGCTTCTTTCTTAAAGTTATTTTCAAACCATTGGTCCAATACATAGTGTAGATATATGTTTGCTAACACTGGGGACATATTTCCTCCTTGTGGTGTTCCTGTTTCGCTTGGTTTTGGAATTCCTTGCTCCATTACTCCTGCTTTCAGGAATCTCTTAACATATTCTATAAAGTGTCTATCTTTAATAGTCATCTTTAATAGTCTCAATAGTACTTCTTGGTTAACATTATCAAAGAACCCTTTTATATCAGCTTCTACTATGTAGTTAACTTTCCCACTATAAATTGCTTCGCACATTTTATATAGGGCTTGATGACAATTTCTTTTAGGTCTGAAGCCATAAGAACAGTCTAAGAATATTGGCTCATATATATTATTTAATATATCTGCTATTATCTTTTGTACTATCTTATCTTCATAGCTGGGTATTCCAAGTTCTCTTACTTTGCCATTGGCTTTTGGTATTCTTGCTCTTCGTACTGGTTTAGGATAGTATTCAAACTTCTTCATCTTGTTTAATAGGTTATTTAAGTTTGCTTCTAGACTTTCTTCGTATTTGAACTTACTTATATCATCTACGCCTGAGGCTTTCTCACCATCCATTTGTGCATGTGCTTCTTTCATTGATTTAATATTAATATATCTCATCAATCCTTGTACCTTATGATACTTTGCCATCTGATTTTGAATTTCAGGTATTACCACCACTTTGACCACCTCCATGTGCGGCATTGGTTATAGTTCCTGGTATTCCTCTTTTCCTATGCCTCTAGCGAAGCATAGTTATGTAAAACCACTCCAATACATATCATGTCTCATAACTAATTAACCTCGTTATAGTCTTTTAAGACTTGATACTTATTTTCATAATCTGGAATCTTTAACAAGTAAACTTTCTTACCTTTAAGTTTCATCAAACTATCAAGTATCTTATCATCTTCAACTTCAATATTAAAACTATTTAATATATCGATTAATTCATTATAAGAAAAATACTTAGCTCTACCTGTAAAATAATAGCAAGCATCAATTCTCATTTTGTTTTCATCTAATGTTTCAGCCGATAAAACTATATAAGGTGTATAGTTCTTGTTTAACTTAAAAACTACATCTAATATACTTACTCTGTAAATGTTTTCACAATTAAGCATATTCTTTCCTCCTTTCTTTATAAAACGATTATATTTTTTTCTTTGCAAAAAACTTGAATTAACCGTTACAAAATGATAAAATAGTCATTAACAAATTTGTAAAGCATTAAAAAAGCCTTATTTTATAAGGCATTAAAAAAAAATAAAAAATTATAAATTTATTCTTGACAAAATTAAAGAGGGTATTTTTATGTATGTTATTCAAAATTTATTAAAAGGAAAATTTAACATTTTATATTCTAAAAAAGTAAATGCTTTTGTTTTACATTATAGTAAAGAAAACAAAATATCTTATTTTCAATTTAAGCAATACTCTATACAAGAACTAAAAAAGTCTATTATAAAAGCATCAAATATTGGAAAATGTTTTGAAGAATTATCGTATAATTACATTAAAAGTCTAATACATAAAGATGATTCAAAAGAAGATAAAAATAGTATTACTTATTCACATAGAATTAAAGATGATATAACTCGTTATGATAAACTATTAAATTATATAAAAAAACTATTTAAAAGTGATATTAGTTTAACCGATATTAAACTATGCTACAACATTTATTATAGATTATGTATTATGTATAACATACAAATTATAGTTGCTGAACCTATTGAAGAAATAGAAACAAACTATGGTATAGATTTTCTAAATAATTATAAAGAAAAAGATTATATAGAAAAACTAAAAAAAGAATTATTTTGTATATTAGACAAAATTAAAACCGATGAATTACAATTTAATAATGATACATTTTTTGTAGATTATTTTGAAAACAAGTTTTTAAGCCTTCTTATTAATGGAAATGTAAAAAAAAGTTCAGTAGAGCTAAGAAATTTCAAAAGAGGTATTCAAACATTTTGCAATAAATATGGAAGTCCATGTTTTATACACATACCACAAAAAATAGAAATACCAAAAGAAAATGTAAATGCTACACTTAACGAAAAACTAATGACTACAGTTTTACCACTTCAAAATGAATACAAACAATTTTCAAAGTTCACTGCTAATAATATTAAAAATAGTATACCTAATATATATCAATTAAAAAACAAAATATTATTAAATAAAGATAATCAAGAATTTATAATAAATGAATTAAACATTAATATTAATCCATTTATTTATATGTGTTTTTGGTTATATAAATTAATACCAATAAGTAATAAGTATATAAAAAAAGAATATGGTAGGTTAAAAGAAGAAGATTATTTTGTACAAAATAATGATAAATATTTCAGAAAATCTTCAAACAGAGATGATTATCTTATTATATTTAAAGAAGAAGTTGAAAAAATTAATCAAAGAATTATAAAAGAGACATCAAAATGTAATTATACAAATCTTAGTCAGACATACACCGATACTATATCCTTTATTAGTGATATTGATAGTTATGATGCAGAGATAACTATCTATTCCAATATTACACTATGTATTTGGGAACTATTCTATAATGATTATTTTTTAAAACAGGAATTATTTATCAGTGATGATAATTTAATTAGCAAAACAACATGTATAAATTGTAATAATATTATTATTGACAAAAAACATTTATTAAGGAATATTGCCTCAAATAACAAGTATGGCATTTTACCATATTTATGCGATACTTGTATGAAAGAGCGAAATAAAAAAAGTGGAATTAAGAGAATAAATCGTTATCGTAATAAATAATTACACTTTTTCTCTTAATTCCTTTTTGTATTTATAGTATGACCCTCTCGCTATACCTCCACAAAGTTTTATTACTTCGTCATCTGTATTAGTTCCATTAAAATCTTTACTATTCTTTAAGATAATCTCCTTACAAGAAATTTCTTTTTTAGTTATATATTTCTTTCCTTTAATTCTTCCAACCTGTTTACCATTAAGTTTAGCTGTTAATAAACCTTCAGACGTTCTCTTGTGAAGATAATCAACTTCATCTTGTGCCTTTTGAAAACCTAACTGTATTTGTTCCTTAGCAAGTAGCATTAGATATTTCTTAACAGCTTCTAATATAATATCTACATTAGTCCCTGTCATTGGTATATCAGTACTTAGAGCTTTTCTATATACATCTGTATTAATATGTTTATCCTTCAAAAATACAATATTAACACCAAGATTAAATAATTCTTCGTATAAAGCAAATCCTTCTTCAGCATTTCTACTCATACGAGATACTTCATCAAAGACTAATGTTACATTAGTCTTATTAGTTATATCTTTCTTAATTTGATTAACTAAGTTTTCCATTTCTTTATTTCCTTTAAATGTAGTACCAGTATATTTAATTTTGATTATATAAGCTTCTGGATACTCTTTTAAGATATTCCTAATTTGTCTATCTAATTTCTGCTGGGGAGTTGAGATCCTTGCCACGGCAAATATTTTTTCTTTCATTACAAAACCTCCTATTAATTAGTATTGAAATAAGCGACCATTTTTTCTGACACACAGAATATTATTTCCACCTATTAATAATTAACTCAATTTTAATACTATTCAAGCACACGTTTATTTTAATACTAATAATTAAATTTGAGAGCCCCTAAATTATTTAATAATAGACATTCCTTTTAATATAAAATCCTGAGTTGTTTTATCAAGCTTATCTAATCCCATTAATTTAAACAGCTCTTTGTGTTTTTCCTTTTGAGTTTCTTTATATATTTCTCTCATTTCTTTTGGTGTTACATTTAACTTTTTACATTCAATATTAAACAGCAATTCATCATAATCCTTTCGTGTAACATAATAATTACCACCCAGTAATACACCTCTAAGTTCATTTCTTTTTATCATACGCCTTAATGTCGCTGTAGAAAGACCAATAGCATTACTTATAGCTTTTAGTCTAATTAACTCTGTATTCATATAACTCCTCCTAAAAACGCAAACTATTATATACTTTGATTAATTAACATATATTATTATTAATTACCATTTACTTTCATAATTAATATATAAACAAAGTGCAAAATAAAAGATAGTAAATTATACTATCTCAATTAAAACTTACCATTACTAAGTGTATGAAGTTTCTCATAACTACTTGATATTACAACATTAAAGTCTTTATCTTTATATTCTTCTTTAACTTTTGTAATTGCTCTTATAGATTCTTCTAATACTTTTTCATCTTTTGTTATTATTACAAAAGTAATATCTTTTTGGTCTTTAATCTTATCATAAGGTATTACACCATCTTTAATCTCTATAACATCCTTTTTATTAATCACAACATATTCCTCCTTTTTTATATTATTATTATTTACTACACTTATACTCAAATGTCTTATGATATAATTTGTCTGGTGAATCACAAGCAATAGATATTCCATATTCTCCGGTATCAGTATATTTTATATAACTAGAAAACTTGCAGGCTGTTTTATTAATGCTATAACCACGTTCGTTAGCATAGCTAGTTTTTGCTATATCTATAAAATGACTAAGTTCATCACAACTAACTAAATTATTTGAATTATCACTTTCATTGTTTTTATTTATATTTATTACGATAAATATTACCGACAATACAATTATGATAGGTACTATTTTTTTAACAAATGGATGCATATATATTTGACTATTACTTCCTATTTTATAGCCACAATGAATACATACACTTGTAGTATCACTTATTTCTTTATTACACTCAGGACATTTTATTAATGCCATATCACACCTCCGTATATCAAAGTCATACTTTGACATAATAATAGTATACCATATTTTTTTATTTTCTCATAGTTCTCCCTTGTGTTTTATTCCTAGTGAGACTTCTATAATTTTAGGTAGAGGTGATACCATGGCTAACAAAACAGATTCAACTGAAATAAGAGAAATATTTAGTCAGAATTTAAGATTTTACAGAATTAAAGCTAATATGTCTCAAGAAAAGCTTGGAGAAGAAGCAAAGTTAAGTGATAAGTATATATCTGATTTAGAAAGACAGTTATATGACCCTTCACTTAATACTATTGATGCACTAGCCAAAGCACTAAATATTGAAACTTATTTATTACTCAAATATGATGAGACACATAAAGATGCCCCTAATAGAATATAAAAACTCAAGACTATTTTAAATCTTGAGTTTTATTTTTAATCTTCAAAATCTAATTTTGGTAATGAATTAATAATATCAACTGTTTGAATCGAAACGTTAATTATTCTTAATAGTAAATTAAAGATATATTTTTCATCATTAACTTCATTACACCAATCATTAGGGTCATTAATAATGCCACTTTTTGAATCTGTTGTAATTGCATATCTTTCCATTATCCATTCAATTGCAGATTTACCATTAACTACATAATTATATGCTTTTAATGGTATATTAGTAATTGATATTTTATCATTATACTCAATAATGGATTTGTTTTTGTTTTTGCCAAATTTCATTTTTGTTACTTTGTAATTAGCATTTGGATATACTAATATATTGCATTTAGCATATGGTTTTATTTTTTCATAATTTAAATGTAATTTTGCCAATTTTTTACCGGCTAAAACAAATATTTTAAATGTTTCATAATCACTTAAAATTGGTATTCTTGGAATAGATTTTTTTAAATCTGCCGCATACTTTTCTCTATAATCATTCGAATGAAAAAGTGCATAGATATAATAAAATATATCTTCTTTATTAAGTTCATATGTATTATATTTTTTTCTGATTTCATCAAGAAAATAATCAGTAATTCCATCTCTTTTTTCATACTTATGCTTTGAAAATAATGTTGTATTATCATGTTTTTCGTACCAATATAGTGGAAAACATGAAACATCGCCTATAAAATGAAGGTCAGGTATACAATCTGTAATTAAAGTATAAAATCCTTTATCAGTTCCAGATATACAAATTGCTATATTTTTTTCATTTTCAATAAAAATTGACGATAAAAAACTCTGTCTCTCGTTTAATGGCTTATAAAATGCTACATATTCCTTGACAAAAGGTCTATATGAAGAAATCATATATTTTACATCTTTTTCATTATATTTAACGCATCTTTTTAAATCTCTTATAGTATTAGCTGTCCAACTAAATTTTGTCGTATCTTTTACAAATAGCTTGCTTCCATAATTATTATCAATATAATCATTATAATTATCGATTGTAAAAGTTATATTTTTTTTAATTTGTTTATAACTAAAATTATAACACCATGGGTCTCTTTGTGTTTTTAATCCTGTAGAATATATATTTTCAAATACTTTTTTCTTATTTTGAGATTTATCTCCTAATAAAGTAAATTTTTTAAAGGAATTATCTCTCTTATTAAACCAATCATTGTACTCATCTGGATAAACATTTTTAAAATGGATATTAGCTATGGATTCTGTACTTTTCAAATAATCTAGTTTTTGTCCTCTATTAAGATAATCTTCCAAAGCATAATAATGAATATAATTATCATTACAAACAGAATTCTTTTTAACAAGAAATGTTATGCAGACACCAGTCATAATGTCGAATATATTTTGGCCTTCTTTTTTTGAATCTTCTTTACTTTTTCCTCTAATAGCTCCACGCAAATTAATAACATAAATGCTAGTAAACTCTTTCAGTAAGCATTTTCTAAAACCATTCATAGCAATATTATTAATAAATGCCCCATTTGTAACAAATCCTATGATTCCACTATCTTTTATTCTATCACTTGCCCATCTAAAAGCTCTTATATACGAATCATACAATGACCCTTTATATTTTGATGATGTTTCCTTTGCATAAGAATTTGAAATTGATAAATCTAATTTAGGATATGATAAATTTTGGGCATCATCATTCGCTGATTTTTGTCCTACCGAATATGGTGGATTACCAATACATACAGTAATTGGAATATTTTTTTGTTTTTTGGCACGTTCACTATTTTGTGGAAGAGCAATATCATTAATAATTTGTGTAAATTCATGTTCATTACTATCTTCGTATAATTGAAATGTATCTGTTAATACAATTCCTTCAAATGGTATATACTTATTAGTTTTTGATAATTCATAAAAAGTTTCTTCTATGTTAATTGCTGCTATATAATAAGCTAATAATACCATTTCATTCGCGTGAATCTCATTGGTATATTTATATAATAAATCTTTTGGTTTTATAATACCACTTTGTAATAATCGAACGACAAATGTACCAGTTCCAGTAAATCCATCAATAATATGTACATTCTTATCAGAAAGAGACTTGTTAAATTCTTTGTTCATCAATTGTTCAACACTATTAATTATAAAATCTACACATTCTATTGGAGTATAAACAATGCCTAACTTGCTTGCCTCTTTTGGAAGAGCTGTCTTAAAGAATTTTTCATATAATTCTTTAATTATGGTCTGTTTACCTTCTGCATTATCTATACCTGATGCCCTTTCTTTAACACTCTCATAAAATTTAGAAAGTTTTTCTCTCTCATCATCAGGTATTTTTTCATCCAACACACTCATCATTTTTTGCATTACCTTTGACACAGGATTATTATTAACAAATTCATATCCTTCAAATAATGCATCAAAAACAGGTTTTGTAATTATGTGCTGAGATAGCATTTCTATTGCATCTTCTTTTTCTATTGAATTATTTAAATTTAATCTTAAACCAATTAAAAATTCTTCAAAATATTTATTAATCTTTTCATCATTTTTATTTAAAATTAACTTTATTCTCTCAATATGCGTTTGAGCAATTTCAGCTATATCCTTAGCCCACGTCTCCCAATATACTCTTGAACCAACCTTTTTAACCATTTTAGAATAAATATTCTCTTTCCACTCATCAAAATTTTTTAAGTCCAATTCAAGTTGTACTTTTTTTCTAATTTCTCCAGTATCTATAACTTTCTTTGTTTTAACACCTTTATCGGATTCTTCCTTTTTGAATGAACCTATTCCAATAACTTCAATTTGGTCTGGTTTTTTCTTATTCAATTCTACCTTGTTAATAGTATTATTAAATCTATCATCATGAGCTCTTAAAGCTTGTAATACTTGCCATACCATTTTATATTTTTCATTATTATCTAAGGCGTCTTCAGGATTTTCATTAGCAGATACCCCGATAGGTAAAATAACATATCCATATTTTTTACCCTCTGCTTTTCTCATAACTCTACCAACTGATTGTATTATATCAACCATACTACTACGTGGATTTAAAAACATTACCGCATCAAGTGCTGGAACATCTACACCTTCTGAAAGACATCTAGCATTAGTTAGAATTCTACATTTTTTATCATCTATATCATCTTTTAACCAATTGATGCAATCCTTCTTTTCTAAAGCATTAAAGGTTCCATCAACATGTTTAATTGATATATTTACTAACTTATCTGTTTCAGGGCTATATTTATTTCCTTTGACATGTTCTTGAATAACATTAAACATTTCAACTATCTTTTTTGAATCAGCTATAGTATTACAAAATGAAACGGCTCTTTTCATTGGTAATGGGTCAGTTGAAAAACTATACTGGTCATCAAATAAACTTATTTTAGATAATCCGTTCCAACACCCCATTATTTTTACTGAATCTTCAAGTTTTAATTCATGATTTTCATCAACTAATAAATCTTGTAATTCTTTTTTTACATATTCTTCATCAACAGCAAGAACTAAAACTTTATAATCTGTTAACAACCCTTGCTTTACAGCTTCTCCAAAAGTCAATTTATGGAATTCAGGGCCATAAATTGATTCATCGTCCATAGAACATAATGCTGCATTTGCTTCATCAACTTTCATTTTGGCTGTATCTGCATATATTCTTGGTGTAGCTGTCATATATAATCTTTTCTTGGCTTTAATAAAATCATTATCATGTACTTTAACAAATGAACTCTCATCCTCATCTGATAAAGTTACTCCAGTTGTTCTATGTGCTTCATCACATATAATTAAATCAAATATACAATTTGTTTCTTTTTGAAATTGCGATACTACATCTATTGACTGATATGTAGAAAAAATATAATTCATTGGTCTATTATTATCTTTAATAACGTTAAACCATTCTTTTAGTCTATTAACATCAGTCGTAGATGGGAACCCTAATTCAATAGAGTTCTCCCCCTTTGATGCTTTATTATCACTGCACACCACTGCTGCATCGAAATTATATCTACTTTGTGCAGCCCATTCTGTTAGTGATTGACTTGCCAATGCTATTGAAGGAACTAAAAATAAGACATTCCCTTTTCCTTTTAATTGTTCCTCTGCAATTCTTAAACTAGTGAATGTTTTACCAGTTCCACAAGCCATTATTAATTTACCACGGTCGTATTTTTCAAAGCCTTTAAGTACATCACTAATAGCATCAATTTGATGTTTTCTTGGATTCTTCTTATCTATTGTTTCCATTTTTTTAGACATTAAAGAATACTTTTTCCAGTCAATTTGTGAATCAAGCAAGTCTGCAATGCCCAATCTGCCAACTTGAGGGTCTTGTCCTCTTAATTCTAAGTCAGCATTTTTATTATATTTATCTGTAGTAGAAGCAATTAATCTATAACTAAATTTCTTTGAAATACCATCTACATCAAAAGTTTTAGAAGATGCAGCTAAAAAAGTATCTACATCATCTTTTGTTATAGTGTGTTCTTCATCATAAAATTTACATTGAATAGCCCAATAATCATTAGTAAATGTTTTTGCAACTAAATCTATACCAATATCTCCAACATTATCTCTATATGGAAAATCTTTCCACATCCAAACATTAGATAATGTTTGCATATATTTTGGTTCTGATTCTAAAAACATTTTTATAAGTTTTTCAAAAGCAGTTCCTTTATCTCTTTCGTTACCAAATAACCCCCTTAATTCATTCAATAACTCAGTTATTGTCATTTGTTCATTCATCATATCACCTCAAAGTTTTACTTCTACTTATTAAGTATAACATAAAAATCGATAAATTTCGAGAATTTGAGATAATAAAAAGGAAGAATTTTAATTTCTTCCATAATAATTCATTCAATATCTCTAAATAAGTCAGGTACTTCGATATTTAACCAATGACATATAATACATACTTCTTTAAGTGTTATTCTTTTAGCTTTACCACTTAATATATTCATAAGTCTTTGAGGTGATATATCAGGATTCACTTTTGCTATTAGATATTCAACTGCTTTTATATCAGGACAAGTCTTTTTAAATTCTTCGTCATTATCCATTTTATCAAGATATTTTAAGATTTCAACTGATATTTTTTGATATATATTCATATTAATATTTAATTCCTTTCATTATTTACTTTTAATTCTTCAATTATTTCTTTAATTTCACTTGTCTTTTCTAATATTTGTTTTAAATTATCAACACTACTAAATTCTATATCATTAATCTTATTTGTTATATCAGCTAATGATTTAGATATATCTTTCATATTCCTACACCTCCTAAGTTTATATCCATTATATCGTGTATTTTTTATTTGTCAGTGCTTTTTATTTAAATTATTAAAACTTAATTATAGCTTGTTTATTCACAAAATATGGAGTTTTAACTAATTCTAATATATTTATACTATTTTATTATTTCTATGAGAATATGATACTCCAAACAAGACCACAGGACTTATTATCAAGATTCATCATCATCAAAGTCCCACAATGATATATCTTGAGTAATATATCTAAGATTATTAATAAGACTAATCTTAAGATAATTAAATTTATCATCTATTGAATTACCATACTCATCTTTATTATTATTTAATTTTAAATGTTTAAGTATATAATTGGTACACATATAAATTAACTGATAATCATATTCTTGATTCAACTCCTTATACATTTCTTCATATTTATTTATTTCAAAGTCATCTTTACTAATATAACGACGTCTAATTAATTCTTTTGTATAACCGCTTATAAGTGTTTCATCTATTTCATCTTTATTATTTATTTTATTTATTATATCTTTATTTTCCATATCCCGTATATTGGGATATGGTAATTCATATATAGCATAATCATACTTAACAAATCTTCCTTTATCATCTCTTATAGACTTTCTAATTAAATAGTTTTTGGATTCTAACTCTTTTAATAACCTATGGATAGTATTTTTACTTTCTTTAACAAGAGAAGCAAGTCCTACTGTAGAATAAGACCAATCATTAGGAAGTGATAACATAGTTATTAATAGTGCTTTAGCTGCTAGACTTAAATCTTTATCTTTTAATAATTCATTAGATATTCTTGTATAATTAATTTTATTTTCTTCTCTAAAGACCATACTATCACACCCTCCGTGATGGTATATTTTAACGTATTTTTATAAATATCTGGATAGGACATTAAGATTTTTTTCTCTCTTATTCAAAGGTAGCATTATTTTTGTGATAATGTGATAGACTGTATTTCTTTAATATAAATAAAAAAATACCACTTCAAATATGAGTAGTATAGTGTTATAATTCATTATAGTTATAAAAACAAATATCTAGGTCGACATAGTAAGTAACTTCATGTGTTTTATGGTGAGCATACCTACATAATCTAGTAAAGATAAACGCTTCCTTTTTGTACACATTATATGTATTGAAGGTGCTTTAGCTTTAAGTTTAACTCCATACCTACCACCTTGTTTAATAATTTCCGGAGTTTCTAATTTCATATCTGCAAGAGTTGGTGAAGCAATTCCGTATCCCGTCTGTTTAACCGTTTTAAGAGCTGACTTAATTTGGTCATACTCAGTTTTAGTCTCATTAAATTCCTGAAATAAACTAAGTAAGTCTGCTTTAGAACTAATATCCACGTTAATAATTTCATTAAGTACCTGCCCATATAACTCTTTTGGAGCCGACAAATTAATTGTTACTTCCCCCGTTGAAGTGTCTACATCCGACAAATAAGCTTTATCTATATATTCACAATCATTAAAGTATTCTGTAATTGAATCAACCTCTCTAATTTTATCAATAGATAATACACTCTCTTTAATCTTCTCAATATAACACTTCTTTACATAATGTTGAGGATTTAATATAGATATCCAATCAGGAATATTTACTTTAACCTCAACAACCGGGAACTCATATAACGCCTCTTTCAATATATTATACATATCTCTTTCTTGCATTAATTCAACATTAATAGGTAATACTGGAACCCCATACTTATTTTTAAGTTCTAAAGTTAAGTTATTTGCCTCTTGACTTCCAGGATTAGCTGTATTTAAAAGAATAATAAAAGGTTTTCCTATTTCCTTTAACTCGTTGACCACCGTCTCTTCAGCTTCAACATAATTATTTCTTTTAAATTCCCCAAAAGATCCATCCGAAGTAACAACAATTCCAATAGTAGAATGTTCCTTAATAACCTTCTCAGTTCCAATCTCGGCAGCCTCTACAAAAGGAATTGGTTCACTATACCAGTATGACCTGTTTTTGTGATACCTAATTTTATTTTTAAAAATTGCTTGGAAGCAACTCGTATTTTTACCTATATTAATACTTCACTTTTTTTAATTCTATAATGAATTTCTAGTTTTTTATCTTTCGTTACATATATTTTATCTATTAATCTATTCATGATTTCTCTTGTTGGATTTTTCATATCTAGAAAACTTTTAATAATATCTAAATATTCTACATAACAAGAAGAATCATCATTAATACTAGATATTTCATTTTGTAATTGTTCTAGTTTATCTTTTGCAGTTTTAATATCTTCTTCAGTAGCATTAAATAATCTTTGATAAGTTTCTACACTTATAACATTATTAAATTTATCATCATATAAAGAGTCTTGTTTTCTTTTTAAATCATTTATTGTATGATTTAATTCTTCTATCTTTTTTAGTTTATCTGCTTTTGGATCAACATATTGGCTTTTAATAATATTTTCAAATTCTTCTTTATCATTAATATATTGATTAGCCATAGTACTTAACTTGTCATAGACTGTGTTTTCTAGTTTTGTATAGTTAATATAGTGAGAAAAGCATATATCATACTTACTAAACTTACGATAGTTATTACAATTCATTGTGACTCTATCTCTTTTCTTATCATAACTAATACTCATTCTAGCACCACAATCTTTACAAAATACTAAATCAGATAAAACATAATCAACATTTCTTCGTTCAGGATTATAATTATTTGATGAATCTTTAATAGATTGTGCGATTTCAAATGTTTTCCTATCTACAAGTGGTTCGTGTGCATTTTCTTTAATACACCATTCACTTTCAGGAACACTTTTTCTTTTCTTAATCTTATAATTCACTTTTTGAAATCTGTGTTGAATTAAATCTCCAATATAAACTCTATTTTTGATGATATTACTGACAGATGTGTGTTTCCATATTTCAGGATGGTCAAATCTATTTAATTTTGAATCAGAGTATTTATACATAACTGGTGTAGGTAATTCTTCTCTTGTTAGTATTTCAGCAATTTGTGAGCTACCATAACCTGCAACATATAAATCAAAAATTCTTTTTACTACAGGAGCAGTTTCTGGATCAGGTACTAGTTTGTGTTTGTCTAAAGGATCTCTCATATAACCATAAGGTGCAGAACTTCCACAAAACTTTCCATCTTTTTTCATTTGAAGTAAGTTTGAACGAACTTTTTTAGAAATATCTTTTGCATACATATCATTCATACTTAATCTAAATGGCATCATATCAGAGCCACTTGTTTCAAAAAAAGTATCTATATCATCGTTTACGGCAACATATCTAACATCGTTTTCTGGGAAAAATGTTTCAACATAATAACCAGTCATTATATGGTCACGACCTAATCTTGATAAATCTTTAGTAATAACCATGTTTATTTTTCCATTTTCAATGTCATTTAACATTCTCTTAAACTCTGGGCGTTCAAAATTTGTTCCTGTATAACCATCATCTACATAAATATCAACTGCAACTAATCCTTGTGCTTTTAAATAACCAATTAATAAACTTCTTTGATTAGTGACACTTTCTGATTCCATATCATCACCATCTTCACGAGATAGTCTTATATAAATGGCTATTTTAAAAATCGTATTGTCTATTGCATATCTACTATACATTTTTTATCTCCTTTCAGTAGACAACACATTCACTTTATTAGTTGAATTAATTATACTATTTTTTGCGTTCGATTTAAATACTTTTGATGAATTTTTATAAGCCATATAATATTTATATATACAACTTTTTAAGACTTCTTTTAAATCACAACCATTACTATCATAAAATTCTAGTGTTTCATACATGATTATTCCTCCACAATGAATTTTATGTGTAATAGTTTATAAAAATTACTATTCTTCATAAATTATCACACCTTTCTATTGATATTCTTTTAGCATATCTTCCATTTCTTTAAGTTCTTCTTCAGTGGGTGGAATTGCTTCACATCTTTTTCCATCCCAAACTTCAACACCGTCTGAATCAAGTCTTATATGAGGACCTTTTCTTCCGTTCATCATTTCATCTTTATTGTCTGATATATCAGTCACAGTAATAAAACTTTGTATTCTTTCATTTGTAATATAAGAATTAAGATAACCTTTAACAAAAACTCTTGTTCCTTTAACAAAAAAATCTTTATATATTTCATAAAGATTTCGGTTAATATTAAAACTAGCATAAACTTTCCTTTTATCATATTTAAGAGTGGTTAAACCAAACTTAATATAATCTTTATTATTATCTGTCACATTATTAATAGTTCCAGATATTATAATTTCGTTTAAATCAATTTCCATTTTTATAACTTCCTTTCTTTTTAATCTTTTTAAAGATTTAAATTATTAAAATAATTTTAAATTTATATTATCTATTAATATTATTTATTATATTATTTATTCTGTTAGAAGATACTTGCTATACTCACTAGCAGTATCTTGCTATTACATCTAGCAGAAATCTGCTAAATAGATTCTTCTTATATTAGGTTCATTTTCAACTCTAATATATTTTTTTGTTCTTAATGATGTTATGCAACTAGTAATCGTTCTTTTAGATACTTTTAAAAGATTACTTAAATACTTATTACTTGCATAACAAAATCCCTCTTGCATAGATAGGGTATTAATTAAACCCATTAATAGTTTAGTAGTAGAAGATAGTTCTTCATCTAATAAAACTATTGTAGGCACCTCTATATGCTTTAATTTAGTAATATCGCTATTATTCATATTATCAATCTCCTTTCCTTTAAATTTAGGCAATAAAAAAACTTGTAAACACTACTTACAAGTCATACTAATAATGACAATAAAATCCCTGTGTGAGATAAATCTCACTAAATAGGTTGCTTGAAGTAAAACATACATAACATATTTCAATCCCTTTTATTCTTTTATTTCGTTCTTTGAAATATGTTTTACTTCAAACTAGTTCATCTTATATTTCTATAAGATAGGTTCTAATATAAATCTACGAACATTTACTGAACCTTTATTTGTTAGTGATTTAATCTTTTCTAACAAATCTCGTATGTGTATAATCCTCGGTCGTATTCATTGAACCTTATATATTTGTTATCTTCTAATATTTTTAGGTTCTTCTTGAATCCAACATTTGTTATACTCAATTTCTTTTGAACTCTCCCGATACTTATACTTGTGAATTCACATCTTTGGGATTGTTCCGCACAGAGTATTTTGTATATCAGCTTCGTTTCAAACTTGATATTTTTATCTCTCCATACTCTTGGATCAATTAATTCTAGTTGTTTTTTTAATCTCATACATTTGATTTCCTCCTTTCTTTTTCTATGTTACCCATTTAATTTAAAGGTGGGTTCATTTGGAAACATATTTAATATATCATGCTAATTACTATATTGTCAACACTTTTTTACCCATTTATTGAAATTATGTTGACTTTTTTACCCACTGGGTGTATTATTATGGTGTGAGGTGAATTTCTATGCTAGAAAAAAATATCGGCGAAGTTATTGCTGAAGCTAGAGAAAAGAAAGGTTTATCGCAAAGACAACTTGCGAAACTTGCAAAGATTAATAACTCTGAACTTTCTAAAATAGAATCAGGTATAAGAAAAGATCCTAGTCCT
Organism: uncultured Mycoplasmatota bacterium; assembly: GCA_900551455.1. Lineage (GTDB taxonomy): Bacteria > Bacillota_I > Bacilli_A > RF39 > UBA660 > RUG705. The sequence continues at coordinate 25,153 of URVV01000004.1, forward strand.
AAAATATTAAGAAAGATAAGTAATATAATAGATGTTAATTATAGTGACTTAATGTATATGATAGGTTTAGGATTAGAAGTGACACAACTTAATTATTTTGTTAAGAGTCATTATGCTAGTTTAAATCTAGAACAATTAGATACTGCTGAAATAAATGTTTTAGGAAGTATAGAAAATTCTGAAAGTATAGTTTCTACATGTAAAAAAGAATTAGAAAAAGATGATTTACCAGAAGAACAAAAAGAGTTATTAATACATACTATCGAAGATCATACATATCAAATTAATTCATCAAAAGAAATAATCAAACTTATTCAAAGTTTAAAAGTAAAGGAGAGAAATAAAAATGCTAAAAAGTAATATAATTAAAAAATTATTAGTAGTAGTGAATTTTATTGTAGGATTATTTTTAATACTAACTATCATATTTAATAATAAACTTACTTATTCTTTATATTGGATTTTAATTCCTATTTTAATATTTTTAATTGTAATGTTTATATATGAGGTAGATAAAGGGTTAATTGAAATAAATCAAAACGAGGGCAAGTCAATTAGAAGATCATATAATGATATAACAGTTGTATCTACTGTATTCTATGGATTAATATATTTAGGAATAGAGTTTATTGATATGATAAATAGTGATGTTAGAAATAATATTTATTTAGTATGTGGTTTCTTTGCAATTACACTTTTATATGAATTATTTGTATTCATGGCAATTAAGAGTGCTAAAAAAGAAACATCGGAATTACTAAATAAGAAAAAATAAATTTATGAAGTAAATTTATAATCCTTACTTTTGCATAGCAAAAGAAAAAAATAACCTTTTACCCTTTCGTTAGATTAGGTATTAGGTTATTTTTATTTAAAGAATACGTGGCACGTTTTGTTGCTTTAGCAATGAAAGTGGCGATAGTATTCTTTCTTTTTTATGTAGTCGCAAGACAAAATAAAAAAGAGCAACATTCACTTACGATAGTTTGTGAAATGTTGCTTATTGGGTTTCAAAAGGGTGTCCCTTTGCACACTATTCCTAGTTGGCAAAATGCCGACTTGGTAGTGTGTTACTATCTTGTCTTAAAGATAGTCTTTCACGAAAATCCATTAGTTATGTAATTTCTTTTGGATTTTCGTTTTCAATAGGTTTTGATTTTTATATTTAATTTATTCAGAATATCTTAATATTACGATTTAATCGATAAATTGTAATTTAGCGAATAGTAACTTAATTTTCTTTTTTATTAAACATATGGCGTACTTTATCTATTCGATTATTTGGTCTGCGTGATTGAATAACTGGTTCACAAGTAGCAATTTGATAATCTTTTAATTCTGTCAAAAAAACTGCTTGCCCATTTGTATATAGAGTTAAAGTATTACGATATTCATTAATACAACGTGCAGGAATATGTCCTGTAAAAATAACTTCATCATTTTTTGATTGACTTGTTTCAATTATTGCACAATGTTTTTGTGCATCATTATATGCACGAGAAAAGTATTCCTGTGGTGTAAAAAGTATAAACGAACAATATGGCTCTAATAATTGCGTTCCCGCTTTTTTCAATGTTTGTTCAAGTACAATTGGGGCAAGAAAGCGAAAATCCGAGGGAGTACTAACAGGGCTATAATAAACACCATATTCAAAACATATTTTACAATCTGTTACTTCCCAACCATACAAACCTTGCTCCAGTCCATAATTAATACCTTCTCTTACTGCATTTTGGAAACTTTGATTTAAATAACCGAGTGAAACTTTGCTTTCGTACTGTATTCCACTGCCAATTGGAAGTGGAGTTATTGATAATCCAATCGATGCCCAAAATGGATTTGGTGGTACTTCAATATGAATAGTATAATCTGCCTTTTGTAATGGTTTTTCCAAATAAATTACGGTTGGATCTTCGATTCTTATGTTTATGTGATATTTTTCAATCAACAGAGAACAGATAACTTCTAACTGCACTGTTCCTAAAAAAGAAATGATGATTTCATGTGTTATCGTATCAACATAATAACGTAAAAGAGGATCAGTATCTGCAATTTCTGTAAGAGCATCCAATAATTTTTCTCTCTCTTCTATTTTTATCGGTTCAATTCTTGTTCGTAGTATTGGTACAGTCTTGTCATTCCATACATTGCATGGCAAAAGCTTTTCATTTCCTATAATATCGTTCAATCTTAATGTATTGTTAGGTATAATAAAAATATCTCCAGAACAAACTGTTTTTGTCTGTATCATTTCTCCATTTGAAGGAATATATATTTCTGTAAGTTTCACTTTCTTTTTTTCTGGCAATATAATTGTATCTCGTAAGTGTAATGTTCCACTGTAAAGACGCAAATAAACTAATCTTTGCTTATGGTCTGTATATTCAATTTTAAAAACCCTTCCACATAGTTCTGAATCATTCTCATTCATTTCAGGACAAAAAAGATTTGAAATAGCTTCGATGAGTTGTTGAGTCCCTATATTATTTCTAGCACTTCCATGGTATATAGGAAACAACGAACCTTTTTTAACACACCTATATTCTTCATACGTTAATTCTTGTATAGTCAATTTTTCTCCTGCAATATATTTTTCTAAAAGTTTATCATTTTTGGAAATTACAGGATCCCAATCATCTAAATCAATAATATTTTTAATTGATATTTCTGGAGTTAATGTTACATTTTGCATAACAATAATATCATTTGAAAGTTTTTCTTTGATATTTTGATAAATATTATTTAAGTTAATTCCATCCTGATCTATTTTATTTATAAAAATAATTGTTGGTATATTCATTTTTTGAAGTGCATGGAATAGTATTCTGGTTTGTGCTTGTACACCATCTTTAGCAGAAATTACTAAAATAGCTCCATCAAGAACAGATAAGGAACGATACACTTCTGTTATAAAATCTGCATGTCCAGGAGTATCTACAATATTGATTTTGTAGTCATTCCAATTAAAAGAAGTAACTGCTGCCTGAATTGTGATTCCACGCTGACGTTCTAAAAACATAGTATCTGTCCTTGTTGTTCCCTTATCTACACTGCCTAATTCTAAAATCGCTCCACTTGTATAAAGCAGACTTTCCGTTAAAGTTGTCTTTCCTGCATCTACATGAGCAAGAATACCAATGTTGATTATTTTCATTGAATTTCCCTCCCTACAAATTTATCTTTTAACTTAAAATCAATATTTGCTAATTTTGTTCTTTTAAACTATTCTCAAAATCAATTATCCACTTTTCTAATGTTTCTACTAATGCTAATTGTTGTTTGAACATTTGTTTTCCAACATTAGGAATATGTTGTCTATGAGATTGTCTTTCATTTAGTAATTCTTTTAATTCTAATATCTTTGATTTTATATTAGAAACAAGAATCTTTTTTTGTTCATCATCTACTAAATCTAAATTCGTAATAATAATATTAAAATCCAAATATAGACTAACATCATAATTTGAAATATCATTCATAAGTCTATTAAAATAATCATTACCTTTGTCAGTAATAGTATATACTGCTTTATCTGGCATATTTCCCTCTTTCTCTTTATGGCAAACAATATATTCTTTTGATTCTAATTGTAATACTTTCTTATAAATAGACTGTTCACTAATTCTTACCCATCTTGGTATATTACGATATTCTATATTTTTTTTAATATCATAAGCACTTTGTGATTTTTGTTTAATAAGTCCTAATAATACCAAATCTATATTTGACATAATCTCTACTCCTTACTTAATATAATCTGTAACGCCAAGTCTATTTCCAAATGGATCTTCAAACTCGACTGCATTACCCGTTCCAATTTTAAAAGGCTCACTCAAAAATTTTATACCATTATTCAACATTTCTTTATAGAAGATTGCAACATCTTCTACTTCAAACCATATTGTAGGCTTTAAATTCTCAAATTTATTTTTGTCTTTTAAAATTATTGCAGGTTCTTCATTTCCAATATTATAAGCAACCATTCCCTTATCAGAGAAATCAAATTTCTTTTTTAACCCCAATATTTCCTCATAATATCTTTTTGCTTCTTCCATATTATCTACTGGAAGAAAATAGTTGTCATAATTTTTCATATACTCCACATCTCCTTTTTTGCTATAAGCTACACTACTATATTTTATAGTAGTTACCGTTAAAAGTCAATATATAACAAAAAAGACTGTCATTACTGACAATCTTTTCGGTAAATTACTATAAATCAATAACTATAAAATTGTAATTTATTAATTCTTGCAATCCCCTTCTGTATATTCCATAGAATAATCGCCAATTAATATATTTTTATCATTTTTAGTGGTATGGCATACTATCATAGTGATATCTTTATTTTTAGATTTGTAAATTTTTGTTCCTCCATCTCTCAATGTGACTGTTAACTCTAATTTATCAGTAATATTTTTTATGCCATCATCAAGTGTTTGATAAGCAGTTGAAAGATAAGTTTTCAAAGTAATATCTTTATCTTTATCTTTAATATAAAACTCTCCAATATTACCAGCTAAATAAATTGTGCGATTTTCAACAGTACAATAATCATTAAATCTAATATCATTATGATTTTCAGGCTTTGTTATATAAAAATCAAAATCGTTAATCTCAATATTTGTTGTTCCTACTTGTGCTGGATAGCTTTCATTAATCATACCTTTATAAGTAATAGTTACCTTATCCCCAATTTTACAAGAATTAAAACCATCAACATATTCAATTCTAAATTTATCGCTAGACTTATATTCTTCTTCATTTTCATTTGGGCGAACAATCATAGTTTTTTCTTCGCACTCTGTTATAGTTCCTGCAAAGGTATGAATATCATCTAAATTATTTTGTTTTGACTTTCTACAACCAGTCATTCCTAATACCATAACCCCACACACTAAAATAGCAAATAATGTTTTTTTCATAATCTCTCCTCCATTTCAACAAATTACTATTTATCTGTCTGTTTAATTATATCATACTTTTTACATATTTTTTTATTAATATACTAATCATAAGATTACTATTTTACTAACATTTTATTTTATATAATATATCATTATATATCAGAATATAATTTCTCAATTAAATCATATTCTTCTCCTAATTGAGCATATAATTCAGATATTTTATTTTCATATTCTTCTTTCTTATTGTTATATTCAATAAGTTTCTTTTTTTGAAAGAAGAAAGGTTTATTATCTTCTAAGTGGTCAATTAATGTTTGATAAGACTTTATTCTATTATCTATCATTCTTATATTTATATTTGAATCTTCAATAGCATATCTAATATTTAGTTTTAATAATGATTTAAATAACTCATTATCATCATTTTTTTTAGTCATAATGCACCTCCAATACTTAAATATTTATTACAATTTAATTATATCACTTTTTTAACGAATAATCTTCGGTTTTGTAGTTAAAACTAATTTTAATGGGACAATAGTATCGGTGATAGTTATGTTTGATAATAATTTACGATATGCTAGAGAAGAATTAGAAATGACACAATCTGAACTGGGTTATATATTTGGTGTATCTGATTCAGCAGTTAGATCATGGGAAACTGCTCACGATTCAATACCTTTACCTAAACTAATTAAATTTTGTGATATGTATGATTTCTCATTAGATTTTATATGTGGTTTAATTAGAAAGAATATTACTTATGGTCATTTTAAAACTGACAAAGTTAAAATTAGTAAAAAATTAAAAGAGTTAAGAAAAAGTTTAAATCTATCTCAACAAAAATTATCTGATGATTGCAAAATATCTCAAACAACATATAGTGGTTATGAAACAGGTCATTATCTAATTAATACAACTAATCTTTATTATATTTGTAAAACTTATAATGTTTCTATGGATTGGATTGTTGGAAGAACTAATAATCAAAAAATAGGCAAATAAAAAAAGCGAGAGTATGCTAAAAAAAATAACATATTCTCGCTTTTATAATACATTTAGTGAATAACAATAATCATATACATTTAATTGTTCATTGATTTTGGTATTTATTTCTTCATTATTAAAGTCATATTGAAAGATATTAAACAGCATTTCTAATGAAAACTTTCGCTTTTCTAATAATGATAGCTCCATATACTTTGCTGAAATAAATAATAGGTTCTTATATTTAGCAAAGTTAGTTATTACATTTTTAGATTCAGGATCTAGTATTAATAATACATTTTTTAGAAGTTTAATGAAGTTATTAATATCATAAATAGGTGTAAACCCTATATCTTCAAGTAGGTGTATTGCTAATCTAACCTTATCAATTCCTTTTAAATCATCAAACATATTAACTAAATCAATAACTTTCTCGGTATTATCATCTAATAACATAAATATTCTCCTTTCAAATACGCCATTTAAGGCACTTTATTTAAAGAACAGATAAGAGATTAAACCTTAACTTAAAACTCAACTATAAGCATTTAAATAGGGTATAATTTCAAATTTCTGTTTTTCTATTTATCACTCTAACAATCAAAAAAATCAAGAGTATTTTTTAAATTTATCTACTTAAATCAAAATCATCTTTATCGTATTCTTCTTCATCATAATCTCTAACTCTTTCTTTATAATAATCTGGTGCTTCAACATAATCAAATAATTCATCTTGTTTAGTTGTTCCTTTAGATATTCTTACAACATCTCCCATATCAAACTCACTATTATCATAACAATCTTTAACAACATCAGCAGTTTCATCTTTAGTATAATCATTACCTCGTTGTAATAATTTTCTTAAAAATTTCTTTAATAGTTGAAATAGTTCACTTAATCTATAAATTAAACTTCTATTTTCTTGTTCTAGGTTTTGATTTTCATATTCTAGTTTACTTATTTCTTTCCTATATTTTTGATTTTCTTTTTCTAGTGATTTATAACTATTAGCATAACTATCAACTTTATTAAATATTGTTTGTAGTTTAGGTTGCAATTCCATTACTTTTTTAGATTCATTAATAACATTATTCATACTATCAAAAGTTTCTTTTTCTAAAATAACATGTTTATTATCAAAAGGAATCTTTTTATTTGTTTTCATTTGTTCTTCAAACTCACTCATCGCTTTATCTAATCTATCACTTTTAGCATTTAATTCGTGATTTAATTTTTTAGTAAGTTGTTTATATTCTTTTATTTTAATGTGTTTATTATCACTACCTTTAATACCTCGTTCTAGATCATAACCTTTTTCAGTTAGACTTTTATGATACATATCTTGTAATTGTGATAGGTGTATTTTATCTCTAATATATTGTTTTTTAGATATGGTATATCTTTCAGTATTAGTTCTCTTATCCAATTTCTTAACAAGTGGAACAACAACACAATGAACATGAGGTGTTAATTCATCTAAATGGACAGTTGCATGTAAAATTTGTTCTTTTTTATAACCTAAATCTTTATAAACAAATTCCATACAAGTATCTGCCCATTCTTTTATTTGCTCTCTAGACATACCATCAAAGAAAGTATGAGTAGCAGTAAAAATTAATTCATCAGCAACACAATTTTTGGAACTATTTAACATTTCATGGTATCTTTTCTTTCTATCAGCTCGTTCAGTTTTCATTCTTTCTTCGTGTTCTTTTTTATATTCTTTTGTTAGTTTATCAAAACCTTTAGTATATTTCATATCTAGTGGAACAAGTTCTATATTATTTTTACTTAATTCTATTTTAATATCTTTATTTGATTGATAAGCTTTCTTTTCTCGCTTATTATGTGATCCTATTTGGGCTAAATCAGGTATAGTCATAATAGGTTCACTTCTAAATATTGCATAATTTAATTCCATATATCATTTCTCCTTTCTTTTTAAACAACAAAAAAGATATGTCGTTAAACATACCTTTAATTACATTAATCATCATATCTCTTGTTATAATGACAATAATTTCTTATCTTACATTTCTCGCAGTTAGGGTGTTCTCCACAAATGTTAGCAGATCTTAATAAACAAAATTGTTGGATTATTGATTCTACGATTATCTCATCACAGTTATTTAATTCAGCAATCTTTTTTATAATATTTAATACTTGTTGTTCAGTAGCATTAGCATTTTCAACAATTCCTAGTCTATGACTACCAAATAATCTTTCTAATTGAGAACTCTTTTTGCAAGTATTAACTCCAACTCTTTTTAAATAATCATAAGCAAAAGCTCGTCCAACTTGTATTAATTTATATTTACCACTGTTAAACATATTTGCTATGTCATTAGGTTTTTCTTTACTTACAAACTTATCTAAACTTCCATAATCTTTTTCTATTTGTTCTAATACCATTATATTTTTAGATAATGCTTTCATTTGATAACTAATCATTGGGTTAGTGCAATGAATCTTCCTTAACTTATTAACTAAAACACTTGGTTCAACAACTTTTAAATAATTCTTATTATAATTATGAAATATTTCATCAATAGCATCCATATTTTCCCTAATATTATTATCTCCCCATCTATGATTAGAAAGTAGAGCAATTATTAATGCCTTTAAATGTTCTTCAAAAGAATATTTTTTACCTTTCTTTCTTGATTTAACATTATTAACTAAATCTTTAATATCTCTCATATAATCGTAATTGATTTTTTCCATACTTTCTTTTATAAGAGGGTATATATCTTTTAAATCATTATCATCTAATAAAGTAATATTTTTAACCATTTCATAGTTAGGATTATATATTTCTTCCTTATCAATACAATTCTTTAATACATCTATAACTTCTGCATTAGATAAATACTTTACTTTCTCAATAGGAAATACAACTTTATTTACCTTAACATATTTTATCAGCAAAGGAATTAATTCACTATTTTTAAAAATTTCCTTATTTTCCATAAAAAAATATCTCACTTTCTAAATTTTAGCCTTTAACTAATAAAGTGAAATATTGCCTTTTATCCTTATTTTATAAGGTATTTCTTTATTTTTATATTTGGGTATCACTTATTCAACAACAACCAAGGAGTCATTACATATCTAGGACCATTCTCATCATCCACTCCCTTAGCATCATTAATAACATACCCAACACAATCAATCATTTTAATATTTGCTGAGAATTCATCTACCATAATTTTAGCCGCATTTGCTGGCACAAATTTTGGTTCTGTTGTCATAATCATTTTTCCACTAGCAGCTTGTGGTAACTCATCTAAAGTTCTTTTCTTTTCAAATTCATCCTGAATATTCGGAATAACCATATTTTCCATAAATCTACGTATAAATGTAGATTTACCAGTTCTAACTGCTCCAACAACTCCTAAATAAATATCTCCCCCCGTACGTTTAGCAATATTTTTAATAACCTCTATTTTTTCCATAAATCTCCCTCTTTTCATTAAATATTATGTCAATATTATAAAGATATTCAAAAAAGAGAAAAAAAGATGAACAAAATTCATCTTTAAAATACCTACTTCTGATACTTTGTAATATCATCAACTTTAACTGCAAAATAAGGCTTATCCTTATTGCTTTCCTTCAAAAATAACACAAAACTATCATCCACTAAAAAATACCTTGGATCAGGATGAATAATAGAAGTCGTTTTAGTATCCATTGCCGCCTCACTCTTAACCTTTCCCCCTGTTTCATTAATAGAAAAACTAATTGTTTGAATAGCCTTTTCTATATTAACTTTTTTTCCATCCGCAGTAATAAAACTATTATTTTCTAATTCCACATACTCTCTTTTAACATTAAAATCTATCATTGGAGCCTTAAATTTATCATCCTTTGTAAATTCCTTACTATCAGTATATTTACTACTTAAAGTAACAATCCTCTCATACATCTCATTAAAGGTCTTCCCTGTAGGATTCTTATAAAAGATAACTTCGTCATTATTCTTTGTTAATAACTTAATAGCAAATTCATCCGTTGAATTATAAAATAATACTTCTATTTGTTTTCTTACATCACTATTTGTATTCTCACTAGTTCCAAAATACCTAACATTATCATAATTTCCAAATTTTCCATTCTTTAATATACTAAATCTACTTTTATATTCAAATTCTCTATACAACATAGTATAAAAGAAATATCTTCTCTCATTTAAATTATCTTCATTATCTAATCCATTATCACTCCAATCAAAATCATCCAGAATATCACTTGTTTGATTAAACTTCTCTTTAATTCCCTTCTTAATATCTTCTAATAACTTTTTATTTTTAATTCCATATATCTTAAAATAATACTCATCAGATAACATATCTTCCCTAAAATCTTCTTTATTTAAATTTCTAACCATTTCAATTTGGGGATTAAATATTATATCTTGTTTAACAATTTCATTTTTCAAATCATTCCATACTAACTGAAAAGTAGCACACCAACTACTATCATTACTTATTAAATCATTCATCGTTGGTACTACAGTAACTCCCTCAGTAACAGCAATTCTCTTTTTATTATTTTTTAACATCCAAAAAAATCCTCCTCCTATCACTACTATTCCTAACATTCCTAAAATAATCAACTTTTTTTTCATTAATCATTCTCCTTAAAAATTTAAATTTCAATTAAATTGTATCAAATAAGCTTAAAAAAGTCTAGTAATTCATTAAATATCATCATAATTCTTGAGAAAAAGAATGATAACCTCATTCTTTATTTTAAATAGTCTTTTAAGAATTGTCCAGTATAGCTATTTTTACATTTTGCAACTTCTTCCGGAGTACCAGTAGCAATCACCTTACCACCTAAATCTCCACCATCAGGGCCCAGATCAATAATATAATCCGCTACTTTAATAACATCTAAATTATGTTCGATAACAATAACCGTATCTCCATTATCAACAATTCTGTTCAAAATAGAAAGTAATTTTTCAATATCGTAAGAATGAAGACCTGTCGTTGGTTCATCTAATATAAAGACACTTTTTCCAGTTGGTTTCTTTTGTAGTTCTTTTGCCAATTTTACTCTCGCAGCCTCTCCACCTGATAAAGTTGGTGCACTTTGTCCAATTTTGATATAACCAAGTCCCACATCTTGTAAAGTTTTAAGTTTGTTTAATACTTTCGGATGATTTTCAAAAAAATCAACCAAATCATCAACTCTCATCTCTAAAACATCATATATACTTTTACCCTTATATTTAATACTTAATGTTTCCTTATTATATCTCGTTCCGTGACATACATCGCAAGGAACATAAACATCTGGTAAAAAATGCATTTCTATTTTCTTAACACCATCACCCCAACAAGCCTCACATCTTCCACCTTTAACATTAAAACTAAACCTACTCTTATCATATCCTTTAATCTTTGCTTCTTTAGTTTCAGCAAATACATCTCTTATATCATCAAATACAGAAACATAAGTAGCTGGATTACTTCTTGGAGTTCTACCAATCGGATTTTGAGTTATAAGAATAACCTTATCAACCTCATCAAGGCCTAAAACTTCTTTACATTTTCCAGGTTTTTCCTTAAAACTATATAAATTACTTGCTAAAGTTTTATATAAAATTTCATTTACTAAACTACTCTTTCCAGAACCAGAAACTCCCGTTACACAAGTAAATGTACCCAAAGGAAACTTTACATTAATATTTTTTAAATTATTCTCACTAGCTCCCTTAACAGTAATAAACTTTCCATTTCCTTTTCTTCTAGTTTTAGGCACCTCAATCTTTCTTTTTCCGGATAAGAATTGCCCAGTAATACTATTCTCACACTTCATAACCTCTTCTGGAGTTCCAGCCGCTACAACATATCCCCCGTGTTCCCCTGCTAAAGGTCCAATATCAACTAAATAATCTGCTGCCAGCATTGTATCCGCATCGTGCTCAACAACAATTAAAGTATTACCCAAATCTCGCATTTCTAACAAAGAATTAATTAACTTTTGATTATCCTTTTGATGTAAACCAATACTAGGTTCATCTAATACATATAAAACACCAGTTAACTTAGAACCAATTTGCGTAGCCAATCTAATTCTTTGACTTTCTCCACCTGATAAAGTTCCTGCAGTTCTATTAAGCGTTAAGTATTCCAATCCCACATTAATAAGAAAATCTAATCTACTATCAATTTCCTTAATTAATAATGTGGCAATTTCTTTCTTCTCATCAGATAATTTTAGATTATTAATAAAGTCTCTTAAATCTCTAATAGATAAACAACTAGTCTCATATATATTCTTATTATTAATCAAAACTGACAAAGCCCCTTCACCAAGTCTAGCACCCTTACACGTAGGACATACACTCTCACTCATATATCCCTCAATCCATTCTCTAATCCAAGTGCTCTTAGTTTCAATATACCTTCTCTCTAAATTAGTAATAACCCCTTCAAAATAATCTTTCGCATTTCTGGTATTTCCATTTTTAGAAGTATATCTAAATTCCAATATATCTGGAGAACCATATAAAACAATATCCATCTTATTCTTAGGAATATCTTTAATAGGCATATCTAAATCAATATCATAATACTTAGCAACTGTTTCAATTTGTGTCCTATTAATATTATCATCATCAATATTAAATGGTTTAATTCCCCCATTATTAATAGATAAATTTCTATCAGGAATAACTAAGTCCATATCCAACTTAAACTTAACTCCCAATCCCTTACAATCAGGGCAAGCTCCATAAGGCGCATTAAAAGAAAATATTCTAGGTTCCAACTCTAACAAAGAAAAGTCACAATAAGGACAAGCAAAATCCTCACTCATAAGCATTTCTTCTTTAGTATCTGGTAAATCAATAATAATCTTTCCCTTAGCAATTTTTGAAGCCGTTTCAATCGAATCGTATAATCTAGATCTAATCTCATCTTTTACAACTAATCTATCTACAATAACTAAAATAATATGTTTCTTATTCTTTTCTAATTCTATATTTTCATTAAGTTCTTTAATTTCACCATCAATTTTACATCTTACAAAACCGTCTCTTCTAAGCTGGTCTAATGTATCTTTATGAGTACCTTTTTCCCCCTTTACAATTGGAGCCATTACCATAATCCTAGTTCCAGTGTCAAGTTCTAAAACTTTGTTTGTCATTTCTTCAACACTTTGTTGAGTAATTGGAACATGATGCCTTGGGCAATAAGGAACTCCTACCCTAGCATACAAAAGTCTTAAATAATCATATATCTCAGTAATAGTTCCTACTGTAGATCTAGGATTCTTATTTGTACTCTTTTGATCAATACTAATTGAAGGAGACAGTCCCTCAATTGAATCTACTAAAGGCTTTTCACTCCCCCCAAGAAATTGTCTAGCATAAGCACTTAAGCTTTCAATATACCTTCTCTGTCCTTCAGCATAAATCGTATCAAAGGCAAGACTACTCTTTCCAGAACCTGAAACCCCAGTCATAACCACTAACTTATTCTTAGGTATTTCAATATCAATATTTTTTAAATTATTTTCTCTAGCACCCTTAACAATAATCTTATCCATTTTTCTCACTTCCAAGTTCATATTATATAACAAAATTAACAAATTTGTTTAACTAATTTCTTCCATAAAACTACCACTATCATAACATAATTAAAAATATCTGTCAAGATTAAATAATACATTTGTTTGTATTATCTAATAAATAAAAAAATAACTATTTCTAGTTATCTTCTTCAAAAACTTTCTTAATTTTAATCTTAATTCTATGAAAAGTATTATAAATAGACTTAACATCTTTATTTAAACTATTAGCAATTTCTAAAAAATCATATCCCCTAATTTTTAATTCAAAAACTTTTAATTCAAATTCAGTTAATTCTTTTCTTATCTTTTCGATAATCTTTTCTTCATAATCCCTTAATAAAAATGCTTTTTCTATATCGGTATTATCCTTAATAACTTTCTCCATATTTTCATCAATAGCAATAGCATTATTTAATACTTTTTCTTTTCCCTTTGTTGACTTTCTTAAATAATTAACTATTTTTCTATCTATACATAAATTAGCAAATGTATAAAAAGTCGCCTTATTATCTCCAGGTAAAAAACTTTTTATCGCTTCTTCTAACCCAATATACCCCTCTTGCATAATATCACTAATTTCTATCCCATGATGTGTCGCATATATAATAGCATTTTTACTCTTTTTTACAACAATTGGTTTATACTTTTGATAAATTAAATTACTCGCATCCTCATTGCCCTCTTGTGCCAATAATACTAACTCATAATCATTATATTCCATAATTACCTTTTACTAGCCACAATTCTTGCTAAAACAATTCCACAAGAAACCGAAGCATTTAAACTATTAATTTTTCCAATCATTGGTATTTTAGCCACAAAATCACAATTATCTTGTAAAACTCTACTCATTCCTTTTCCTTCATTACCAATAATTAAGCAAATTGGCATATTATAATCTAATTCTGTATAATCAGTACCATCCATATCTGTACCAATAACCCAATAACCAATTTCCTTAAGTTTCTTAATAGCTACTCCTAAATTAGCCACTTTAATAATTGGCATATTATAAATAGCACCTACACTAGTTTTAACAACCGTCGCATTAATAGAGACACTTCTATCATTAGGAATAATAATTCCATCTATTCCTAGTGCCTCACACGTTCTTATAATTGCTCCAAAATTATGTGGATCTTCTATGTGATCAAGTAACACAATTATCGGATTTTTCTTATTAATACCCTTAATATAATCAAAATCAAAAGTTTCAACCTCATCAACTTCTAATATAATTCCCTGATGAACCCCATCAACTTTATTATCTAAAAATTTATTAGGAACAAAAGTATATCTAATCCCATATTTTTTAATTAAACTCATAATTTCTGAATCATTAAACTTTTCCGCTAAATAAATTTTATTAATCTTTTCCCCACTCTTAATCTTCTCTTTAGCTACATTTTTTCCATATATATACATTTAAATCACTCCAAATCAAAACCCCAATTTAATAAACCACCATCTAAATTATACAAATTAGTATATCCCATTTTGCTTAATTTCTCTGCTGCCTTCATACTTCTCATTCCACTAGCACAATATAAAATGATTATCGTACTCTTATCATAACTAATATTATCTATCCCTTCTAAAGGAACATTTTTAGCATTAGCAATATGACCAGTATTATATTCATCCATATTTCTTACATCAATTATCTCTACCTTATTATTATTAATTAAATTCATAGCTTCATTTGCATCAATCGTTTTATAAGCTTTCTTCCCACAACCAGTAACTAAAAGTAAAAATAAACTAAAAGTCATCACCTTAAACCATTTCTTCATCATATTCCTCCAATATAAAATTAACAATTTCTGTAACTCGATCAATCTTATCACTTAAATACAAATATCCAATTAATGCCTCAAATCCTGTAGAATTCTTATAAGTAATTATATCCGTATTCTTAGGATGACTTCCTCTCTTATAATTTCTACCTCGTTTAACAACATCTATCTCCTCATTACTCAAATAACCAATATCAAGTAAGTACTTAAGTATTCTAGCCTGACTTTTCGCAGATACATACTTAATAGCTTCTTTTTGTAAATCCTCTACCTTAGCAATTCCCTTTTTAATTAAATCCTCCCTTATATATACCTCATAAACAGCATCTCCCATATAAGCCAAAGTAATAACATTAATCATATTTACATCCATCTTTTCACTTCCATATTCATTTTATCATATAAAAAATAATTTGTAAAATTATTTAACTACCAGTAATATAAAGAAAAAAGTCAGAAAAGACTATAGGTATATAACCTATTACTTTCTGACCATATATTTAAGTCATATCTATCATATGACATTATTATTATCACCCATAACAAAATAATTATACATCCAATTTTAAAGTTTACTATAATATTCGTATCTAGCCTTTGCCCATTTTTTTTGATTATCCAATAACTTATCTGCCTCACTAGGATTAATCTTTTTCAAATTTGCATACCTATTCTCATTAGATAAAAATTCATCATACCTATCAAAATCAACATCCTTCGAATCTAAAGTAAAAACTTTATTTTGAGGATTATATCTAAATGTCAAGAAATATCCACATTTTGAAGCTAAATAAGCATCATCTAAACTATGTTCCATTCCTTTTTTTATCCCGTGTTCAATACAAGGCGCATAAGCAATAACAATTGAAGGTCCATTATGATTATTAGCCTCTTGTAAAACCTTTAAATACTGTTCCTTATTATAACCAATATTAACACAAGCAACATATACGTGTGGATAACACATTGCAATTCTAGCTAAATCTTTTTTATAATTATTTTTTCCATTAGCTGTAAATGAAGCAATAGAACCAAGATTACTAGATTTTGAAGACTGTCCTCCAGTATTAGAATATACCTCCGTATCAAGAACTAAAATATTAATATTCTCATTTGTTGATAGTATATGATCTAATCCTCCATATCCAATATCATAAGCAAATCCATCTCCCCCAACAATCCATACAGATTTAGGAACAATATAATCTCTAAGTTCCTTTAAATATGTATGCTTATTAAAATCAATTCTCTTATAAACATCCTTACAGATTTCATAATTATCCATATTATTAACCCATAAATCAAAGTCCGGAGAACTATTCTCTTCCATATATTTCTTAATCTTATTTCTTTTAATATTAATTCCCTGTTTAATACCTAAACCAAATTCTGCATTATCCTCAAACAAACTATTAGCCCAAGGAATAGAGTATGGTGTAGAAGGAGCACTAGCCCCATATATTGAAGAACATCCCGTTGCATTAGCAATAAATAAATTATCATTAAATAATTGTGTTAAATTTTTAAGATAAGCTGTTTCCCCACAACCAGCACATGCTCCAGAAAATTCAAATTTAGGTTCTACAAACTCCAAATTTTTAACATTAACAATTTTAGGATCATACTCTTCTTTATTCTTTTCTAAATATTCAAAATCATCATTCGTATAAATATTCTTATCATACTTCTTCATTTCCAAAGCTTTCTTTCCAAGTTTACCAGGACAAACATTAGCACAAACACCACATCCCGTACAATCCTTGTAACTTATTCCAATCGTATATTTTTTATTCTTTGGAAAAACACTTAAAATTCCATTTTCATAAGGATCATCCTCCTTAAGTAAAAAAGGTCTAATTACTGCGTGCGGACAAACAAAAGCACATTGATTACACTGAATACAATTATCTTTATTCCAACAAGGAACATTCTCAGCAATATCTCTTTTTTCAAATTTAGTACTTCCCCCTGGATATATTCCCGATTTTCTCTCTAAAAAAGCACTAACTGGTAATTCATTTCCTTTAAGTAACCCAATCATTTCTTCAATAGATAAATCCTCTCTCTCCGTATATTTTAAATTAATCCAATCCTCATCAACTGTAATCTTATTAATATGAAGAGTAGATTCCATCACAATCCTATTATTTACCTGTACAACATTATCCCCTTTATGAGCAAACCTTTTCTCATTTGTATTCTTCATAATATCTTTAACTAAATCTATATCTAAAATTTTAATAATATCAAAAATACATATCTCCATACAAGTACTAATTTTATTCTTAAGTCCCAACTCATTAACTAATTTATAAGCATCTATCGTATAAAAATTAACCTTCTTCTTAGCTAATAAATATTTAACTTTATTAGGAAGTGATCTAACTAACTTATCACTATCCATTCTCGTATTTAAAAACAAAGTACCATTATCCATCAGATTATCTAAAATATCATACTTATAAATATATTCTTCCTTAGAAACAACCACCAATGAAGGATTACTAACATAATAAGGAGCCTTAATTTCCTTATCAGAAATCCTCATATGACTTCTAGTAACTCCCCCAGATTTTTTTGAATCATATTGAAAATAACCTTGCACATACTTATCCGTATGATCCCCAATAATTTTAATCATATCCTTTGAAGTAGATACCATTCCATCTGATCCATATCCATATATCAAAAACTCTGTCATATTATTAGGAATAATAAAATTCTCATCAATATCTATACTCAAATTAGTAACATCATCTTTAATTCCTATTGTAAAATTACTATGTCTCTTATCACTATTCATAAAGTCAAATAAACTCTTAATCTGACTCGGAGTCGTATCTTTTGAAGATAATCCATATCTTCCTCCAATAATTTCAATATCTAAATCCTTAAATACCGAAATTACATCCAAATACAAAGGTTCACCATTTTGAGCAGGATCCTTAGTTCTATCTAAAACAGCAATCTTCTTAACAGTTTTAGGAACTACCTCGAGTAAATGTTTTGCACTAAACGGTCTATATAAATGAACTTCTACCATCCCATAAGATTTTCCCTGTAGATTTAAATAATCGACGGTATTTCTAATCGTATCACATACACTACCCATAGCAATAATTATTTCCCTTGCATCCTCAGCTCCATAATAATTAAAAGGCTTGAAATCACTTCCTGTTATTTTGTTAATTTCTTTCATATAATCCTCAACTGTATTAACTACATCAACATAATCTTTATTTCTAGCCTCAGTATTTTGAAAATATATATCGTCATTTTGAGCAGTACCTCTAGTATTGTAATTTTCATTACTCATAGCTTTATCTCTAAATTTTTTTAATGCCTCTTTATCAATAAGCCTCTTAACCTTATCAAAATCAATTAATTTAATCTTATCTATTTCATGACTAGTTCTAAAACCATCAAAAAAATTAATAAATGGTAATGAAGATTTAATTGCTGATAAATGTGCAATATTTGCCATCAAATAAGCATCTTGTGGATTAGCTGAGCATAACATACATCCTCCGGTAGACCTAACAGCATATATATCCTGATGATCCCCAAAAATACTAAGAGCATGTGTTGCCAAACTTCGAGCTGCTACGTGCATAACAAGCGGTAACATCTCTCCAGCAATTTTATATAAACTAGGAATCATTAAAAGTAATCCCTGACTAGCAGTAAACGTCGAAGCTAATACTCCAGATTGTAATGCCCCGTGTACTAAAGCAATCGCTCCCGCTTCTGACTGCATTTCAACAACTTTTACTTTATTATTCCAAAAATTATAAGTTTCCGTATTTGAAATAACATCAACATTTTCTGCCATAGGTGATGCTGGAGTAATCGGATATATTCCACATAGTTCACTAAATTTATAAGCCACCGTACTTACTGCTTCATTTGCATCCATTGTTTTAAACTTTTCCATTAATCTCGCCTCTATTCATTATTTATTATATAACAAATACTTAAGACATTCAAGCAAGATAATCAAAGAAAAAGAGTAATTACTTACAAGTATAGCCTTGTTTAGTGTAATTATCTCTAAATGTATTAATATCTCTAGATAAATTTAAAGTATTTAAATCAGTATCACTTATCTTATCATAATCAATTAAATAATTAACAATATAATTATTATCTGTATCAGTAGTATTTTGCACTGAAAAGCCCGCAATATTACCATATGTACTTTGAACAGTAGCGTGCCTACTCTTAATTCCGGCAACATCTAAAATAACTGCTGAAGTACCTTGAATAACTTTATCAATTGCACTACCTATAACTCCATCAATAATACCATCATTATCTTTTTGAGTATCATTTGTTGTACCATCAGTACCAGTACCCACGCCATCAATATCTTTCTTTCCATCTCCGTCAGTATCATTAACTGTATTTTGCTTATAATCATAAGTAATTCTAACTTTTTTAATTTCTTTACCTTCATAGTCAACATCATACTTTGTCTTCGTAGTTAATGTCCCATTTTTAACTTCATAACTACAACTCATCGTATTAGTAGCTCCAGCTCCACATCCAGTTAACATTAAAATCATTCCTAAAGATAAAAATAAAACTTTTTTCATTTCATACCTCCTTTTATTCTTATTATTTTCTAAAACAAGAAAAAAATAATTGGTAATTTTTGAAAAAAATTAAAAATCATATTACCTAAAAAATGAAAAGACAATCAAATCTAAATACTTGATTGTCTATACATTAACTAAAAATCACAATTTCCTGGAGTTCTCGGATAAGGAATTACATCTCTTATATTATCTACACCAGTTAAATATATAAGTAATCTTTCAAATCCCATACCAAATCCTGAATGAACACATCCTCCAAATTTTCTCAACTTTAGGTACCAGTCAAAATCTTCTTCTTTCATTCCCAATTCTCTAATTCTCTCTAATAACTTATCATAATTCTCTTCTCTTTGACTACCACCAATAAGTTCACCTGCTGAAGGAACTTCTAAATCTACTGCTGCCACCGTCTTACCATCATCATTTTGTTTCATATAAAACGCCTTAATATCCTTAGGCCAATTTTTAATAAATACCGGTCCATCAAAATATTCAGTAATATATTTCTCGTGTTCTCTTGCTATATCTTCGCCATATTCAGGAGTAAATTCCCATTTAACTGGAGCCTCTTTTAAAATTTTAATAACCTCTTCGTGATCTATTCTCACAAAGTTACTATTTATTAACTTGTTAAGCTTATTTAAAAGACCCTTTTCTACATAACTATCAAAAAATTCCATTTCTTCCTTACAGTGTTCTAATACATACTTAACAACAAACTTTAACATTTCTTCCATCACGTCCATATCTCCATCAAGATCACAAAATGCCATTTCTGGTTCAATCATCCAAAACTCTGAAGCGTGAGTTTTAGTATTTGAATTTTCTGCCCTAAACGTTGGCCCAAAAGTATAAATTCTCTTATAAGCTAAAGCAAAAGTTTCCCCTTCAAGTTGTCCAGTAACAGCAAGTCCAACTTTTTTGTTAAAGAAATCTTTATTATAATCAACTTCCCCATTTTTAGCCACTCTATCTAAATCAAGTGTTGTAACCTGAAACATTTGTCCAGCCCCTTCACCATCATTTGCTGTAATAATAGGTGTATGAACATAAACATAATCTTTTTCTTGAAAAAACTTATGAATAGCATATGCAGCTACACTTCTAACCTTAAATACCGCTTTAAACAAATTAGTTCTTGGTCTAAGATAAGCAATTTCTCTTAAAAATTCACGAGTAGGTCTTCCTTTAGATTGTAAAGGATAATCATCAGGACAATCTCCAAGTAGTATTATATCACTAGCTTTTAACTCAAAGTCTTGCTTTCCTTCTGATTTAACTAAAACACCCTTTGCAGTTATCGCTGATCCAATATGTAATTTCTGAATATCATCAAAATTTTTCAAACTATTATCATAAACAATTTGTAAATTTTCAAAAAAAGTTCCATCATTAAAATCAATAAAACCAAATTCTTTTTGTTTACGATGATTTCTAATCCATCCATTAACAGTTATTTCTTTTCCAACATAATCATTTTTAAACAAATCTCTAACATCTAACATGATATTCCTTCTTTCTTAAAGATATTATATCATAAAAACATCATATTATATACGTTTTTTGTAAAGTGAATTAAAAAATCTTCTTGGTTCAGTTGCTATATAGTTATATAAAGAAGGCAATCTACGCAATTCTCTAATTATTTCTAAGTCAGTAAGAGCCAACATAACTGAAACACTTTCATCACCATCACAAACAGCACTAAGTTCTCTTCCCATTAAATAGTCGGCAGAAATATTAAAAACTTCCAACATTTTTTCCATAACTTCCATACTAGGTACTCTTATCCCTTTTTCATATCCAGAAATAGAAACCTTAGTAACACCCAAAAGTTTTCCAAGCTCCTCTTGACTCATATGCCTTTCTTTTCGCAATTCTTTTATTCTACACCCTAATACCATAATTCCATTATCCTTTCATTATAAATTTTACTATAAATAACTTAAAAGAAAAAGTTTATTTTTTCTTTTTATCATTCTTGTTTTGATTTTCACCAACATTGGTATTATCTAATACATTATCTAATTTCTTTGTATCCCTATTTACACTATTATCTTCATCCTTTAATTTTTCCGCCGAAGATAAAAAAGTAACTCTTTCAGCCACAATCTCAGTTCTTTTAAACTTATTTCCGTCTTCTTTTTCAACAATTCTTGTTTGAAGTCTTCCCTTAACTCCAATAACATCTCCTGTTCTACAGTATTCAGCAGTATTTTCTGCTACATTTGTCCACAAAGTACAATCAAAAAAGTCCGTATCATATTCTCCATTAGTATTTTTAAAAGCTCTATTTACAGCTAAAGTCACAACACTAATCTTTTTGCCAGATTCAGTTAATTGCAATTCAGGATTTCTAACCAATCTTCCAACCAAAATAACTTGATTTAACATCTCTATTCCTCCTTTCCAAAAAGAATATAACATAATGTAAAAAGCCAATCAAATAAAAAAAATTAATTCTTGTTATAAACAAAACTCCCAAATCAAATAAATGTTTAAAATAAAAGTATAATCTTCTCAAAAACAAATAAATATTTATTTGTTTTCTTCCAAAAATAAAAAAATGTCAAAAAATAAAAAAGTCAAATAATAAATTTGACTTTTTATTAATTTAACACTAATTTTACATATTTATTTAATTACTACCCCTAAGAGAACCCACAACATCAGTAATTCCTTTAGCATATGTATCCATTTTTGTTTTCATATTCTCTAAATCACTCTTATTAGAAATATAACCTAACTCCAGTAAATAAGTCTCAGTACCAACATTACTATTATAATATGGATTACCAAGAATTTTTTCATTTCTATTATCTACGTAAGCTCCAGTAACAATTCCACCAGTTTCCCTAATAATGTAGTAGTATATAGATTTTGTAGTAATATCATAAGGTTTTAGATCCTTACTCTCATAATCCTTCATAGAACTATCAATATCATCTTGTGTAAACTTTCTCGTATAAATTCCTTCAAATAATCTATTAATTCTATTTCCTGAATACTTTAATCCTGTATTAGAAGTAATACTTTCTCCTAGTTTTTTAGCAAAATCAAAATTAATATCACTTGCCGTATATATTTCTAGCCCATTAACCGAAGTTGCCACACTACTATTCATATGTAGTGAAAATAAATATTTAGCGTGTACTTCATAAGGAACAACTGCTCTTCCATGTACTCCATATTCATTTAACTTATCATTTTTAGTTAATTGCCCAGGTTCATGCGTTAACTTAACTTTAAAACCTTTATCCTCTAACAATTTCTTTACCTTTACCGCTAAATCCATTGTAAAATCAGATTCTTTAGAACCATATCTATTAGCTCCTCCATCCATTCCTCCGTGACCAGGATCAATAACTATATCATATACATTACTATCTGTATTCTCCGCCACACAAACCATCATTGTCGGATAACTATCTTCACTATTAATTACAATTTTATTATTAACATTACTAAAAGTATAATAAATCGTTTCTTTATAATTACTACTATTATTTAAAGCATAGTATTTATATGATTCTATTCCATCTTGATCTGTTTCTTTGTTTCTTAAAAACAAGTAATAATTACCTCTTGGAATTGTCTCTAAATCATATCCCTCATTAATATAGTTAGATAAATTAAATCCCTCGTTTATCTTATTAAGTCCAATTGATATAAATTCCCCATTATATAAAACCAAATCTACATTCTCATCAATATTTCTATTACTATGTAAATTAAGATGAGTTCCATATACATAAATTTCATCAATCTCAACTCGCTCTTCTTCAATTTTCAATTTAGGAATACCCTTATCACGATATGTGTTATAAAGAATATATCCACAAAAAAACATAAACAAACATAAAAGTCCAATTAAAACCTTCTTCATATTCACCTCCATATAATTATTTGTTTATATTATCAGCTAACAATCTATTAAGCTCAACTGCATACTCCATAGGTAGTTCATCTCTAAAAGCATTAACAAAACCTAAAATAATTAACTCTTTCGCTGTATCCTCACCTATTCCTCTACTCATTAAATAAAATAACTTATCCTCTTCAATCTTAGCTACAGTAGCCTCATGTTCTAAATAAGAACTATCATTTAAAACCATATTTTTAGGAATCGTATCACTTTTTGATTTTTTATCCAAAATAATCGTATCACATTTAACATTACTAACAGAATGAATAGCCTCTTTACTAATTCTAACAGTACCTCTATAAGTAGCATTACCTCCATTCGAAGCAATAGACTTTGATACAATATTACTCTTCGTATATGGAGCTAAATGAATCATCTTAGCCCCAGAATCCTGTATCTGTCCTGCAGAAGCCGCTGCTATTGTAATACAATTTCCCCTTGCTCTCTTCCCATTAAGAATACAACAAGGATACTTCATATTAGTTTTAGAACCAATATTACCATCAATCCATTCCATCAGTCCATCTTCATCCACAATAGCCCTTTTAGTAACAAGATTATATACATCATTTGACCAATTCTGAATAGTCGTATATCTACACTTAGATCTCTTACCAACATATATTTCCACCACAGCTGCATGTAAAGCATCTTCCGTATAAGTTGGTGCAGTACAACCTTCAATATAATGCAGTTCACTATCATCATCCACAATAATCAAAGTTCTTTCAAATTGTCCCATATTCTTACTATTAATTCTAAAATAACTCTGAAGAGGTCTATCTAACTTTGTATTTTTAGGAATATAGATAAAAGTGCCCCCACTCCAAACAGCCCCATTTAAAGCTGTATACTTATTCTCATCATATAAAACTAAATTATTAAAATACTTTTTAAATAATTCTGGATATTTCTTTAAAGCACTATCCGTATCCATAAAAATAACATTCTTCTTTTCCAATTCCTTAATCATATTATGATAAATTACTTCACTATCATATTGTGCACCAATTCCATCTAAATATTTATTTTCCGCAGCAATTACTCCTAAATCTCTAAATTCATTTCTAATAGCACAATTAATCTTTTCCCAATCATTCGTAAGTTCCTGAGTTCTCTCCTTATAGTAAGTAATTTTATCAAAGTCAACTTCAATTTTAGGTCCCCAATCCGGATCTTTAGTCTTATCAAAGTATAGAAAAGAATTAACCCTAAAATCTCTCATCCATTCTGGTTCATTTTTAATACTTGATATTTTCTCAACAATATCTCTTGTTAATTTCATATATTCACCTCGAGTAACACACCTTAATTATAGCAAATTTACTTAAATAAGTACATTATTTTCCTTTAAAAATATAACTTTACAGTAGGTTAACAATAATAAATAAAAAAGAACCTATAAAAACATTTTATAAGCTCTACAAATTCCCTCATTATTTTTATATAAAGCTAACAACCTTTTTTCATTATCTAAAATAAAAGCCATTTCTTCTTTAAATAAACCTCTAATTGCTACACCATTCTTAATCTTAAAAGCCATCTCATCTTGCACAATAATTCTCTTAATCTCTTTAAAAGCATCTAATATATCAATAACTTTTCCCCGATCACTTAAAATATCTTCTAAAGTATTCGCATCTTCTATTAAAAAACATCCTTGTTTAGTTCTAACCAGACTATTCATAACTGCCGGACAACCTAATTTCTCTCCAATATCTCTTACCAAACTTCTAATATAAGTCCCTTTACTAACATTACATTTAATATTAAAAGAAATCTTTCCCTCACATCTCTTAATATCACTACATAGCATAATCTTATTAATTGTAACTTCTCTCCTTGGCAAGTTAACCTCTACATTACTCCTCGCATAATCATATAGTTTTCTACCATTAATCTTAATTGCCGAATACTTAGGAACCTCTTGCAAATAAGTTCCTAAAAAAGAATTAACGGCTGTAATAATTTCCCCATCCGTATAATCAACATCACATTCATCAGTTATCTTGCCATCCATATCTATCGTATCAGTACTTATTCCCAAAGTAATTCCCGCTATATATTCTTTATTATTACTAGTTAAAAGTTCACTCATTTTTAATGCCTTACCCATACATAAAACTAAAACTCCACTAGCTAAAGGATCTAAAGTTCCCGTATGTCCAACCTTCTTCGTATTAAATTTCTTACAAACAATATTAACAATATCTCTACTCGTATATCCAATTTCCTTATTAACAGCAATAATACCATCTATCATCTATTAATTACCTTTATACTTTCCTCAATTAATCTCTTTTTCATCTCTAAAAAATCTAAATTAATTAAAGCCCCTGCCGCAAATTCATGCCCATTACCACCAAATATCATAGCTATTTCATTAACTTTCACTAATCCATTAGATCTAAATGAAATTCTATAACCATCATCTTCTCTTACAAATATTGATACCTCTACACCAGAAATATTTCTTCCAATATCTACTAATCCCTCGTGATCACCAAGTAAAGCCTTAGTATTTACCATATCATCCTTTGTAATATAAGAAAAAGCAATCTTTCCTTCATCAAAAAACTCTAATCTATTCATCGTCAATTTCGCAAGTTCAAATTGTGCTCTACTCCTTCTTGCCAAAACTATGTCATATAACTCATACAAATTAACTTTATCCATTAATTCCAACATCATCTTAAAAGTTTCTTTATTAACATTATTGTTCCTAAAACCACCAGTATCAGTTAAGACTCCCACTGTAAGAGCTACACCAATATCCTTACTTATCTCAACATTCCAATCCTTAAATAAATAATAGATACTCTGCGAACAAGCCGGATCATTTCCAACAACATAATTAACATCTGCATACTTAGTATTAGCAAAATGATGATCAATATTAACTGTCCTCTTACATCTTGAAAACTCCTCATTAACTTGTCCAATTCTCTCTTTCGTAGCACAATCAACAACAATAGCTAAATCATATTCTCTAGTATCTCTATCAACAGAATTGTTGATAAAAGGAATAAAACCAAATAAAGGAGGATATTTAGGTAATAACACCCTAACATCCTTACCAATATCCTTTAACATTAAATACAATGCCATTATACTACCAATCGCATCTCCATCAGGGTTTATATGTGTAAGTAAAAGAATTGAATTACTATTATTAATTAATTCCCAAATCTTACTTTTCATGGTTGATCCTTTCAATAATATCATCAATTCTATGCCCATATTCCACTGATTCATCATACACAAAATGAATTTCCGGCATCTTTCTTAACTGAACCTTTTCACAAAGTCTACTCCTAATAAAACCACTAGCCTTATTAAGAGCTTCAGTAACTTGCCTTCTATTCTCTTCATTACTAGTAAAATATACCTTTGCAAAAGATAAATCATTAGTAATTTTAACCTCAGTAATAGTTACAAACTTAACATCCTTATCCTTAATATCATTATGTAATATCTCACTAATCTTCTCTACAAAAGTATTATTAAGTCTTTCCATCTTTATACTCATAATATCCGCCCTATCTACGTTTTTTAGTTACTATATCATAAATTTTATCAACAGCTTCTTCCAGAGTTATCTCACTCTTACTTTCTCTAACCTTTTTCTCCTCAAGTAATTTCAAACCATAAGCTATTCTCTCAGCAACCCTATACCCAATTGCAAAGTAATATCTCTCCTTGGCAAGTTCCTCATCAGTAAGCCTAAAACCCTCATCAAAGAATTTTTTCCCAAGAGCAATATCCTGATCCTTTGTAGAAGTCTCATTGTATGAAGGATATCTCTTACTAGCCATCCATTGTAGATAATTCTTTTCATTCATTCGACGTACAGCAATTCTCGCAGCTATACCTTTACCATTTAATTTCTCTTTCATTCTTAATTCATCAAAACTCATAATTCACCTCTTTCATCCTTTATCTTGAATGCTTTTTTTCATCAGCATTTAACTGATTAACTACATTTCCTGCATATTCAATTCCATTTAGAAAATACTTATTATCACGAAGCCAATCAGACGGAGGTCTCTCTTGATCAAATACAAACTTTAAACCATCTCTCATAAATCCATAAAGATATCCCAAAGTAAACAATCCCTGCGTATATCCAATTGCAAAACTACCAGAACCATATACCTCACTATCAATATTATTATGCATTTCCTTAATTTCATCTAAATTATAACCAAGAATTCCACACTTATATCCAATTTCTTTCTGATTGCTCTTATTATTTTTATCAACCATATTAATTCCAAATAATTGATCAAAAGTATAATTTCTAAACTCTTCCTTATCACTATCATAACGTTCTTCAGTTATAAACTTTCTAAAAATAACTACCCCTTGTAAATATCCACGAACAAATTCTCTATCCATAAAATTATCATCATTAGTAATATCAACCATTTTTCCTGCAAATAGAAATCCATTTCTATAACTATTATGTTTATTCATTCTATTAATATTATTACTACTCTCTCTATTTAAAGCAAGTTTCTCATTAAAATATCTACTTGCTCTAGTCGTATCACCAAATAATTTACAATATTTATATGAATCATATAACTCCATAACTATTACCTCTTAATTTCCACAATTTCATAATCCTCAATAATATCTCCCTCTTTAATATCATTAAAGCCATCAATTGTAATTCCACATTCAAGTCCCTGTTTAACCTCTTTAACCTGATCCTTTTCTCTAGCAACAGAACCAATACTACCATCATATATAATTATACCATCACGTAATATTCTAGCCTTTGCATCTCTTTTAATAATTCCATCAGTAACATAACTACCAGCAATCGTACCAACCTTAGAAAACTTAAACAATTTTCTAACCTCAGCCTGTCCAAGTACCTTCTCTTCATAAACAGGTTCCAATTTTCCTTTTAAAGCAGCTTCCATTTCCTCTACAACCTTATATATAATATTATATAATCTAATATCGACCCCTTTCTCTTTAGCATAAGTAGCTATCTTATTATTAGGTCTAACATTAAATCCTATAATTAAAGCATTCGAAGCTGCTGCTAAAACAACATCACTCTCACTTATTGCTCCAACACTACTTCTAATAACATTAATTTTTATTCCCTCAACATCAAGTTTAAGTAAAGAGTTCTTAACTGCCTCCTCACTACCTCTAACATCAGCTTTTAAAATAACATTAACTTCTTTCTCTCCAGCTTCAATTCTATTAAACAAATCATCCAAAGAAACTGAAGTATTAGAACTCATATTTCTCTTCTTAGCAAGTTGTACTCTTTCATTAGCAATATCTTTAGCCTTCCTCTCATTTTCAAAAGCCATAAACTTATCCCCTGCTGAAGGGCATTCACTAAGACCAGTAATAGATATTGGCATTGAAGGTCCAGCTTCTACCAAATCTTCCCCTTTATCATTTTTAAGAGTACGAACCTTACCAGCATAGTTACCTACAACAATCGCATCTCCTAATCTTAAAGTACCATTTTGAATCAATATTGTACACACAACTCCAGCATATTTATCCATTCTAGACTCAATAACAGTACCTGAAGCATATCTATTAGGATTAGCCTTAAGCTCCTGCATCTCACTAATTAATAACAAATTATCCAACAACTCATCTATTCCCTGCCCCGTTTTAGCAGAAATATTAACAAATAAAGTATCTCCACCCCAAGTATCAGGTGTAATACCATTTTGACTCATCTCAGTAAGAACTCTCTCTGGATTAGCATTTGGTTTATCAATCTTATTAACTGCAACTACAATAGGAACACCTGCTGCCTTCGCATGATCGATTGCTTCTTTCGTCTGTGGCATTACTCCATCATCAGCAGCTACAATAATAATAACAATATCAGTAATACTAGCTCCTCTAGCACGCATCTCTGTAAAAGCCTCGTGTCCCGGAGTATCTATAAAAGTAATTGGTTTACCATTATAAATAATTTGATAAGCCCCAATATGTTGAGTAATCCCCCCAGCTTCCCCAGCTACAACATTAGTCTTCCTAATCGTATCTAGTAAAGTAGTCTTACCGTGATCAACGTGTCCCATAATAGTAATTACTGGAGGTCTCTCCACTAAATCATTTGGATCATCAATAATTTCTAACTCTTCAAAATTAAATTCATCTCTAGTCGTATCCTTCTTTAAAGTCTTTCCATACTCCAAAGAAAGAATTTCTGCAGTTTCAAAATCAATAACTGCATTAAGATTCATAATCTTCCCCAAACTCATTAACTTTTTAATAATCTCAGCCACATTCTTATCAAGAACCTTCGCTAAATCACTAACAGACATCCCTTCAGTATACAAAATAATTGAATCATCCTCAGTTTTAACATTAGATTGTAACTTCTCTCTATGCTTATACATCTCTTTCTTCTGTTGAGCAAAATTATTCTCTTTTTTCTCTTTCCCATCTTTTTTAGGATTTTTCTTTTTCTTTTTAACTGTAGCTACAACTTCTACCTCTTCAAGTTCCTCTTCATAAGAGTCTTCAAATGTCTCATTATCAAAACTATCAACATTCTCATCATTATCATCCTCAAGTTCACTATCATTAGCAATCTCATTATCAAGTAAAATAATATCATCATCAGATAACATCGCATCCTCTTGATTAGCCTTAATTCCTAACTTACCACACAAATCAATAATCTCAGCCACACTCTTATCAACATCATTTGCATATTCTAATACAGTCATCATTTTCAAACACCTCCTAATTGTTTATTATATTCTTAATATCCTCATATACCTTATCAGATATTGTCGTCTCCAAAGCTTTTTCTAATATTTTAGATTTAATAGCCTTCTCCAAAACATCAATATCTTTTTTAATATATGCTCCTCTTCCATTAACTTTACCCGTCATATCCACAGAAACTACCCCATCACTACCTCTTACAATCCTAAGTAATTCCTTTTTTGGTAATTTCTCTCTTGTAACGATACAACTTCTCATAGGCTCTTTCCTAATCTTCATCTAATTCTCCAATTTTCTTAATAGAAATTTTATACTTAGTAAGTCTTGAAGCCAATTTAACATTTTGCCCCTTTTTACCAATCGCCAAAGAAGAATTTTCATCATTAACAATCGCTAAAGCCTCTCTATTCTTCTCATCAACAATTCTAACATCAACATCCTTTGCTGGACTAAGAGCATTCTGAATAAACTTAACAGGATCCTTATCATATAAAATAACATCTATTTTCTCTCCATTAAGTTGTTCTAAAACCCTATTAATTCTAGAACCTTTCTCTCCAATAATAGCCCCAACAGGATCAACCTTATCATATTCCGAATAAACAGCAATCTTACTTCTATTACCCGCATCTCTAGCTACAGAATACAATACAACAGTTCCATCACTAAGTTCAGGAATCTCACTTTCAAGTAATCTTTTAACAAAACCATAATGACTCCTAGATAAAAGAATAAATAATCCCTTAGATCCAAATTCAATTTTAGAAACATATACCTTAATTGAAGATCCCATTACTAACTTTTCCCCAGGAATAATTTCATCCTTTGGAAGTACACCGTGTGCTCTACCTAAATCAACATAATAATTTTTAGAATCCTCTCTAGATAAAGTCCCAACTAAAATTTCATCCTGTTTATCTTGAAATTCCTCTGTAACTAAATTCTTTTCTGCTTCCTTAACCTTTTGTACAATTATTTGCTTAGCAGACAAAACAGCAACTCTTCCAAACTCCTCTGGAATAATTTTAACCTCTGTATCAATAGTTTCTCCAACTTGAATATCAACTACTATCTTTCTCGCATCCTCAAGAGAAATAATACTCTCATTATCCTTATCTTCTTCATCAATTGTCTCTACAACAGTTTTATAAGTAAATAATCTAATTTGTCCTGTTTCTGGATTAACTGTTGCCTTAACATTCTGAATACCAGTATTCTTCTTATAAGCATTTGCCATTGCTGCTTCCATACCCTCAATAACAATTTTCTTATCAATACCCTTCTCAGCTACTAAACTATCAACAGCCTTAATAAATTCTTTTGCTTGCTTACTATTCATTTTTACCACCCTTCTCTTTCGTAGATACATCTAATATGTAACTATCCTTAATAAAATCAGCTTTATCTAAAAGAGGATTAATCACATTAGTAACTTCGACACAAGTATCAATATCGATAATATCATCACGGTCAATAACAATTCTCAAAAAATAATTATTCCCCTCTTTTTCATAAACAATACTATCAATTGATATTCCTAATTTATTAACCTCATCACTGATTAAATCTCTAATTTTATCTTCCATAACGCCTCCTTTAAAGATTAAATCAACAATAAAGAGTGGATTTTAAGCCACTCTTTGTCAAGATATAAATAAATTATATCATATAAATCACAGATATACAATAAAAAAATAATAAAAAAACTCTCATAAAGTGACATTTTTTCAAATAAAAACTCGAACTATAAAAATTCGAGTAAATATCAACTGGCGCGCCCATAGGGATTCGAACCCCAAACCTTTTGGTCCGTAGCCAAACGCTCTATCCAATTGAGCTATGGGCGCAAATCAAAAATGTATACATATTATATAACCATTTTTGAAAAAAGTAAATACCTATCTTTTACTTCCATCTAAATTAATCATATTTTTAGATTAATCTCCTTCTCACTAGAATCAAGAAATCTAATCTTAACTCCACAAACTTTAAACATCCTAATAGAAGCTTCCATCTCATCACTATGATGATCATAATCATATGCCTTAGCATATATTACTTCCTTAATTCCTGACTGAATAATTATCTTTGCACACTCATTACAAGGAAATAAATCAACATATATCTTTGCTCCTTCTAATTCCTTTCTACTACCACGATAATTAATAATTGCATTCATCTCCCCATGGCAAACATACAAATACTTCGTATCAAGTTTTTCACCTTCCCTATCCCACGGAAAAACCTCATCTCCATACCCATTTGGTGTTCCATTATAACCAATTGATAAAATTCTATTATCACTAGAAACAATACAAGCCCCCACCTGAGTATTAGGATCCTTACTCCTCATCGCAGATAATTTAGCCACCCCCATAAAATATTCATCCCAAGTTAAATAATTCTTTCTTTGCTTATTAATCTTTTTCACATTTACCTCCTCTTATAGGTATCGGATCATATCCTCCCCTATTAAAACAATTACATCTCAATATTCTCTTAACAGTTAAATACATTCCCCTAAAAAAGCCATATTCACTCAATACACCTATTGCATATTCAGAACAACTAGGTCTAAATTTACAATAACTATGCCATCTTCCTGGAATCTTTTGATAAAGTTTAATTAAATATATCATTAAATACTTCATTACTTATTCACAAACAACTTATTAATATTCTTCCTAGGTATCATCATCTGAATATCCCTATCAATCGTAATCTCATAATCTTTAACAATTTTATCCAACTTCTCCCCATCAATACACCATGGCTTTTTTGGCTTCTTTACAAACTTAATTTTCAACTTATTCGCCTTATATGAATAAATTCCCGGAACCTTATGAACATCATACATTGTTAAAAAATACAAACTTCTAATAATATCCTTCTTCTTACATATATTACAAAGTAATACCTCAAACTTATTATCATCTAATTTAACATCTCTATAAAAATTATTAATTCCAGAAATTCTATTAGCACTAGAAACAATTATGAAAGAAAATAATCCCCTATACTCAACCCCATCTACCTCATATATAATCTCATTAAGTTTAGTCTTATCAAAAAATGATTTAACACCCTCTCTTAAATAAGCCAAATACCCTAATCTCTTTTTAAGTTCCCTAGGAGTCTCATATGCTATATCAGTAAACTTACCAATTCCCGCTACATAAATAAACGGTCTCCCATTAATAAGGCAAATATCTACATTCTTAACTACCCCCTCAAGTGTTAATTTAAGATTACCAATCATATTTTTCCCATACCCCATCATTACTCCAATATCATTAGTAGTTCCACAAGGTATATGAGCACAAACCAATCGTTTACTACGCATATAATTACCCATTACAGATTCATTAAAAGTTCCATCTCCTCCAATAGACAAAACCAAATCTACAAACTCAAGATTCTTAACAATTTCACTAGCATGCCCCTTATATTCAGTATAATATATCTTGCTCTCATACCCATAATCATTAAGTATCTTCTCAAATTGTGGTAAATACTTAAAATTAACCTTTCTCCCACTATGAGGATTATAAATAATAGCACATTTTTTCATAACTCACCCCAGTCACTTTCATTTTATCATAATATTAGTATTTTTCCTATATTTCTCAATAAAAAACTACATATCTACATTTATGTCTATTATCTTTTATCTTTCCCTTTCTCTAACAATTCTTTATAACATCATTTCATATTATTATCAATCCAAGTCATAATAACCTCAACTATATAATTAACCTCTCTATCAGAGAGAACTATCCCCTTACTAATATGATGCCACTTTTCAATACATCCTCTACAACAAGTAGCACTAGCATGCTGTGCCACAAATACAGGATGTCCCCTCATCGGAGTTTGTTTTCCATCATTAACCAATCTTCCGTCTCTAATTCTTTTATTAACAAAATCATAAGCATGCTCCTGGATCTTCTCAATACCCTTTTCTCTAATATAAAGTATATCCTTATCACTAAGTCTAAAACTACTTCTAAACTTAGACCTCTGGAGCCTATCCAATACTGTATAAATTCTATCATCTACACCCATATCTATATCACAACAACATTATAACATAAACAACTAAAAAGAAAAGACCTATTTTAGGTCTTTACAAATCTATTATTATCTAAATTGACAACAAGAACCACATTGTTGATTAGTAACAACATTTTCTTCACTGCAAGTATAATGCGGTTGATATGTATGTCTAAATATATGGTTGTTAATTATCTTAGTATTTATTGGACATATATGTTTAACTTCGTGTACAATATTTCTTTGAATACATCTTTCTCTACCAGCCTCTACTATAGGTCCAGATTGCATACCAAAACTCATATCATTAACTTCATTCATATTAACATTTTGGTTAACATTAGTATTGGTATTAGTATTCATATTACTATTATTAATATTTATATCGATTCCATCCCCTAATCCATAATTCATGTCTGGTCTAAAATCATCGTTATATAACATATTTTTTTCCTCCTATCTATTCTTATAATATGACATATATAAAATAATGACTGTGATAAAATCACAAAAAATTATGTTATAGAAAAACATTATATACTATAAATTAACCTCATTACAATACAATAAAACAAATAATCCCAGCAATAAAAAAGAAAGATAAATGAAGTTGCCAATGAAAAATAGACCCTTTCAACAGTAAAACTTTTCTATAATTAGGTGTATTGATGTACCTTATGTATTAATGAGAATAATCAGTTAATTTAGCGAACTGTTTCTACATAAGCTTTCCTTCTTTTCCAAAATTTTTAATGTAGATACTACAATTTCATAAATATTAAGACTTAGTTCCATATAAACATCATCTTCTAAATGAGTAGGTAGGTCACTTAATGTTCTATATAGATAATATTTAATATTTACTTCATTAATATTTAGTATTTGAGATGTTTCTTTTATTTTATATCCTATACAATAATATAAATAAAATATTCTATTAATAAGAATAAATTTTTTAGTTAATGATATTTTAGGTATTTTAGTAATTTTATCCTTAACACTTAAAGGAAATTCTAAATGTTCTATGGTTATTTTTATTTGTTAATCCTCCTTTCATATATGAAAAAATCCCATATCAACAAGTGATATAGGATATTCTATAAAAATAAAACTCACACAAAAGTGTGAGTAATTCTCTCAATGGAGCCGTAGTTGAGTGATTACACAACTTTTTCTCACATGAGGATGATATATAAATCATCCATCTATAAATATTATAGCACTTTTTTTGTTTTAATAATATTTATTTTAAATAATTGTTAATAATTTTTTTGTAATCTTTTTCATTACTATTTTTAATAACTATTTTCATTTTAAATTTGTTTGTTATAGTTTTAAAATACTGATTAATCAAATCTTTATCAAATTTAAATATAAAGTTTAAAAATAAGTTATCTTCTTTATCATCCTCTAAACAATATTTTAGTATATAGTTATAATCTTCTTGTGAATAATTTATTAAATCTTTAACACCCCAATTTTGTTGATTTTTAAACAATAATTCTAAGTGTTCTTTAACGAATTTTCTACAGAAATCTAAATCAATTCCATAATAATCACTATATATGTTGTGTTCCCAATTATTATTTTCCATTTTTATTAATGCAAGTAATGTTAAATGAATTGCTACTCTCATTTCTTCAGATTCCAAATTCATTCCAATAAATAATTTAAAACTTCGCTCATCTTTATTTTGAAGTGTTCTTAATAAAAGAAGCGCTGTTGCTTGACCTAATATGTGAGGTTTCATTTTTCTTTCTTTTGGCTTTATATAGTCGTAAGAAAAATTTGTAATATCTCTAATAATATTGCAACCATTATGAGCTGACATTCTATAAATTTCATGTAATTCAGTATAGCAATTTAATTTTTCTCTTTCACTTAAGTATTTATTATTATAAACATTACTATATACTATATCAAAATAATCACTGTTATAGTGATAAATAAAATTTAATTTTATTTCTGGCCAATTTATATAAGAATAATCATTAGTTAAAGCAAAATGTTGTTGTATTTCTATATTAGTTATTATAGGAGATAACATACTTAGATAATTTTTTGTTTCGTATTCATTATTAAAATCCATTATTTTATTAGCTATATCTTTAAAAATTTTATTCATACCATCATAACTTATAAAGATATTATGAAAATTAAATCTTGAAAGAATCCAATTGTAATATTGAATGGCTCTAGTTAAATCTTTAAAATATATAAAATGTTCTATTACTTCTATAAAATCATTTACTATACTCGGTGCATATGACATATTCAAATGATATTTTTGTAATTCCTTAGGTATATTAAACAATATTCGATCAATTAAAACTTTGTACATGTTTATATTTTTTATATATGAATTGTCATTATTTGCAATCAGTTTTATTGTTTCTTCTTTTAAATTTATTAACAGAGGGGAATTGTAGTCTTTAGGAGGAATATTGTTAATTATATTTTTTTCGCATTCTAAATAGTATTTTGAATATAGCAATTTTACATATTTTTTTGTTGTGACAAAGATTGTTCCTATTTTTGTTATAATGTATATTAGAACAAAGATTGATAATAAAAATAGTGAAATTATTAAATTAGAACATTCTTTTTTTATTGTTAATGTAACATTAATAATCATTGAAACATATAAAAGAAACATTGGCAAATAAAATTTTAATAATTTTTTACCAAACAATAAATTTGTTGTTTTTTCTCCAAGGATATGTTTATCCTCGACACTCGATACAAGTGATAGTACAGCAGTGGTCAAAAATGTACTTCCTATTTGAGATATTACCAAATCTTTATAAATATCTTCGTATTTAATATCCATTATTTTAATAAATTTCCATGAATGAAAATCAAATGAAATGACATTTAAAATTTTCAATATGAATAAGTATATTGTGATAAATAATATAAATTTTAAACAATTATAAATTAAATTTGTTTTTGGAGTCCATTTATGTTCTGCTTTTTTTAAATAATTATCAATATTCCATTTATTTTTTTTAATCGACATTTTAATTTTTGCTATTTTTTTCATAATTATCCCACCCAACAAAAATAAATTGCTATTATTATAACATATTTTAAGTATTATCAACAAAAATAACTGTGTTATATGTTATAATATATACGAGGTGTAATGTATGAGTGATAACTTGATATTTTTTATGAATGCTTTTTTGTTTGAATTGGAAGAATCATTAAATAATAATTTGGCATACTTTGATGATGTTAAATTCCAATTTGATGAAGCAAATACGGATCAACAAATAAAAATAAAGATTAAAGAATTCATTTTAAGTAATTTTAAAAGTATTAATAGTGTCACTGAAATAAAAAGTAATGGCAAGGATACTTATATTTCAAAAGATGATTTTAGTATTTCGAATGTTAAAGTTCCATCAGAATTAACAGATGATGATAGAAATTATATTCGAAGTACTAGAAATGCTGTATATACTAATCCGGACTTACTATTTATTATAACTGATGGAGAAAATAACTATAGAATTCCTGTTGAAGTGAAAAGTACAAAAAATAATAATATTCCTGGGTCTAGTGTACAGCAAATAGATGCAAATGACTGGGTAATATTTTTGAAACATGATGATAAACATATTTTGGAATTTGTTACTGGAAAATATATTGATGCAATAAGCGGTACAATGCAATTTCCTGATAGAAGTCCTAGACCACAAGTATCTTATAATATATTAAAGAATTGGAATAGAGATTATAGAACCTTTAAAAATGGTATTCTAGCTTTTGAAGAGGATAAAGATAAAGATGATAAACTTCAATTAATTGAAGATTGGCAAATGCTATTGTCGAAAAGATGGTTAGGTTTATTGAAACAAAAAAAGAAATTTTATAATGAACCTTGGTTTAATAATAATATAAGAAAATTTTCAGTATTGTTACTAGAATATTATGATTCATTAAGCAATGAGGAAAAACAAGAATACATAAATTTTATTAAGGATAATATTACAGGAGAAACCAATGACTAAACAAAAATATAAAGTAGTATCCTTGTTTTCTGGATGTGGCGGTATGGATTTAGGATTTGAAGGGAACTTTACTTATTTAAATAAAAAATATGCTGCTAACCCTTTTGAAATAGTTTACTCCAATGATTTTGAAAAGAAAGCGTGCGAAACATATAATTATAATTTCAAAACAAAAATAGTTTGTGATGATATAAATAATATAGATGAAAAAGACATTCCAAATTGTGATATAGTTATAGGTGGATTTCCATGTCAAGACTTTTCTTTAGCTGGTAAAAGAAAGGGATTTAGTAGTCAAAGAGGACAACTTTATAAACAAATGTTAAGAATTGTAAAAAGTAAAATGCCAAAAATATTTGTAGCAGAAAATGTTGAAGGAATTAGTATAAATATTGAAAATAGTTCTCCGTTATTGAAAATAATTGATGAGTTTAGACATGTAGGTTATAAAGTTGATTATCAGTTATTTAATACTGCTGATTATGGAGTTCCTCAAACAAGAAAAAGGATTATTATAATAGGAGTCCGTGATGATTTAAACATATTACCCAAATTTCCTAAACCAACATTAACTTCAAATACTTGGATTACCGCAAAAGATGCTATAGATGATTTATGGGATAAATTGGATACAGGTTATGTAAAAAATCACACTTCAAAGGATTATTCAAAAGCAAAATTTTCAGAAAATGGTAAGGGTCAAGGAAACAGACAAATTGAGGCTGATAAACCATCTATAACTATAAGAGCTGAACATCATGGAAATATAGAAGGCCATTATAGAAGTATGAATCCTAAAGAACCTAATAATAAAAATTTTTGGAGAAGATTATCAATTAGAGAATGTGCAAGAATTCAAAGTTTTCCAGATAGCTTTGTATTTCCATGTGCGGCTTCTTCTGCATATAAACAAATAGGAAATGCTGTCCCACCTGTTTTTGGATGGCATATTGCAAATAATGTGCTTGAAATTTTAGAGCAAATTGAAAAAGATGATTTATAGGGATATTCCAGAATCATCTTTTTCTTTGCCAAAATTATCATTATAACCTAAAATATTATCAAATGTTTTTTCACTAATAATTTGATTATTATACATGTCATCAACAACTTCTGTATAAATGTCTTCTTTATCTTTTCTATTAAGCATTCTTTTTAAGAATTTAACTAGTTTTTCAAATAAATGTTGCAGTCCTTGAAGTTGATATTTTAAATCAAAATTATCATTTTTTAATTCTTTTATTTGTTTTTCTTGAGTTTCTACTTTTTCATTTAAGTTATCAACTCTTAACTCTAGCGTTTCATTATTCTCTCTCAAACTTTTAAGTTTTCTACTATCTTGTCTTGCTTGTTTAGTAATAATATTTAAGTTTGCCGATAATTCTTTTACATCTCTATAATCATCTGTAATTTTATCAACTTTATCAATATAGTCTTCCAATTTATCTTTTTGTTCTTTAGAAATAATAAATAAATTATCTTTTAATAGAACTTTCTTAAGATTTTTTATTTCATTCTTAATAATATTAGAATTAGATTTTAATTCTAAAGAATTATTACTTATTGAATCTATTTCTTTTTGATGTTTTTCAATTAAGTTTTTAGTTTCTTGATAATTAGACATGTCAGATACATTAATATCTCTATTTCTACCTTTTAATTTTTGTTTTAAAGTAGCATCCAGATTATATTCTTTGTTGTATTCTTCAATACATAGAGTTCTCATCTTATCTTGCAACTCTTTTAATGAATTTCTAGTAAACACATCTGTTTTGCCAACTTGAGTTGTCATTCCAGTTTTACAATTATACTTTATAGGAACACCTACAATGTGCATGTGAGGACTAGTCTCATCATAATGAATTATTGCACTACACACTTTAAAATTTGGTATTAATAACTCTAAATCATCCACTTGTTTTGAATATACATTAGTCATTTTATATTTATATTTTAAATCCTTTGTGTCCCAAAATTTCTTATCTCCAAGTTCAATTATAATCTCGCAAGCTAAATCACTTTTAGAATTATCACTTACTTTTTTGAAATAATTATCTATCTTTCTATCTTCTCTTGTTTGCTTATTATTGTATTCTAATCTTGCTTCTTCAAATTCGTTTTTATAAAAATCTTGAACATCTTTATAAAGGGAAGAAGTACCTTTTACAATTACAATCTGTTCTTGTTCATTGTCATATTTTCTATAATTATGATTATCACATTTTGATAAAGTCTTGGCATTTTGTATTCCATTATTAGTCATTGAAGTTGTTCCACTCACGTTATTTTTAGCAGAACTTCTAACACTATTTTTTTTATTCTTATCACTACCCAAATGGAAAGAATATGCTAATTCACTTATAAAAATCATCTCCTTTTTAATGGCTTTATTTTGGATGTCAAAATATATAACCCCCTAGATATCTTGTCATGCTAACAAGATATCAGTGGGCTAAGGAATATTCCTTAGAATCCTTTATGCAATACTTTGTAATGAAACTA
This sequence comes from uncultured Mycoplasmatota bacterium, assembly GCA_900551455.1. Lineage (GTDB taxonomy): Bacteria > Bacillota_I > Bacilli_A > RF39 > UBA660 > RUG705. The sequence continues at coordinate 66,253 of URVV01000004.1, forward strand.
TGTACTACATACTTTCAAAACTTCGTATTGTAATGATGAAAATATTTTATCTTCATAAAACATTTTCCTTTGTTAAAATGCTATCGCCACTTTCATTACTTCGTAACAAAACGTGCCACGCATTTTATTTTTTTAAGAGTTCCATTCTGATAGGTTTACTCGGTATATCTTTTAACTCTCTAGAGTAGTCCACATAAGTATTACTATCATCAGGAATGTAATTGAATAATTTGTTTAACTCATCTGCGTCTTTCGTAACTACAATATTTTCTTCTTTGATATATATAATTCCAAATCTATATTCTTCCATTTTAACATCTGGATCTAATTTATAATAATCTTCTAATGGGAACACTCTAACAATAGCAGAATTATCTTCTAAAAAGTTGAAGTAGAATACTTGGTCTTTAACATAGTAGATTGCTTCAGTATAAGAAACATTATAATAGTTCTTTAATCTCATAATTATTTCTCCAACTTCTTCTTCAGGTAGGTATTCACTAAATCTTATTTGTCCTATTAGATTACCAAATATACAATCTTGTTTTCTATCTATATAACCATTCTTAAATAATTCATTACATGGGTTAGCAATTGATTCTCTAAAATTAACACATTTAACAAAACATTCACTACCAACTAATTCAAGTTCTACATTATCTACATAATTCATAATTAAATCAGATTTTTCTTCACGAGTTCTTTTCTTCCATGGTTTCATTTGTCTATCATATTCTTCAGGATGAATTCCTTTATTTATAAATGCTATATCACGAGCAACTAAAATATCTTTAGCCGAATAAGTAAATGTATCGCATTTATCAGCAGTATTAATTTTATCTTGTAGCATTTCTATAGTATCTTCAATTTGTTTAGCTTTTTCTTTATAATCATCTAAACTAAATGCACCATCTACATAGGCAAGTTTAGCTCTTTCTAATCTTGCTTTTTGTGTTTCAATTTCTTTAGTAATATTTTCTCGAGGTTCATCAAAGTTTTTGATTATCATAGGAACAAAGAATTGATTAACAATAGAATCATATTCAGTTAGTTCATCAACAAAAGTTTTAAAATGTTCTTCAACATCTTTTTCTTTAACTGTTAATTTGCAATCACGACAATAATAGTAAAAGTATTCATGTCCTTTTTTCTTTGAAGCTTTACCACCTAGAATCTTGCCACATTTAGGACATAGTAATTTTTGTAAGAAGATATAAGTTAAAGTTCTTGAATAAGCACGAGAGTTATTTTTCTTTTGAAACTGACATTCTTCCCACATTTCTTTACTAACTAATGGTTCTACTACATTAGGGTAGTAAGTAGGATGTTTAGTTCTTTTACCATGAACAAAATCTCCTTTATATATTTCATTTTCAATAATATGAAGTATTGTATTATCTCTCCAATTATCTTTTCCTAGAACTTTTTCTTTCTTAAATAGATTTGCTATTTTTTGATAAGACAAACCATTATGATAAAGTTCATATATTCTAATAACAACATCTTTTGTTGATTCATCAATTACTAACTTTTTATCTTCATGCTTATAACCAAGTGGGGCTTTATGTGGAATGTGTCCTTGTTTAATTGCACCAGCTAAACCAACTTTAGTTCTTTCACTTGTTCTTTCAATTTCATTTTGAGATACACTCATCATAATACGAGATACCATTCTACCATTTGAAGTAGTAGTATTTATATCATCATTTACTAAATCTAAATAAGCATTATTTTCTTCTAGAAAAGTTATAATGTTTTCCCAATCAAAAATACTTCTTGTAATTCTATCTTGTTTTAATGCTAACATTGTATTTATTTTTTTATTTTCAATATCTTCTTTTAATCTTTCAAATTCGGGCCTGTAATTTCCTTTTTTAGCACTAATTCCCTCATCAGTATAATAATCTCCAATTTCATAACCTTTGGCTCTACAATAGTCCTCTAATCGCATTTTTTGCTCCGGTAAACTAAATCCTTCACGAGCTTGATCTTCGGTACTAACTCGCATATAAAGACCAGCTACTTTTTTAACTTTCTTATCAGATAATTCCATAAACTCAACTCCTTTTACAAAAAAAGAGGAGTCAAAAGTATCTAGTAAAGTCTAAATACTACTGACTCCTCAAAATAATTGATATTAATTAATTTTAATTGTCTGTGTTTATATTTCATAGATGTACTTCCATTTCTAGATCATACCTCTTTCATTGGTTATATATAGTATCACTTTTGAAAATAATGTCAATAGTTATAGATTTTTAATAAACTCTTGTAAATCACTAATATTAATATGTTTTTGTAAATTTTCTACATAAACATCTCTACCATGATTAAAAGCTAGAAATGTTGTACCTTTGATGATTATTTTATTTGGTTCTATATAATTGATATTTGTTTTCTCAACTTTACGAATAGAACCATTGATAAACGTAGGCGTAGTATTACAAAAATCGCAAATAAACTGGATTCTTGTTTTAAGCTCTTCATCAATAGGTATTTCTTTTGTTATAACTTTTAACATAATTCACCATCCTTTCTTTTTGGATGGATGATTTATATATCTTCCAAGCTCACACGTGGGAGTTCGAGACACAAAAAAATCTATCTTTCGATAGATTTATATATCAAACTCGGTAATTGTTCCGAGCAGATTCCTCAATGGAGCAGATGAGGGGAGTCAAACCCCCGTCACAGCCTTGGCAAGGCCGTATTCTAGTCGTTGAACCACATCTGCATAATCAGTAAACTTAAAGTAACATCAACAAGTAAATTAATTATATCAAAAATAAATTAAAAATCAACCTTTTTATATAAAAATAGTGAAAAAAGTTAAAATTAGTGTATAATTATTTTAGGTGATGAAGATGTTTGAAAATTTAAGTGACAGATTACAAAGTATAGCCCACAAAATAAAAGGCTATGGAAAAATAACAGAAGATAACATATCAGAAATGATGAGAGAAATAAGATTATCCCTTCTAGAAGCAGATGTTAACTACAAAGTAGTAAAGGAATTTACAAATAACGTTAAAGAAAAAGCCCTTGGTGAAGAAGTAAATAAAAGTCTAAACCCCGGTGACTTATTTGTAAAAATAGTAAGGGATGAACTACAAGAATTATTAGGAGGAGATAATGCTCCCCTAGTTACAGACAAGAAACCTACTGTAGCTATGCTAGTAGGCCTTCAAGGATCTGGTAAAACTACTACCAATGGGAAACTTGCTAATTTACTAAGAAAAAAATATCACAAGAATCCCCTACTAGTAGCTTGTGATGTATATAGACCAGCTGCCATTGATCAATTAAAACAAATTGGTAAAGAACTAAACATTCCAGTATACAGTGAAGGATTGAAAGATCCTGTAGAAATAAGTAAAAATGTTTTAACATACGCCAAAGAAAACGGTTACGACTATATTCTTATAGACACTGCCGGTAGACTTCATATTGATCAATTATTAATGACAGAATTAAAAAATATAGTAGGCGTAGTTAATCCAAACGAAATATTACTTGTTCTAGATGCAATGATGGGACAAGATGCCATTAACGTTATAACTGGTTTTAATGATGCTCTCCAATTAACCGGTGTTATTTTAACCAAATTAGATGGCGACACCAGAGGAGGAGTTGCCCTATCAGTAAGACATTTAACCCATATTCCTATTAAATTTATTGGTATTAGTGAAAAAATGGATGGCCTAACCGAATTCCATCCCGATCGTATGGCAAATCGTATTATAGGAATGGGAGATGTCATTAGTTTAGTAGAAAAAGTACAAGATGAAATTGATGAAAAAGAAGCCGAAAAAACCGCCAAAAAAATGATGAAAGGAAATTTTGATTTAGAAGATTTCCTATCCCAATTAAATCAAATAAAAAAACTAGGACCTCTCGAAAATTTAATTAAACTATTACCCGGAGCAAAAAAGATGGGTCTTAATAATGCTAAAATAGATCCAAAACAAATGGCCCATATCGAAGCTATTGTCCTATCAATGACCCCTGAAGAAAGAAAACATCCAGAAATTATTAAAGCAAGTAGGAAACAAAGAATAGCCAAAGGGTGTGGATTAAATGTAAGCGATGTCAATAAACTACTAAATCAATTTGAAGAAATGAAAAAAATGATGAAAATGATAAACAATAAAAACTTTAAAATGCCATTCTAATAAATAACTTTAAATTAAAAAAATAAAAATATATGATAAAATATAAATAAATAACCATTAAGGGAGGTTTTTAAATGAACATAGCAATAATTTTTGCCGGAGGAACAGGTCAACGAATGGGAACAGAAATACCCAAACAATTTTTAAAAATTGACAGAAAACCAATAATTATTCATACAATTGAAAAATTTGAAAAAAATGAAAATATTGATGCAATTATTATCTCCTGCCTAGAAACCTGGATTCCAAAATTAGAAAAACTAGTAAAACAATATAACATTAAAAAAGTAAAATCTATTATTCCAGGTGGAGAAACTGGTCAACTATCAATATTTAATGGTATCAATACTGCATATAAAATGTTCCCAAAAGAATCAATTGTTTTAATTCACGATGGAGTTAGACCATTTATTGATAACAATCTTATTAATGAAAATATAAAAACAACTAAAGAAAAAGGAAGTGCTATTTCCTGCGTCAAATCAACTGAAACATTTACAATAATAAATGAAAATATGGATATAATTAAAATTCCCGAAAGAAGTGAATCTTTAGTAGCTAAAGCCCCACAAACTTTTATTTTAGATGACATATACAATGCCCATCTTAAAGCAATGAAAGAAGAAAAATATAACTTTATTGATTCTTGTACCTTAATGGACCATTACAATTATCACTTAACAGTTGTATTAACAGACTATGATAATATTAAAATAACAACTCCTAAAGATATATTCTTAGCAAAATCAATTTACAACAGGAGAAAAAATGATTAATAATACCATAATTCTTGATGATATAAATGAAATAATAAATAATAGCACCTCATCTATTCCATTTCTAAAAAACAAAAGCATTCTAATTACTGGGGCTAATGGAATGCTCTCATCATATTTAGTAGCTACTTTTCTAAAACTAAATCAAAATCTTAACACAAACATCAAAATATACGCTTTAGTTAGAAATAAAGAAAAATTTTATTCAAAAATGGGCATATTCCAAGAAGAAAATATCACTGTAATTGAACAAGACATATGTAAAAAAATAGATCTCGAAGAAAAAATAGATATTATATTTCACTTTGCTAGTTCTTCTAATCCTCAAACAATTCTAAATTCTCCAATAGATATTATTAAAGCAAATACATTAGGAACATATAATGTTTTAGAATTTTCTAAAAAAAATAAATCCTATGTAGTATTTTCATCAACAAGGGAAATATATGGAAAAACTAATGAACTAGAAGCCATAAAAGAAACAGATTATGGCATCCTAGATCCTAGTGACCTAAGATCTTGTTATCCAGAAAGTAAAAGAATGGCTGAAAATATGATGATTTGTTATAACTATCAGTATAATATCCCCTATTGTATACTAAGGATAGCTCACTCCTACGGACCAGGAATGATAATAAACAATGATGGAAGAATAATGGCTGATTTAATCGGAAATATTGTAAACAGACAAGATATAATATTAAAAAGTAAAGGTGAAGCTAAAAGATCATTTTGCTATGTAAGTGACGCAATTACTGGAGTTTTAATAGCAATGAGCAAAGAAAAAAATCAAATATATAATTTATCCAATGAAAAAGAGGAAATAACAATCAAAGAACTAGCCAATTTAATGTCCTCAATGTATAAAGATAAACAAATATCAGTTATATATAATATTCCTAAAGAACAATCAAAAGGATATGTATCATTTAAAAGAACCCCATTAGATACCTCTAAAATTGAAAAATACGGCTGGACACCTAAAGTTAAATTACAAGAAGGTATTACTAAAACAGTTCAATTTTTTGAGAATATTAACCATTACTAAAAAACTGTCTCTTAAGAGACAGTTTTTTATATATCCTACTTATTAAAATTATTCTCTTCTTTTTCTATCTAAGAAAAGAATCAATATAAATATTCTCTTTAATTGACAGGTATTTGTTCTAGAACTTTCTTATATTCTTCTCTATTTAAGTAACTCTTATCTAACATATTATCCTTAATAAATTTTTGTTTATATAAAAGTATTCTTTTAACAGAATCATTAATTCTATCTTCAGTAATTATTCCCCTATCAACGGCTTCCTTAATAGCTGTCATAACTGTATCAGGATTCTTAGGACTAAGTAAAATATCTACCCCTGCTTTAATTGCCATAACATATACCTCCTCTTCCTTATATCCCTTATTAACCCCTTGCATTCCTAATCCATCCGTAATAATAATTCCCTTATAATTTAATTTATCTCTCAAAATACCTGTAACAATATCCCTAGATAATGTTGCTGGAGTATTATCCCCAGTAATTTTAGGCAAAGATATATGTCCTATCATTATCATACTAACCCCATCATTAATTGCTTCTTTAAAAGGAACCAATTCATTACTAAGTAACTCCTCATAACTCTTATCAATAATAGGTAAATCTAAATGTGAATCAGTCTCCGTATCTCCGTGACCGGGAAAATGTTTTACACAAGACATAACTCCATTATCTTCCAATCCCCGTCTTAAATACATTCCCATTTTACTAACAATATCTTTATTACTACCAAAAGATCTATATCCAATAACCTCATTTTTAGGATTACTATAAATATCCAATACCGGTGTAAAATCTAAATTAACTCCCAAAGTCTTAACTTGTTTAGCAATAATATCCCCTACCTGATAAGCTAAACTATTATTTCCTGTCTTTCCTAAATAATACATATAAGGAACATCTGCCACTTTCACATCCGAAAAATTTCTTAAACGTTGTACTCTTCCTCCCTCTTCATCAATTGCAATAAATAATGGAATACTATAAGACTGTTTAATTGCTCTAACAAACCTTAAAGTCTCATCATATGTAGTAATATTCTCTCCCATAATAATAAATCCTCCCGGATGAATCCTTTTAATAATTCCCTCCATTTCTTCATCATAACTCTTTTTAGAACTACTAATAATAATCATTTGCCCAATTTTCTCTTCAAGAGTAAAATTATCTAAATTATATTCTAAAAGTTCTTCTTCCCACCATTCAAGTTTCTTTTCCTCATATTCCTCTCTTTTTCCACATCCCGAAAGCATTAAAATAATTATCCAAAAAAAACCTAAAAATCTCTTCATCTTATCACCATACAATAATTATATCTCAAAATAAAAAATCAGATAAAATATTTTAACGACAATTTTCTTAATCAAACTTATCCAACATTAAAAATATCCATAATTGAAAAAAAATAACATCTATGATATAATCATAACATTAAATTTCAAGAAAGAAGTATGGTCTATGAAAGAGTATAATTATCAAAATATTCCTGAAGATACCCACATTATGAACAATTGGACACCACTAAAATTTACTATTAAAGATAACTATAAATATATTAATAAAAATCCCCTTCTAACAATAATAACCAATATTCTAGATCTCCCCATATACTTAATCTTATATATCCACAATAAAATATTTTATGGATATAAAATTATTAATAAACAAAACATCATTAAAAATACTGGTTTTGTTTCTGTATCTAACCATATTCATCCTATGGACTGTACAATGGTAGGATTAATTTACTACCCAACTCTTATTTATTATCCAACTCTATCATCAAACTTTAAAATTCCTTTCATAAGACATCTAATTAAATTCTTAAATGCTCTTCCCATTCCCACAAAAGAGTCACATAAAAAAGAATTTTATCGTCAAATAAATGAAGCCTTAACAAATAAAAAAATAGTTCATATGTATCCTGAAGGTTCCCTTTGGCCATATTATGAAAAAATAAGACACTTTAAATATGGTGCCTTTAAAATGGCCGTAGATGCTAACGTCCCCATTCAACCAATCCGCTTTGAGCTTTCCAACCCCACATCCATCTTTAAATTATATAAAAAAAAGAAATGCATCAAAGCCAATATCCTTCCTCCCATCTACCCCAATCAAAAACTAGACAGAGTTCAAAGAATAGAAGATCTCTTAGAAAGAACATATCAAAATATAAAAGGAGAAATAAAATGAAAATATTAATTTTATCATGTAGTACCGGTGGCGGTCATAATTCCTGTGCTAAATACATTCAAGAAGAATTAAAAGAAAATAATATTCTCTGTGAATTTAAAGATTTTTATAATATAGTTAATGCTAATGCTAAAGAACTATCAGAAAAAATATATCTTTCTACACTTGGCGGCAATGGTCAAGTCTTCAAAAATATTTATAAACTTGGAGAATTATATAGCAAAACAAAAATAAAAAGTCCTGTTTACCTAGTAAATAAATTTCATCAAAAGTCTCTCTATAATTATATAACTGAAAATAATTTTGATTTAATTATTGCTACTCACTTATTCCCAGCCCTAACCCTAACTGCAATTAATAAGAATAAAAATTATCAAAAAATAAACTTTATAACCATTGCTACCGACTATGAACCTTGCCCTTTTCTTGAAGAAACAAAACCAGATCATTTAGTAGTAGCCAAAGACTTAAATAAAAGATTTCTTTCAAAAGGCATCAAAAAAACAATTTTAACACCCCTTGGTATTCCTGTATCAACACGTTTCATAACCACTGCTAAAGATATTCGAAAAGAATTAAATATCAAAGATGAAAAAATAATTCTCATTATGCTAGGAAGTATGGGTTTTGGTAAAATCACTAATATTATTTCATCCATCTCTCAAGAAGAAAATGTAAAAATAATAATTGTCTGTGGTTCTAATAAAAAGTTATTATCTGAGTTAACAAACCTATCTAATCCTAATCTTATACCTCTAGGTTTTGTTAACAATATAAATGATCTGATTTATACCTCTGATGTAGTTCTCTCAAAACCAGGAGGTCTCTCTTCAACAGAAATTGCCAGTATTGGAAAACCATTAATTCATATCTATCCAATCCCCGGAATTGAAACCTATAATACCAATTATTTTTCTACAAGAAAGATGTCTCTATCGTGTCAAAAAGAAGAGGAAATAATTACTAGTTTAAGAAAAATTTTACAAGATGAAAAACTTCAAAAAAGAATGATCAAAAATCAACATAAGTACATTCCCAACACCTCTGCCAAAGATCTCGTAAATCTAATTAAAGAAAAATATAACTAAAAAATATATCTCATAAAAGGATATATTTTTTTTAATAAATTATTCCTCTTAAAAATTTCTAAAATCATCCGGTATCAAAATATCTAAATACTTAATAGTATCCTCTTTTGTATATTTATTATCATCCTTTAACCATTCTACTCCCAAATTAATAACCCCCCCTAAATAAAATTTAGCAATAATATTACCAGGTATCTTCGTATTAATTTCATCAGACTTAACTCTCTTAATAACATCATCATTAACTACACTAAGTAAAATATCCATCATAATACTATTTCTATTCTTAAGCATAATTAAACTATATATATCCTTTTTATCCTCTACATAGTCTAAAAACACCTTAAAAAAATCTTCAGCTCTACTATTCGTAGTAGGAGTACTTATAACGAGTTTTCCTACCCCTACCCTTGCCCTAACAAAAAACGAAACTGTTTATGCCAAAATCGATGAATCTGGAAACATCAAAAACATCTTTGCTAATGAACATCTAATTAATACCCAATCAGATTCTCCTTTAGAAGACTATTCTGAATTAAAAAACATACTAAATATAAATGGTGATGAAAAATTCAAAATATCTGATAATAAAATAACCTGGAATACCGCTGGAAAAGATATATTTTATCAAGGAACAACAGAAAAAGAATTACCTATAAAATTAAATATAACTTATAAACTAGATAATAAAAAAATATCATACGATATTTCTTCCAGAGTATTGATAAACTCAATACTCTTTTTTAATACTAAATATTTTCATTACAAACTTCTTCAAATCTATATTTCTGCTTAACATCAGGATACTTATCTTTATCAACATAACTATTAAACATTTCATATGGCCTAGCCCATCTTAAATGTTCCCCATATAAGCCTTCATATATAACAACCCTCTTATACTCCTCATCCCTATTAGATTCACTATCATAAACAATATCTATAACCTTATAAGTATTTCCCTTAAAATGCCTATATATCTTCCCTACTTTAACCTCTCGCATTTTATAAATTCTCCCTATCAATAATTTTTCTAAATTCATTCGTAGCATCATCGAGATTATCATTAACAATTACATAATCATAAAAACTAACTTGTTTAAGTTCCTCTTCTGCTATCTTTAACCTCTCTTCGATCTTATCAATAGATTCAGTCCCTCTATTAATAAGTCTTTTCCTAAGCTCATCAATTGAAGGAGGAGCAATATATATAAGTAATGCATCAGGAAAAATCTTTTTAATATTTTTTGCCCCATTTACATCAATTTCTGAAAATATATTAATTCCTTTATTAATTTTCTCCATTACAAAGTCTTTTGAAGTACCATAATAATTTCCATTATAAATATTATATTCTAAAAACTTACCATCTTTTATTTGCCTTTCAAACTCTTCTTTAGAAATAAAATTATAATTTACTCCATCTATTTCTCCTACTCTCTTCTCTCTCGTAGTAAAAGAAACTGAATACTCTGCTCTCATTTCCTTCATCAAAATATTACATATAGTTCCCTTTCCAACTCCTGATGGTCCAGATACCACAATAAATTTCCCTTGTTTCAAAAATAACACCTCTAATATAAGTATAAAGATAACTCTTAATAAAATCAATTCTTTTCCAAAAAGTTTACACAAGTAAATATCTCCAACTTATGTATATTTGTAAATGATGTGAAACAAAAATTTTGATAAAAATGATCCAATTAGTATTGGGTTGTTTTTTCTTTGCTATCACACAAATAATACAGAAATGAATTTAGTCAATGATTAACTTTAGTTAAATTTATTTTGCATTGACTAAAGAAATGAATGTATTATAATTGTTAAGCAAAGAAATAATTAATTCTTGTCTTTTTTCTAATGGTGTTTTATATCCTAGAACTGCCATTGGTATTTTATTAGTTCTTTCTAAATGTTTTTTGCCTTTTATTCTTAAATCTTCAAGCGAATCAAATTTTAAATTATTATAAAACCTTTCGTTATCATTTCTATGACTTCTTTCAACTTTTCCATTATGTCTTGGTGTTCTTGGTTTAATTTTGTGATGATCAATATCTAATTTTAAACACAATTCACCAAGTGGATGCAGCTTCTTCATTTTACTTTGATTCCAAGTGAATTCTGTTCCATTATCTGTTTGAATTTCTATTGTTTTATATCCGTAATAGGAAATACATCTTTTTACAAAATCTACGGTATTAACTGACGTGTGTTCATCATACCAAAAAAGAAATCTTTCTCTAGAAGCTTCATCAATGCATGTATATTGGTAAAACTTTTTATCTTTAGGTATTTTGTTGCTATGGCAACAAGTTGGAACAAATTTTACATCAATTTGCCATTTAATTCCTAATTGCTTTGGTGTATCATATTTTTTAGGCACATATTTAGATGTATTTTTAATATTTATTTCTTTATAAAAATCTAATCTTTTTAATACTCTATATAAGCTTCCAATATGCCTTGAATATCCTCGGTTAATTCTTAATTTATACCATAATTCACATAATGTAATATCAGGATTTCTTCTTATTAGATTTTTAATCCAAGTTATTTCTTCATCAGTATGAGCATTAGGATGTTTTGATAATGGTCTATGCGACTTATCTTTTAAAGATTCTTTAGTTCCATCATATTGTTTATTCCAACGATAAAGGTCTAGATATATGGTATTTTCTACATACATAACTAATTGAATTTCCGTTTCTATAAGTTTTAACTGCATTTTCTCTAATATGCAATTCATGAGACAAATATCTTTTGCTTTTTTCGTTATTTTCATTTATAATATTCATTGTGATTCAAGTCCTTTCGTATAAATTTTTTGTTCAACTCAATATTATACGACTTGAATCTCTTTTTTTCTATAGAAATGTTTCACATCAATTGTAACACAACAATATCACATACTTTATCTCTTTAAAATTATTTACATAAAATATATAAAATGATATAATTATAAAGAAAAAGGAGAGATATTATGAGATTATATAATACATTAACTAAAAAAGAAGAAGAATTTATTCCTTACAATAAAGATAGAGTTAATATGTATACTTGTGGACCAACAGTCTACTACTACGCTCATATTGGTAATTTAAGAACCTATATTAGTGAAGACATTCTAGAAAAATCCTTAAACTATCTCGGATACAACGTTCATCGTGCTATGAATATTACCGATGTTGGTCATTTATCAAGCGATGCCGATACTGGTGAAGATAAAATGTTAAAAGGTGCTAAAAGAGAGCAAAAAAGTGTTTTAGAAATAGCAGCCTATTATACCGAATGTTTTAAAAACGATTGTACCAAATTAAATATAAAATGGCCAGAACAAGTAGTTCCAGCTACTACAATGATTAAAGAATACATAAGTTTTATAGAAAAATTAATTACAAAAGGTTACGCCTATCTTGCTAATGGCAATGTTTACTTTGATACATCTAAGTTAAATGATTATTATAAACTAACCAATCATACTGCTGAAGAATTAATATCAGGAGTAAGAGAAACAGTAGAGGAAGACTCTAATAAGAAGAACAAAACAGACTTTGTACTTTGGTTTACAAAATCAAAATTTGACAACCAAGAGTTAAAATGGGAAAGTCCTTGGGGAACAGGTTACCCTGGATGGCACATAGAGTGCTCTTGTATCTCGTTAAAATGTCTTGGTGAATACCTAGATATACATTGTGGCGGAGTTGATAATATCTTCCCCCATCACACTAACGAGATTGCTCAAACAGAGAGTTACTTAGGACATAAATGGTGTAATTACTGGATTCATACTGAACATCTATTAGATGCTACCGGAAAGATGAGTAAATCAAGTGGTAATTTCTTAACTTTAAATTTACTTGAGGAAAAAGGCTATTCTCCACTCGTATACCGTTTCTTCTGTCTTCAATCACATTATAAAAAACAATTAACTTTCAGTTTTGAATCATTAGATATTGCTAAGAATTCTTACAATAAACTTCTAAACAAAATAAAATCTATCTCTATAGATAATAGTCCTCTAGTACAAGAAGACTTTGATAAATATAACAACCAATTTAAAGAATGTCTTGCTGATAATTTAAATACTTCCAATGCCCTAACAGTTTTATATGACATTCTAAAAAGCTCAATAAATAATACCACTAAATTATCATTAATAAAATCTTTTGATAAAGTGTTGTCTCTTGATTTAACAAAAGAAGACACAATAAATGAAGAATTAGTATCTTATATCAATGAAATGATAGAAAAAAGAAACATTGCTAAAAAAAATAAAGATTATGCTTTAGCCGATAGTATAAGAAATGAACTTCAAGAAAAAGGTATTATCTTGAAAGATAGCCGTGAAGGAACAACCTATGAGGTGATAAAATAATGAATTATAATGATTATTTTCTTATTGAATATACTATTCCCTTTTTAGGATTCTTAATTACCCTTCTAGCTCAAATATATGTAATGTCTTCTTATAATAAATATCGAAACATTCCTACATCTGGTAAGAAAACTGGTGCTGATACTGCCAGAAAAATTCTAGATGCCAATGGCTTAGAAAATGTTAAAATAAATAAAATTACTGGAAACTTAACAGATCATTATGATCCCCGAAACAAGACTGTTAACCTATCAGCAGATATCTATGATGGAACATCTATTTCCTCAGTATCTGTAGCTGCCCACGAATGCGGTCACGCTATCCAAGATAAAGAAGGATATACTTTTATGAAAATAAGATCTCTTTTAGTACCAATAACAAATTTCTCTTCAAAAATAGGTTATCTTGTCGTTATAATTGGCTTAATATTCAATGCTATAGGTCTTGCTAAATTTGGCCTAATCCTTTTATTATCAATTTTATTATTTCAACTAATAACTCTTCCAGTAGAGTTTAATGCTTCGAGTCGAGCAAAAAAACAACTAATAAAATTAAACATCGTCGATAACGATGAATTAAGCGATTCTTCATCAATGTTACACGCAGCTGCATTCACTTATGTTGCTTCTCTAGTAACTTCCCTTCTTCAGATTTTAAGATTAGCCCTTATTGTTTTTGGCCGTGACAAAGATTAAAAATATAAAAAGTAATATAGTTTTTTAAATATTAAAGCTATAATACTTTTTCTATATTATAAAATTTTCCTTTTCGTAAATAATAAATACGAAAGGAGATCAAATGAATAATTATCAAGAAGTACCAAATATCATAAGTGGTAAAGATCTAGATTACCTATCAGATATGTTTGAATGGAATTATATTGCATATAAAACTACTCATAATGCCATCTCACAAGTTCAAGAAGAAGAAATAAAAACACATCTTATAAAAGGTATAGATCTATTTAAATTTAATATGCATCAAATACTAGAAATACTAGGAGGTCAAAATGAACAACAAAATAACTAATCCAGAAGTAGAAGTCCCTAAATCTTCTAACTTGAATGATAAAGATTATCTTAACATCCTTCTTACAAGTTTGAAAGAATTATCTAAAAATTATACTATCAGTATGACTGAAGCAAGCAATGAATACCTATTTGCCAAATATAATAAAACCTTTGAAAAAATAATCAATCTTCAAAGAGAAACATTTGAATTAATGTTTAAAAAAGGATGGTATCCATTAGAAAAAGCCGAAAATAATAAAATTACAGAGAAATATACAACTCTAAATAAAGAATATCAAGATTTAGAAGAATAACCTAAAAAGGTTATTTTTTTAACCCTTAAAATCAAAATTAGGAATAAAACTCTCACTAACCGTCCCTTCCTCTTGAACAAATGCCTTTCTTATTCCAATCTTCCAAGCATAATCAATAACCTCTTCATAAACTTCTAGCGTTACTCTTTTATTAAGACAATCATATTTACAAACTCTAACTGGAGTATATTGATTCATTATACTATAATAAATATTATTCTTATATCTATCATACAAGAATTTAAGTATTTTTTTACTATCTTCCTCCATTCCAGGTATCAGCATATGTCTAACTATTACACCACTAATCATTCGCCCATTATCATCAAAAACACATTTTGGCTTTTGTCTAACCATTTCCTCAATCGCTACTTCCGTATATTTAAAATAATCCTTACATCCTGAATACTTAACAGCATATTCATCACTATAATATTTAAAATCAGGTAAATACACATCAACTATTCCATCAAGTAATTTAAGCGTATCAACACTTTCATATCCCGAAGAATTATAAACTATAGGTATCCTCAATCCATTATTTTTTGCCAAATTAATTCCCTCTATTATTAAAGGAACAAAGTGTGTCGGAGTAACTAAATTAATATTACTAGCCCCCCTACTCTGTAAATCTAAACATATTTCACTAAATCTACTAACACTAATCTCTACCCCATTATCAAGTTCACTAATATAATAATTTTGACAAAAAATACACCTCAAATTACAATTACTAAAAAATATTGTTCCAGATCCCAACTTCCCAGTTATACAAGGCTCTTCCCACATATGTAAATAAGCCTTAGCTATTTTAATTTTATTCCCAGCCCTACAAAAACCTAATTCTCCCCTATTTCTATTAATTAAACATTTCCTAGGACACAATTGACAATTATTAAATAATTCCTCCATATAAGCCTCCAAATCAAAAATATTATACAATAAAAAAACATTTAACCAAAGAAAAAAACACCATATTTGACTAATTAACAAATATTTAATATAATGTTATTGGTGATTTTTGTGAAAATTTTAGATGTTAAATTAACTATCTCTGCCGTAAGACTTAGTCAATTTCCTACTGATAGGAAAAATGAATTCCTTCTCGTAGGTCGTTCTAATGTTGGCAAAAGTAGTTTTATCAATACATTAATTAATCGTAAAAACTTTGCTAGAACAAGTGCTACTCCAGGCAAAACCCAAACACTTAACTTCTATTTAATTAATGATTTCTTTTACTTAGTAGATGCCCCAGGTTATGGTTTTGCTAAAGTAAGCAAGCAATTAAAAAACAAATTCGGTTTAATAATGGAAGATTACCTAGAACAAAGAGAAAACTTAAAGATGGTATTTCTTTTAATTGATTTTAGACACAAACCAACTGAAGATGATATATTAATGTATAATTACTTAAAACATTATAATATTCCCGTAACCATTATTTGTACTAAATTAGATAAAGTAAATAAAAATAGTCACGAAAAGAATATTAATCTAATAACAAAAACTCTTGGAGTTACTAAAGAAGACTTAATTCTCTTCTCTAGCGTAACTAAAGCCGGAAAACAAGAAGTATATAACAAAATAGAAGAAACTCTAGAAATAAAATAAGGAGGTAATTTTATGAAAATTCCTACAGTTGCCTTAGTAGGCCGCCCAAATGTTGGTAAATCTACAATTTTCAACAAATTAGTAGGTAAAAAAATATCCATTATCGAAGATACTCCCGGAGTAACTAGAGACAGAATTTATGGAGATGTTACATATAATAACTACAAATTCCATCTTATAGATACAGGAGGTATTGATTTATCCGAATCAGATTTTAATAAAGAAATAATCATCCAAGCTACCATAGCTATTGATGAAGCTGATGTTATTGTCTTTATCTTAGATGGTAAAGAAGATTTAAATGCCAATGATTTTAAAATAAGAGATATGCTTATGAAAAGCGGTAAAAAAATCATTTTAGCCGTCAATAAAATAGATAATGAAAAAAGAAAAAATGATATTTATAACTACTATGAATTAGGATTCCCATATATTCTCCCAATAAGTGGTGAACACAATTTAGGAATAGGGGACTTACTCGATGAAATAACCAAAGATTTTTCTCCCCAAGAAGAGACGAATCTTTTAGATGATAAAATAAAGTTCTGTGTAATTGGTCGTCCAAATGTTGGTAAAAGTAGCCTAGTTAATGCTATTGTTAACGAAGAAAAATCTATTGTTAGTAACATTGCTGGTACTACTAGAGATGCCATTGATACACCATTTACCTATGATAAAGAACAATATGTTATTATTGATACTGCTGGTATCAGAAAAAGCGGAAAAATTTACGAAAATATTGAAAAATATAGTGTTATACGTGCAATGAAAGCCATTGAAAGAAGTAATGTCTGTGTTGTTGTTATAAATGCCGAAGAAGGTATTATTGAACACGATAAACATATTGCCAGTTATGCCTTAGAAGCCGGCAAACCACTAGTTTTAGTAGTCAATAAATGGGATACCGTTAAAGATAAAACCATTGCTGAATACACTAAATTAATGCGTAACGAATTTCAGTTCCTTTCATACGTCCCAATAGTATTTCTCTCAGCCAAAACTAAAAAAAGAATTCATACTCTAATGCCTGAGATAAAGAAAGTTTACGAAAACTCTAAAAAAGAAGTAAAAACCAGTCTTTTAAATGACGTTATAAGAGATGCAGTTATCATAAATATGCCACCATCTTATAAAGGAAAAAGATTAAAAATATACTTCGTATCACAACAAGGCATAACCCCTCCAAAATTTATCTTTAACGTAAATAGCAAGGGTCTAGTTCATTTCTCATATGAAAGATACTTAGAAAATAAAATAAGAGAATCATTTGATTTTGAAGGAACCCCAATTCAAATAGAATTTAAAAATCGTAATGGTGAATAATCAATAGAAACAATTATAAATAAACTCATATAATACACTAAGGAGGTATATATGGGTTTTTCTGATAATTTCTTCAAAAAAGTAGAAAAGAAAACAAAAGTTGATAAAGATACAATATTATCATTAGCCGGTAAACTTCAAAATGGTAATATGAAAGATGAAGGTACACTAAAAGAGGTAATTTCAACCCTTTCAGAAATGACTGGCAGACCAGTATCAAAAGAACAAGAAGAAAAAATAATCAATGCTGTTATTAATGATAAAGTACCAAAAAATATTGATGAATACTATAACGAATAAAACCAATCCACTGCTCATAGAGCAGTTTTTATATATAATGAAATTATAATTCTTATTAATAACAAGATTATCAAACTTTAAATCAATAAAAAATAATTCCCATTATTAATTTACAAACAATCAGCATAAATATTAATAAAAGCACGATTTTTCTTTACATCAAAATAATAATTTGATATAATACCACTTGAGCGAAGGATAATAACCTAAAATATCGTCATAAAGACATACCTTGCTTGCCTGAAAAGGCCATAGACCATAAGGAGGTGTAATAATGAGAAAATATGAAATAATGTTTATTGTAAAGCCTGATTTAGAAGAAAAAACAGTTAAAGATGTTGTTAAAAAATTAGAAAAATCTTTAACCGATAACAAAGCTACAATTACTTTATCAAAAGAATTAGGACAAAAAGAATTTGCCTATGAAATCAAAGGATTTAAGTCTGGATTCTACTTCTTATACAATATTGACTCTAATACTGATGCTGCTGTTAAGGAATTTTCAAGAATTGCATCAATTGAAGAAAATATTATTAGACATTTAGTATTAAATGTTGAAAAGTAGGAGGAAAAATGAATAAAGTAATTTTAATAGGAAGATTATCACGTGACCCAGAACTAAGGCACACTGCCAATGGTACTGCCGTATGCCAAATAAACGTAGCAATATCAAGACCAGTTGCTCAAGGAAAAGAACCTGAAACTGATTTTATAAATGTTACCGTATGGAATAAACCAGCAGAAAACATTGCAAAATATCTTTCTAAAGGAAGACAAGTAGCAATAGAAGGAAGAATTCAAACTAGAAGCTACGACAATAATGAAGGTAAAAAAACTTATGTTACTGAAGTAATAGCCAACAATGTTGAATTTTTAGGATCAGCTAACGATAACAATCGTATTTCTCCAAGAGAATCCGAAGAAAATCCATTTGATGCTAACATTCAACCACCAGAAACTACAAACATAGATAACGATCCATTTGCTAGTTTTGGAGAAAAAGTTGAAATAAGTGACAATGATTTACCTTTCTAAAAAAGGAGGAACAAAAATGGCAGAATTTCGCAAAAAAAGAAAAAAAGTTTGCTATATGTGTATTGGAAAACCAGTTGATTACAAAAACGTTGAAGTAATCAGTAAATATATAAATGATTCAGGTAAAATTTTACCAAGAAGATTTACTGGAACTTGTGCAAAACACCAACGTCATGTAGCTGAACAAGTAAAATTAGCAAGATATATGGGATTTATACCATATACTACAAAGTAAGCCCTTTAAGAGCTTGCTTTTTATTATATAAATAGTGCATTTACTACTTAAATATGTTATAATTAAGGAAAGGAAAGTGATGTTATGAAAGTAATTTTCATTAAAGATTTAAAAAAACAAGGAAAAGTAGATGAAATAAAAGAAGTATCTGATGGATACGCCACAAATTTTTTAATTAAAAATGGTTATGCTGTAAAATACACCAAGACAAGTAACGAAAGACTAGACAATGATATTAAACAAAGAAAGCTTCAAGAACAAGAAGATATCAAGAAAGCCAACGAATTAAAAACAAAATTAGAAAAAGAAAACCTTATTTTTGAATCCAAGGCTGGTAAAGATGGTAAACTATTTGGTAATATTTCTACCAAACAAATTGAAGAAAGTCTTTCCTCATTAGGATATAATATTGATAAAAAGAAAATAAAAATAGATTCATCACTAAACCTATTGGGAACTCATTATGTAAAGCTTGAATTACATAAAAAAGTTACTTGTGAATTAAAAATAACTATTAAAGAAAAATAAAAAACCAGAAGTCCGAATAAAATGTAACCTGTAAGGTGGACTCTCAAAAAAAGAGAGACCTACTTTATAGGT
>URVV01000005.1 GCA_900551455.1 uncultured Mycoplasmatota bacterium
TCCATTGTTTAAATTCTCTCTTTTTTATTTAGTCCTTGACATTGGGTACATTTTAGAACAAGGACTTTTTTCTTTCTTTTTAATGACATATTTTAACTTTTATAGTATAATCATATATAAGAAGTCACATCGTGACTAAGAAGGTGATAAGTATGAATAAAGGCCTACCAAATAATATAGATGCCGAAAAAGCCTTAATTGGATCAATGTTTTATTCCAAAATGTCACTTCAAAAAGGTTGCGAAGAAGTAGAAAAAGAATACTTCTACTTAGATAGCAATGCCAAAATTTTTGAAGTAATAAAAGAATTATATGATAAACACAATCCTGTTGATGTTAACACCGTGACCACTTCATTAGTAGACCATAATCTATTAAATCAAGTTGGTGGAGTAGAGTACCTTTCAGAAATTATATCAAGCGTAGCTACTGGTGCCAACATTGAATACTATATCAACAGTGTTGTTGAAAAATATACCTTAAGAAAACTAATTGAAACTGCCACCGCCATTGAAAAAAAAGCCAACGAGCAAGAAGTCGACGTCGCCGAAGCAGTTGAGTTAGCCGAAAAAGAAATCTTAAATGTAGGAAAGACACGAAGAACCACTGAGTTTAGAAAAATACAAGACGTCTTAACAAAAACTCAAGAAGACATTGAACAACTAGTTAAAAATAAAGGAAGAATAACTGGATTAACCACCGGACTAAAAGACTTAGATAATATAACAGAAGGTCTCCACGAGACGCAGTTAATAATTATTGCTGCCAGACCAGCCGTAGGTAAAACCGCTTTTGCTCTAAATATTGCCACTGCGGCTGCTAAATCTACTAAAAAAAATATTGCCATTTTTTCATTAGAAATGCCTGCCGAACAATTAGTCTTAAGAATGATTAGCTCACTTGGACAAATAGATAACAAAAAACTTCAAACAGGAAGATTAGAAAATGAAGATTATCGTCGTATTAATGAAGCAATAAGCCAATTAGCAGATACAAATATATACTTTCACGATGGTACAGCAACTACCGCCAGTGAAATTCAAGCAAAATGTCGAAGACTATCTACTCAAGGAGAAGGTCTTGGTTTAGTAGTCATAGATTATCTACAATTAATAGATTCATCAGGTAAATATCAAGGAGCCAGACAACAAGAAATATCAGAAATCTCAAGAAAATTAAAAACTATGGCCCTTGAATTAAATGTTCCTGTAATAGCACTATCACAATTATCAAGAAACGTTGAAAAAAGAGAAGACAAAAAACCCGTTTTAAGTGACCTAAGAGAATCCGGAGCAATTGAACAAGATGCCGATATTGTTGCTGCTCTTCACGCCCCAGATACCGAAGTTCCAGTAACCGATGATTCAATACCAACACCAATTCAACTAATAATCCTAAAACATCGTAACGGTCCAACCGCTACTATAGATATGCTTTTCAAGAAGAAAACCTCAACCTTCTTATCACTAAAAAAGGATGGTGGTCCAAATGCCGCATAAATGGACGTTTAGTAGTATTTTAATTATAATCGTCTCCTTTCTATCCTTGTTCCTTGTCGGATTTAAACTAACCGTAAATAAAACTCCAACCGAAGTATACGGTGTTTATCTAGAGGGAAAAAAGATTGGTGCCGTTAAATCAAAAGAATCCTTTGAAGATTATATTAATATTCAAGAAGAAAAATTGAAAGAAAAGTACAATGTCGATAAAATATACACTCCTAAAGGTGTTGAAATAAAAAAAATCGTTACTTATAATAAAAAATATGACAGTAACGATGAAATATATCGTCTCTTAGTAAAGGAACAAAATTTTACAATTAAAGGAATAATTGTTGAAATAGAAAAAGAAATATCTGATGAACAGACAACAACTAATAACAAAAATGAAGATAGCAAAGAAGAAAAGAAGACAGAAATTATTAAATTAAATGTCATTAATAAGCAAATATTTGATGATGCTATCATAGATATTGTCAAAGCCTTTGTTGACAAAGAAGAATATAATAAATTTATGACCTCAACTCAAGAAAAAATAGTTGATACTGGAGAATTAATAGAAAATATCTATATTAAAGAAAACATTGTTTATAAAGAAGGATATATTTCTACCGATGAAGAAATATTCACCGAAGAATCAACCCTAACTAAATACTTATTATATGGAACAACCAAAGAACAAAACACCTACATTGTAAAAGATGGTGATACCATTGAATCAATTGCTAATGCCAATAAATTAAATGTTCAAGAATTTTTAATTGCTAATCCAGAATTTACCAGTGAAAACAACTTACTATATACTTCTCAAAAAGTAGTAGTTGGACTAATTAATCCTATAATTAGTATTGTCGTAGAAAAACACTCTGTCAAAGATGAACCCCAGTCATATACTACAGAAATTAAATATGATAGTGAACTAGTAGTCGGATATTCATATACCGAAAGAGAAGGGGAAAACGGTCTTGATAAAATAACAAGAAAATATCAATATATAAATGGTCAACTAGTAGACGTTGCCTTAGTAGGTAGCGTTGAAATAAAACCATCTGTAAGTAAAATACTAGTAAAAGGAGATAAATATATTCCTAATGTTGCCGATTTATCATACTGGGCATGGCCAACAAAAAAACCATATACCATTACAACATATTACCAATACCGTTGGGGAGCATTTCACGCTGCCATAGATATTTACGTTGGTTTTGGTTCCCCAATATACGCTGCCAATAATGGTACTATTGCCGATGTTGGTTCTGGCTGTGTACGTGGAGATACAAAATGTAATAACGGTCGAGGAAACTATATCATTATAAATCACAATATTGGTGGATATTACACTCAATATATGCACTTAAATTCAATAAACGTAAGAAAAGGTCAAACTGTATCTCGCAGTCAAAAAATAGCTACAATGGGTAATACCGGCTATGTTGTTCCCACTCCAGCATATGGATCATCTTCATACGCTGGAACCCACTTAGATTTTGGCGTATGGATTGGTGTTCCATATGGCGGTGGAACCCATATAAATCCATTTAGCTTATACTAATGAACGTTTCAGTATTATCCAGTGGTAGTAAAGGGAACACTACCTATATTGAAAGTAAAAATGCCAAAATTCTTATTGATGCCGGTAACAGTAGCAAATATATCATTGAAAAATTACAAAAATTAAATATAAACCCCAATGAAATAGATGCCATTTTAATAACCCACGCTCACGTAGATCATATAAAAGGATTACAAGTTCTTTTAAAAAGAATTAATCCTTGCATCTATATGACAGAAAAGATGTACCCCTATCTAGACTATGTAAAAAATTATTGCTTTATCAAAGAATCAACTTTCAGTATTAAAGATCTAACCATTAATGTTATTAAAACATCTCACGATACTGAAGACTCTGTCGGATATATAGTTAACAACGACGATAAATCCATTGTATATATAACCGATACGGGATATATAAACAACAAATACTTTGACATCCTAAGTAATAGAAACATCTATATAATGGAAAGCAATCACGATATAGAAATGCTAAACAACGGGAGATATCCATTCGAATTACGCCAAAGAATTCTTTCGGACAAAGGACATTTATCAAACTATGATTCCGCCAAATATTTATCAAAATTTATTGGAAATAAAACAAAATATATTCTTTTAGCCCATTTATCCGAAGAAAATAACACCAAAGAATTAGCCCTAGACACTCTAAATGAAAGGCTAAACAAAGAAAATATACACATTGATCACATCATAGTAACTAGTCAAAATAAAGAAACAGATTTAATAAGTATTTAATTAAAACTTGAAAAAACTAATTAAATATGATATTCTATACATCAACTAATAAAATTATTTGTAATATTAACAAAAACACAAATATATCATAAAATAAACCAAGGAGGTACCTATGCCTAAAATTAAAATTGAAGGCGGCCACAAATTAACTGGTTCCATTTCTGTAAGTGGAGCCAAAAATAGTGCTGTTGCCTTAATTCCGGCTTCTATCCTATGTGATGAAACCGTAACAATAAATAATATTCCTGATATTACAGATGTTGATGACTTAGAGAAAATTCTAACTCACCTAAACGCTAAAATTAATCGTGAAAAAGGAAAAGTAGAAATAAATTCCAGTAACATTGTTAACAAAGAAATTACTCAAGAATTATCTAAAAAACTTCGTGCATCTTACTATTTTATGGGAGCCCTATTAGGAAAATTCAAAAAAGTAGATATGTACTTTCCCGGAGGATGTGCCATTGGTGCTAGACCAATAAATCTCCATCTAAAAGGATTTGAGTTACTAGGAGCTAAAATAACTGAAGAAGATAATCACTTTATAATAGAAGCTGATAAATTAAGAGGAAACAACATCTATCTTGACTTTCCTAGTGTTGGAGCCACTATTAACATAATGCTAGCAGCTGTAAAAGCCAGAGGCAAAACTGTTATTGACAACGCTGCCCAAGAACCAGAAATAGTAAACATTGCTACCTTTCTAAACAATATGGGCGCTAAAATAAAAGGAGCTGGTACCAGTACAATTACCATAATAGGTGTTAAATACCTACATAGTTGCTTTCACGAAGTAATACCAGATCGAATTGAAGCTGGAACATATTTAATAATTGGAGCCTTACTAGGTAAGAAATTAAAAATAGATAATATGATACCAAGCCATCTAGAAGCCCTAATTGCCAAATTAACAGAATGTGGAGTAAATATGGAAATAGGACTAGATAATATCATTATTAACGATACTAACGAATACCTTTCAACTAATATAAAAACCTTAGTATATCCAGGATTTGCTACCGATTTGCAACAAATAATGGCTACCTTTTTAACCCAATGCCACGGACGTAGCGTCATTGAAGAAACTATCTATGAAAACAGATTTCAAAATTTAAAAGAACTAGATAGAATGGGTGCCAATACTAAAGTTAGAAAAGATAACCGAAAAGCCGTTATCAAAGGTAAAACCCCACTAAAAGGAACTGCCGTAACCGCTACAGACCTAAGAGGAGGAGCCTCACTATTAATAGCTGGTCTAATAGCAGAAGGTACAACTACCATTGATAATATCTCCTATATCCTAAGAGGATACGACAAAATAATTGAGAAATTAACTAAAGTTGGTGCTAAAATAGAAATAATATAATATTATTAAGTAGTGATGTCTATGAAAAAAATAATGTTAATATTATTTCTTTTTCTATCAGTATTTACCTGTTATATAACCTATAAACTAACTATTAATAAAACTCCATATTATCTATCAATAGGTGATAAAGTAGCAGATAATCCCTATCTTCTAAACAATCCCCAAATAATCTATAATAACTGTTTTATTAATAAAGACTACCGTATCATAGATTTAGTTAATACTATAAAATATAATGAAGAAATAGAAATAGACAACAAACTCATATCTATCCATCAATTATTAAAAAAATCAGATATCCTAATTCTCTCTATTGGAAATAACGATATCTATAGCAAAATAAATACAGATACAAAAGAAATATACACCTATTTAAATAAAATGATAAATGACACAGAATACATCTTAGATGAGATAAATCGTTATGATTACCAAAGAGTATATGTTCTAGGATACTATAACATAACCCTAAAAAATAACGATCTATTTACTTATATAAATTTTAAATTAAAGAAAATAACGGAAGCAAGGAATTATACCTTTATAGACTTAAATAACCTCATAAAGAATAATCCCAAATATCTAATTAAAGAAAACAATTATCTCTTAAATGAATCAGGTTATCGTATAATTTATAATATCTTAAAAGAAAATAACAATTTATAGTTGAAATTTAAAAAAAATATTGATATAATATACTTTGAATTTATTACTATGACTTACTTTTGTCATGGCGAAAGGAGAAATAATATGAAAAAGAATATTCATCCAGAATATGTCGAAGCTACTGTAACTTGTGCATGCGGTAATACCTTTAAAACTAAATCTAATAAAAAAGATATCAGCGTTGAAGTATGCTCAGCATGTCATCCATTTTATACGGGTACACAAAATAATACTACAAGAAAAGGACAAGTAGATAAGTTTAACAAAAAATATGGTTTTACAAAATAAAAAGCCTTAAAAATCATAACTTCAGTTATGATTTTTTTCTATTAAACAGTTATGATTTTTTTCTATTAAATAGTTAGTTGACAATCATAAATATTTTCTTTATAATAATAACTATCAGGAGGTTCATATGAAAAAGAAAAAAATTTATTGCCTAATATTAAATGGTTGTCTAGATGTTACAACTCATCCCGTTGCATTAGAACCATTCAGTGTTATGCGTGACGTTTTAAGAAAGGAATATACTAATTTAGAAACTATTGAAGAAGATTTTATGGAATTAGACAACAAAATTACTATCGGTAATACCTGTTGGCTAGTAGAAGGATCATTTCCAGTTTTTGCTTACGAAATAGCAGGTAAATTATATGATTGTGTTACTTGTAAAGAAATAAAATATTCCAGCAAAAATATTGAAGTAAGAGGATTAAGCTACGAAAAATTAATTCCTGTAGCTCCAAGAATGGCAGATTATATGCTAAGAAAATTAGAGCAAGATGAAGAAGCAATCAACAGATATGTTGAAAGAATAACATCTCTAGAAGAATTCTTAATGTCAGTATACGACGGTTATTATCCAAAGTATAAATACTATCGCTTAAATCCAAATAATTACAATTACGGAGTAATGCCACCAATTAATGCTAGAATAGTAAATGGTACAATGATCGACTTAATTACCAAGACACCACTATATAAAATTAAAGAAAATGAAATAACTCCCGACTTATCTTATCGTAGTAGTGAAAAAATTACCGAAGAAAATGCTTGGTATAATGTTGATTGGTTAAGACGTACCCCAGATACAGATGATATTATCGCTTATCAAGATGGTATTAACGAAGCAAAGAAGAACAATATAAGAAGATATAATAATTACAAAACAAGCAACAAAGACAAAAACTTTGAAGAAAGAGTAGAATTAGGTAACCATTACAAAAAAAGAACTCGTAAAATATAAAACATAGATTAAAGACACTGTCCATGTGGGAGTGGACGCAAGTATAAAATGTGTTGTGGAAAATAAGCTCGTAAACCCTTATAAATAAAGGGCTTGCGAGCTTTTTACTACTTACAATTTTTAAGTAATTTTACCTTAAAAAAGGCGGTTAGATAAGTTTTAGATAAGTTTTTTTGTCATATTCACGATAAAAATGAATTAATATGTTATAATTAATATAGGAGTGATACTTGTGGGATGGAGATTAAGAAAAAGCATTAACTTGGGCTTTGGTTTTAGAATTAATTTAAGTAAGTCTGGAATAGGATATAGTTGGGGCTTTCCTGGATATAGAACAACTAAATTAGCAAATGGTGGTACAAGACAGACTTATTCTATTCCAGGAACTGGCGTTTCGTATGTTGAGCAACAGGGCGGAAGGAAAAATAATAATTCAGAATATCACGAAGAATCAAAATTGATTACTGGAGATACAGAATTATTTCAAAATGTTCCTATTGAGGATATAAGAAAAAATGATCCAATATTAAAAGAAATTAATAGAGTAGTGTTCGTTAATAGATTAGCAAATCTATCATTATTTCTAACATTATTTGTTTTAGTTAATCCAGCTTTTAGTTTGGCATTTTTTGCAGGAATAACTTTAAAAATATTAATAACTACAACTATGAAAATAAAATTATATTATGAGTTTGATGATGAAAGTAGAAAAATGTATAATTCTCTAAAAGAAATATGGATTACATTATCTCAAAATAGAAAATTATGGCAAATCAATTCAAGTACAAGAGTTTTTAATACAAAATATAATGCGGGTGCTGGAAATAATGTTGATAGAAACAATGCTTTTGTTATGAGTAAGTTGCCTTCTTTTATTAAAGCAAATATTGATATTTATGGTTTAAATTTAAGAAATCAAAAAATGTATTTTACACCAGACAGAATTTTAGTATTTAAACCTTTTAGAAAAGTATTTGGATGCACATATAGAGATATGTTTTTAGGTATTTCTTCACAAAGATTTGTTGAAAGTGAAAGACTTTATAAAGATACTGAGGTTGTTGATTATGCATGGAGATACACAAATAAGGATGGTTCCAGAGATTTAAGATTTAACAATAATAGAAAATATCCTGTTTGTAGATATGGTGAATTAACAATAAAATCACCTAATGGAATTCATACAGTAATTGAGTTTTCAAATCATGAATTAGCATATGATATCCAAAATAAACTTGTTTTATTTGGAAACCAATTTAATAAAATATTAGAATCAACTAAAAAGGATGAAGCATTGAAAGATGAAAACGAAGCTAAATCATTTGAAGTGGTAGAAAAAAAGAAAATTGATAATATAGATAGTATAATTGATGATACTGATTTTGATCCTATTTACAAAGATGTTCTAGAATTTGTAATATCGAGTGGAAAAGTTTCTGCATCCTTACTTCAAAGAAGATTTAAACTTGGATATAATAGAGCATGTCGTATAATTGATCATATGGAAGAGCAGGGAATAGTAGGACCACAAAATGGTTCAAAACCTAGAGATGTTCTCGTTAAAGTATCTGAAGAGGATGGTGAATAGTATGAAGTATTGTGTATATTGTGGCCATCAAGTTGATAAAAATGCAAAAGAATGTCCATATTGTTTTGAAGATATTTCTGAAGAAGAAACTGAAAAGATGTACCATTCAAATATAGAATGTATCAAGTGTGGCTCCAAAAATGTTGATTATGAAATTAAAAGAAAAAATAGAAGAAAAATAGTGTATGAAGAACAAATATATACATGTAAGGATTGTGGTAAACAATTTAAGGATAAAAATAGATTAGGTTATAGTTTTAATAATAATCCACAAATTATATTAAATGGAGCACAAAAAAAATTAATTAAATGGATATTTATTTTTATAATTGCTGGTACTATTTCATATACTATAATAAATAACAGAAAAGTAGAAGAAGATAATTGGGTAAAAATGGATTGTACAGGACTTCCAACAATGACTTTTAAACAAATTAAAGAAGGTGCTCCTTATGATGATGAAAAGTACAAAGGAAATTCATATATATTTACTACTACTATTCAAGAGATAAAGAACAATGAAATTATTACTCCAATTGAACCTGATGATTATACAGGATCATATATTAAAGTAAATAAATCTGAATTAGAAAAGCTATCTTTTTATAAAGAAGGAGATACAATTACTTTCTGTGGTACGGTTAAAAAGATAAGCATGTATCATAAAGTATATGTAGAAAATGCTACTATAATTAAATAATATAAATCAAAATTTTTAGATAAGTTATTAGATAAGTTGTTGAATAAAAAATTACAATTATTGAATAAAAAAGTATTAATTTAAAATAAAAAAAGCCAATTTAAACGGAAAGAATTACTCAGTTGTTTTAATATTTTACCTTGTGGCTCAGGACGCAAATATAAACAATGTTGTGGTAAATAAGCCCGCGAACCCGTATAAAATAAGGGATTGCGGGTTTTTCTATGATTACAATATTTAGGTAATTTTAGACATGTCTTTTGTCTTAGATACGTTTTAGATACTCTTAAAAAGCATTGCAAACCATTATAAAATAAGGATAAAAAGTATATTGAAGTATAATTTTGAAATTGAATTCAAAACGTATCTAAAACTTATCTAAATTGTAATTTATTATTCAAAAGTTGTAATAATCAAAATTATACCAATAATTTATGTTATAATTTATATAGGAGTTGATAAGATGGGTAAAATTGTTACGATGCATGAACTAGCGCAAGTATTAAAACTATGTGATAAATATTTAATTAATAGATATCAAACTAATATTGAACGATTGATGGAAATGAATATAGATAATAAAGTTGAATCAATATTGATGTTATTGTTAGCAAATAAAGAAATATCTAACTTATTTGAACAATATGAATTATATGATGTTATGTATGATTTATTAGATAGTTATTCTCAAAAAAAGATCTTTGCTATTTCGGATGATACACTTAGATTATCTACTAAAAGACCAAATGATTTAACTGAGACTGAATATAGAGTTACAGAAGATAGACTTGATAAAATTTTTGAATCACTTGAACATAATATGGAGTTATATGATAGATTATATAGAGATAAAATTTGGATTATAGATAGTAGCATAGGTCGAACTGAAAGAATATCAATTTCACCAACTAGATTTTTTCATTTAATGGGATTAGATGAGAAAGATTTTAAAGATGATGCCTCTATGAGATTATTTGAAAGCGTTTTCTCAACAGAAGATAGTATAAGAACTTTGATGAAAGATAGAAAAGATTTGTTTAAAGTATTGGAAAAAATGTTACAAAGAGAAACAACAATTAAACAGGCAATTTTAGATGGGACATTAAAGCCTGTTATTAATCCACAAAAATTAGAAATGAAAGGATTTTCATTTGAAAGAATAGGAATTATTGAACATTCAAGTGGTATGATCTTTTATGATAAAGAATTAGCTAAACGATTAGAATATAATACAAGACTTCAAACAGATTTAATATTACTTAGTAATTTTATAAGAAAATATAATTTAGAATTTGTATTCTCTATGTATAGAAAATATAAACATACGCCAAAAGCAAAGGATGTAGAAAGTTTAATTATTCCACAAAGAGGGTATGAAAATTCTGAATTTATTAAAGGCCAACAAGTTTCAATAAGCGAATCAGCTAGAAGATATTCGCCCAAAGATTTTGATTATACAATTCGCACAGAAGATGGAAGCGAAGAACCTTTATCTGATCCAGATGAATTTGTTGAATTCAGTGATGAAGATAAAGCAAGAATGGCACATACAATTATAACTGAATTACCATTACTTGATACTGAACATTTAAAAGAAGTATATAATACATTAAAAAACAATTTATCAAATGGTAAAAATCATAAAAAGTAATAATTATATAAGAATTGTAATTTATTAAAATTTGTTATTTTTTAGATACGTTTTTAGATACGTTCTGCTAGGTTTGCCGAGTGCTACGGAGTGCTCCCAAGTGCAGCCAAGTACCAAATTAATGAGCCAAGTGCTCCCAAAAGCTGCCAAAATTCCCAATACAAAAGGCCATTAAACAGTGTCTTTTTATAACTAAATTATCTACTACTGAAAATCTAATAAACCTAATTATTTATTTCAGCAAGTTTAGCCATAATTCTAGCATAAACTTCAGTATAATATAAATAATCTGCTGTAGATAGATCACCTACTGAAATAGAATTAATTTTATTTAGATAATCAGTGTATTTTAACATAAATTTAGAGTAATCAGCCGCCATTAATGCTGCATCATAACTTGTTGCACTTGAATATTTTTTAATAAAAGCAATATACTCATCAAAAAACTTTTCATAAGAATCCATATAAAACTATTATTCGAAGATCTAGATGAAACTAATGATAAAACAAATTAAAACATTGTAAAACTAATGTCAAAAAAGCTATAATTTATTGACTAAAACAGTCACGTATCATAAGATTAAATTAGATATTATAAGCAGTAAAAGAAAGGACTGATAAAAAAATGAATATTGGATTAACAAATGATCACAGAGGCGTATTAGTCAAACAATATTTGACAGAATACTTAACTAACTTAGGTTATAATGTAATAAACTATGGGACTGATAGTACTGAACCTGCAGATTTTCCTGATTATGCCAAAAAACTTGGTAACGGAATACTAAACGGAGAAATAAAACTAGGAATTGCTATTTGTGGTACAGGAATAGGTATGAGTATTGCCCTAAATAAAATGAAAGGTATTTATTGTGCAAAAGTATCGAATACTAGCGAAGCTGTCTTATCTAAAGCTCATAATAACGCTAACGTAATGGCTATCTCTGAAGAAATGGATAAAGAAACCCTAAAAGAAGTAGTCAAAGCATTTATTGAAACCCCATTTACCAATATAGATCGTTACATTATTAGAAACAACAAAATAAAGGAATTAGAAGAAAATGTATAATTTTCTTTTATACCTACTAGTATTAATCATTGTTATCTGGGCTATGGATGGTGTAAATATTAATGCCATTTTTAAAAAAAATCGTGTTTACCAAGCAAAAGTATTCTACATCATTATCATATTTAGCCTTGCATCAATGACTACAAACTTTATCTTATCATTTTTAAATAGTTTAAAATAAGGAAGTACAAATTAAGAAAAGAGGATTATATGAAAAAAATTATGATCTTTATAATACTATTAATTTTTATTCCTTTTTTTATTGTTCTTATCTACAATAAAAATTATAAAGAAATAGAGTTAAATTATATTACTACTAGGTATATTAGAGTAAAAAGATTAAATACTAATAATATTGAAACTATTCCCCTAGAAGAATATATTGTCGGTGTATTAGCTGGAGAAATGCCTATCAATTTTGATATCGAAGCCCTAAAAGCTCAAGCCGTTGCCTCAAGAAGTTATGCCTTAAAAAGAATAGAATACAATAAAGGCAAAGAATATGATGTCGTAGACAGTATTCTAAATCAAGTATATTTAGATAACGAATACTTAAAAAAAGCTTGGGGTAATAACTATGTTAAAAACATCAATAAACTAAGAAAAGCAGTTAATGCTACCATTGATGAATATTTATCGTATAATTCACTTGTCGTAGATGCCTTATTCTTTTCAACCAGTAACGGATATACCGAAGATAGTCAAGCAGTATTTAATTTTGAATGTGACTATTTAAAAAGTGTTGAAAGTCCCTGGGACAGCGAAGTATCAAGTGCATATCTTACTAATAAAACCTTATCCCTAAAAGAATTTTATCAAAAACTAAATTTGCCATATAATAAAAACTTAAATGTTGAAATATTAAAAAGAAGTAGTACTAACCGTATACTTCTTTTAAAAATAAATAATCAAGAATTTAAAGGAACAGATCTTTATAGTAAATTATCACTAAGATCTACTGATTTTACAATTACTCTTTTAGGAGACAACGTTAAAATAACTACTAAAGGATATGGCCACGGAGTAGGTATGAGTCAATATGGAGCACTAGGAATGGCTAAAAAAGGTTATACATACGAAGAAATACTAAAACACTACTACAAAAACACATTTATCACAAAATTAAAAAATTAAGTATATAATTACCAATTTTGTTCAAACTTATAGTAGGTGAGTAAAATGAATAAGAAAAGATTTAAAAGTTTTGTAGTTCCTACTATGTATACCATAGCTATAGCCACATTTGGTACCAGTATGTATTTTATCCAAAAAGTAGTTAATAAAAATCAATTTGAAAGTAATGATAATATGGAATATGTTGATAAAGAAATTGTTACTGATAATGAATATATACCAGTAGTCAATGAACAATTAACTATTTTAAAACCATTTTCAAATGAATCAGTAACAATTTCTAAAACCTTCTATAACTATGAAGGAGAATCAAAAAGTCAAGAAAACTCTATTATTTTCTATGAAAATACATATATGCAAAATACTGGTATAGATTATACCCTAAATCAATCATTTGATATAATCTCTATACTAGACGGTGTAGTTTTAGAAGTTACTGATAATGAAATATTAGGAAAAACTATCAAAATAAAACACGATAATGATTTAATAAGTACCTATCAGAGTTTATCTGAAATAAAAGTGAAAAAAGATGATACTGTTATAAGAGGTCAAGTAATTGGAAAAAGTGGTACTAGTAGTCTTTATAGTAAAGATTATAATCTTCACTTTGAACTATGCTATCAAGGAAAAAATGTTAATCCTGAAGAATACTATAATAAGACTAAAGACGAATTATAGGCATACGCCTTTTTTTCAAATAATATAATTAACTGAAGGGGTAATTATATTGAGTAAAGAAATTATGAAAAGGGTTATTGCCGTAGCAGATCATATTATCAATACCAAAGATACAATTAGAAAAACAGCTACTTACTTTAACATTAGTAAAAGTACAATTCACAAAGATATTCAAGAAAGATTAAAAATAATTGACGTCAATCGTTATCAATCTGTAAAAAAAATTATGAATGAACACTTAGAAATAAGGCATATCCTTGGAGGGGAGTCAACCCGTCAATTATTTTTGAGAAAAAAACAACTTACACTGTAAAAAACTGTAAATATATGGTAAAATAGAAAATATACAAGAAAGGGTGATATTATGTTTAATAAAGACATTGGTATAGATTTAGGAACAGCTAATGTTCTAATCTACATCAAAGGACAAGGCATCGTCTTAAACGAACCTAGTGTCGTAGCTATTGACTCAGATACCAAAAGGCCATTAGCAGTAGGTACTGAAGCCAGAGAAATGTTAGGACGAACACCCGGCAAAGTAAAAGCTATAAAACCTATGAAAGATGGAGTTATTGCTGACTTTGAGACAACAGAGGTAATGCTAAATTATTTTATCAAAAAAGTAAATGGCAAAAGTTTTTTTCAACGACCAAGAATTCTTATTTGCTGTCCATCAAATATAACTCAAGTAGAAAAGAATGCTATTAAAGAAGCCGCAGAAAGAACAGGAGCCAAAAAAGTTTTTCTTGAAGAAGAACCTAAAGTAGCAGCTATTGGTGCTGGAATGGACATTTCAAAACCATCTGGTAATATGGTAATAGATATTGGTGGTGGAACAACCGACATAGCCATTCTCTCACTAGGAGGTATTGTCGAAAGTGCCTCTATTAGAGTAGCAGGAAATGCTTTTGATAACGATATCATAAAATACATAAAGGATAAATATAAACTATTAGTTGGAGAACGCACTGCTGAAGAAATAAAAATAACAATAGGTACAGTCTATCCTGGTAGTAGAAATGAAAAAATGGAAGTCCGTGGAAGAGACCTTGTAACTGGATTACCACATACTATAACTCTAACAAGTGAAGAAGTTGAAGAAGGACTACGAGAAAGCGTTTATACTATAATACACGCTGCTAAAGGTATACTAGAACAAACTCCTCCAGAATTATCTGCCGACATCATTGATAAAGGTATCGTCTTAACTGGTGGTGGCTCTTTAGTAGATGGCTTCAATCAACTACTAGCCCACGAATTAAAAGTACCTGTATTTACCGCTGAAAGTCCACTTACTTGTGTTGCCGAAGGTACAGGTATTCTCCTAGATAATATTTATATGATAGATAAATAAAATAAAAAGTAATGGTTAATTAAATAAAACCATTACTTTTAAATTTAGCAGTAATTTTCTCAATTGAAGAATTACCATTAATTCGCATTGCCACCGTTTCCTCAACACCATTTTTAACAAATACCGTTACTGGTGTCCCATCAAAAACAAATAAATCCTTAAACTTAGTCTTTTGATCACTAGTAAGCAAATCAAATTCAATATAATATACAACTAACTTATTATCATTAGCTACTTTCCTTAATTTAGGTTTATAATCCTTACAATGATCACAAATTGTCTGACTAATTAAAAGCACAAAACTATCCTTATTATTAATTTTTTCTACAAGTTTATCATATTTAATCTCTTCTAAATAAGACTTACTAGTAATTGCATTTAAAATAATTGCTCCTAAAAGGATAACCACACATACGCTAAATAATACAATAGCCCTTTTTTTCATAATATCACCACAATAATCATAGCACGATTATCATTTATTGACAAGATTTTTCAAAATATTCTTCCAACGTTAAATTGTTATAATATATATAACTAGCCATATTTCCTACATATCTAAGATGCCATCCCTCATAATTATATCCAGTTATATCTTCCTTATTCAAAGGATATCTCAGTATAAAACCAAATCTATGAGCATTTTTTAAAACAAAATTTAACTCTTCAAAATCTATAATTTCATGTTCAACATAACATTTATTATCTCTATAAACACATACATCAACCGCTAATCCCGTCTGATGCTCTGAGGCCCCAGGTAAAGCAATATATCTAAAAGCATAATTAAATCCCTTTTCTAAAACCAATTTATTATATAATTTCTCTTGATAATTATAATCTCGATATCCACTCATAATATCAATATTATATCCATAACCCTTAGCCAAAGCCCGCATAAGTTTAAACATTCTAGCAACTTTTTTACATACTAAAATATTATCTCTATATATACTTCCACTATCTATCAAATCATCAGGAATATACGTTCTCTCTAATAAATTATTCTTGTTAACTAACATTAGATAATTCATATAATTCACCTAATATATTATATGAATTATCCATAAAATTGCCAATACTTCCATAACCATCAAAAAATATCATTTATAAAATGATATTTTTAATTCTAAAACCAATTTAAAACCGTACTAAACTTTTTTCTAAACCAAGTTTTATTCAACTTTACTAATACTTTTATGTTTAGCCATCATTTTCTTAATTCCAAAAGGATGTGGAAAAGCGATAGTAACTAAAGACTTATCACACGCCACTACAACGCCTTCCCCAAATTCCTCGTGCTTAACGTGATCTCCTACTTGATAAGAAACGTCTTCTTGTCTAAACATGTTTCCCTTAACAAAATTACTTGCCTTAGAAACAAGACTAACTCTATTATTTTCACATTCTACATATTTAGGATCAATTTCTTCCATAAACCTACTTGGCATATTAATCTGAGTATTACCAAATAACATTCTTCGTTTACAATTTAACATCCATAAATTCTTTTTAGCCCTCGTAATAGCTACATAACAAAGCCTACGTTCCTCTTCAATCGCTGCCATCGTTCCCTCATTAATTGAATTATAATGTGGAAAAATTCCTTCTTCCATTCCAACAATAAATACATTATCAAATTCCAATCCCTTAACCGCATGAATTGTCATTAAACTAACTTTATTACTACTATCTTGATGTTCCGAAATATCACTAACTAAAGAAACTTCATTCAAAAAATCAGTTAAAGAAATAACTCCATATTCTTCTTCATAACCTTTAGTAATTGATTTAAATTCTTCCAAGTTTTCCAATCTAATTTCCGACTCTAAACTCTTATCACTACTAAGTTCATCCCTAAGTCCACTTAATTTAAGTACCATTTCTACCATTTCAGTCAAAGTAAGACTCTCACATTTCTCCTTCATTTCCAAAATTAAATTTTTAAATCCTAGTTCTTTACCACTATCAATTGCTTCAAATAAAGATATCCCCTTATCATTAGCTACTTTAGATAATGCTTCAATTGTCTTATCACCGATTCCTCTTTTAGGAGTATTAATAACCCTAAGCAAACTAACATCATCATCTGGATTATTAATAATTCTAAGATAACATAACAAATCTTTAATTTCCTTACGATTATAAAAGTAAAAACTACCTACAATTCTATAAGGAATGCCATTCTTAAGCATCTCTTCCTCAATCAATCTACTCTGTGCATTAGTCCTATATAATATAGCAATATCCTCATAATTAACATTATATTTATCTCGTAATTCCTTAATCTTATCAGTTACAAAACTACATTCTTCTTTATCACTTTCACATTTAATATACTTAACCTTATCCCCAACATCATTATTACACCATAAATTCTTATCTTTTCTCATTTTGTTATGTCTAATTACACTATTTGCAGCATCCAATATATTCTGTGTCGAACGATAATTCTCCTCTAACATAATAACCTTACAATCTGGATAATCCTTCTCAAAATTAAGTATATTCTTATAATTAGCTCCTCTAAAAGCATATATTGCTTGATCATTATCCCCAACTACAAAAATATTCTTATGATTATTACATAGCATCTTACTAAATATATATTGTGCTTCATTCGTATCCTGATACTCATCAATTAACACATACTTATATTTATCTTGATAATACTTTAAAACATCCGGATATTCCTTAAATAACTTAATAGGCAAAATTAATAAATCATCAAAATCAACAGAATTGTTGATAAGTAATTTCCTATTATACTTCTCATATACAGAAATAATATTTTTATCAAACTCCATTCTTGCAAATTGATTTGGAGTTAAAAGTTCATTTTTAGCAGAACTAATCTTATTTCTTATCTCTCTAGCATTATAATATTTCGGATTTAAATCCATCTCCTTCATAATTTTTTTAACAACTGTTAAAGTATCATCACTATCTAAAATAACAAAATTACTCTTATAACCCAATCTTGAATAATTCTCTTTAAGTAATCTAAGCCCCAAAGAATGAAATGTTGATATCTGAATACTCTTCGCATCATTCCCAATTAATTTAATTTCTCTCTCTTTCATTTCTTTAGCAGCCTTATTAGTAAAAGTAATTGCTAAAATATTATCAACACTTACACCATTTTCTATTAAATAAGCTATTCTACTAGTAAGAACCTTTGTCTTTCCTGATCCAGCTCCCGCTAAAACTAACATCGGTCCGTTAATATGTTTAACAGCTTCCAATTGTTCTTTATTTAAACTACTTAAGTTCATCATTTCCTCCTTGCATACCCATATTAAGTATACCATATTTCCCCATAATTAATAAATAAACTTGACTAAAAACAAATAATTCTTCATAATATTTAACAAGTGAGGTATATATGAAAAAAACAAATAAAATCCAAAGATATCCCAATAAAAAAACTATACTTGTCTATATTGCTATTAGATTTTTAGTAATTCTCTGTCTAATAATGCAAATAATTCATAACGAATTAGGAAACGCCTTTCTCTGTCTACTAACCCTTATCCTAATAACATTACCATTTCTATTTGAAAAAAAGTTTAAAATATCCCTTCCTAGTACCTTAGAAATAGTTATTATATTATTTATTTTTGCTGCTGAAATACTAGGAGAAATTAATAATTTTTATCGTATATTTAAACATTGGGATACTATCCTCCATACTATAAATGGCTTTATCTGTGCCGGTATTGGCTATTCTATGGTTGATTTATTAAACAAAAACACCAAAAAAGTAAACCTATCAAAATCATATCTTCTACTAGTATCCTTTACTTTTTCTATGACAATAGGAGTCATTTGGGAATTTTGCGAATATACAATGGATAAAGTATTTTTAACAGATATGCAAAAAGATACTCAAATAACTACTATCTCTTCAGTATATCTAAATGAAAAAGGTGAAAACAAAGCAATTACTCTAAAAGATATCGAATATACCAAAATATACTCTAAAGATAAAAACGGAAATACTATCGAAACTATTATTGGAGGTTATTTAGATATTGGCCTAAATGATACCATAAAAGATCTCCTAGTTAATTTTTTAGGAGCCATCATTTTTAACCTAATTGCCTATCTTCATATTAAAGATAATCAAAAGTATCCACTAGCTGAAGAATTTATTCCTACTAAAATATAGATTGCCTGTAAATAAAAAATATATTATAATATACATATAAGGAGAAAATATGAAAAATAATTTAGAATTAAAACCAATAATAAAAAGAGTTTGTGCTTATTTAATAGATATTCTATTAATAATGATATTTGCAACAATCATTTCCAACATAAAATTTATTAATAATAAATATCAAAAGTATCAAGAAAAATATCAAGAATTTAGTAATATTTATCAAGAATATCTTGAACTAAATAAGTTATTAGAAAAGAGTTATGAAGATAAAGAAATAACTAAAGAAGAATACGAAAAACTAATTGAAAACGAAACATACAAAAGCATCTTTGAGGAAGAATACCAAGATGAAAAAATAGAAGCATCTGAATACAAAAATATTCAAAAAAAGATTAATAGCAAATATACTACCATTGCTAAAGAATATGATTATCAACTCCAAAAACTAGGAACATATAATACTATTCTGACTATCACTTGTACATTTATTTATTTCGTAATTATTCAATATCTACTAAAAGGTCAAACCATTGGTAAAAAGATATTAGGAATTAAGATAGTATCCTCAAATGACAAAAAACTAACTATTTTAACATATACTCTTAGAAGTCTAATAATTAATAATATCTTCTTAAACACTATCAACCTAATTTTCTTAAACTATACCAATAAAAATACCTTCAATACTGCTAATACCATCATTGATTTTCTAATAAGCTTTATCGAAGCTGTAACAATATTTCTTATCATAACTAGAGAAGATCATCGTGGAATTCACGATTTATGTTGTCATACTAAAGTCATCTCTACTAAAGAATAATAAAAGAATCCATTAATCAATGGATTCTTTTATTATATAATTATAACTCTATCGTCGAAATAGTCTTCTTAATACCCTTAGCAATCTCATTAATATATTTCTTAGCTACAATCATATCAGCAATATCAGATATTGCATATACCACAATTATTACTCCTAATAAAGTCATTACAATATTTGAAGTAATAAGCGGATGTAATATAAATAATATACCACATATTAAAGATATAATAGATAAAATTAATAACATAACCCAAGGAACATCATCATATTCTTTGCAAGTAAGCGAAATTCTAATTTTAAGAATACTATCAACAATAAACCATACGCCCATTACCATAGGAATAAGATTACTTAACCAACTTGGATTAACTAAAAGTAAAATTCCCAATACTAAAGTAAGTATCCCTACAACCAAAGTATCTAAAAAGAAACGATAATCAATAACACAAAAATATATCCCTAAAACAATAAACATAATAGCTATACTATAAGCAACAACTGTTAAAGATATATTTGGAAACAATATCATTCCAAGCCCTAACAATATAAATAAAACTGACACAAGTATTGAAGAATTAATAAAATTATTAATTTTCTTTAACAAAGTATTCACCTCCTAACTTTAGTATAACTAAATATTAACAAATTATTTCAATATAAGCAATAAAAAAACCCATATTAACAAATTATTCAACATAAATTTACATAATGTTTAAAAAACTAAACCTAAAGTTTAGTTTTTTTTAAAACTCTTTCATATAACTCGTCTGCATACTTAAAGCTAACTATCTCTTTAAAATTATCAATATATTTTCCTCGATCATTTTGATAATTTAAATAATAAGCATGTTCCCATAAATCAATATTAAATAGAGGAATATAACCTTCCAATAAAGGAGTATCTTGATTACTAGTATTAACTATTTCTATCTCTCTATCTTTATTAATAACTAAAAAAGTATATCCCGATCCCTTTACTTTTAATGCCATATCCTTAAAACTATTCCAAAAGTTATCAAAACTACCATACTTACTAATAATCTTACTATTTAAGTTCCCCTTAGGCAAATACTTCTCCTTATTCATACTTTCCCAATATAAAATATGATTTAAAACTCCTCCCAAATTAAATAAAATATTATCTCTATCCTCAACAGAAAAACTATTAATACGCTGTAAAAGTTCATATAAATTATCTTGATAATCATAATTATTCTTCTCTAACAACTTATTTAAATTATTCAAATAAGTTCTCATATGTTTATTATAATGTAATCCCATCGTATGAGTATCTATATATGGTTCTAAATCCTCAAATAAATACTTAAGTTTAGGCAACTGATACATTTTATCACTCTCCATTTAAATGTATGATAAAACTAATAAAATTACCCAATAATAATTCTATTTATCAACCTGTTCAGTACTGCATAAACCATTATGATCTTTAAAATAATCTTCAATATGAGCAACAACTTGATTAGCATCATCAAATCTAAAAATATCAATATGATTACTAATCCAAGCATCACCACCAGCATTTATAATCTGATAATTTTTATTATAGTCAACATCATATAAGTAAATTTCTCCATCTAATTGACATTTAACAGAATATCCCCCAACAACCACATTATCTCTATTATTTATTCTAAAAATAATAAACAAAGCAATCGCAATTATAACAATAACAAAGATAACTACTAAAAATATTCCCATTACCTTTAATATTCCTATTGTAATACCGGCTAATCTTTCAGTATTACTAATCTTTTGTACTAAAATATTATTTATATCATTGTTAGTTAATTCATCCAAACTAACATCAAATATTTTAGCTAACATTTTAGCCTGATTAATATCCGGAGTCGTATCCCCAAGTTCCCATTTTGATATTGTCTGTCTAGTTACTCCAATCATCTCAGCTAATTCTTCCTGTGAAAGATTCTTCTTTTTTCTTAAATATCCTATTTTATTTCCTAAATTCATATTCTCTCCTTTCACAAAAAATCATATAATTTTCTCTTACAAAAATCTACCAATATTCTCTGGAATCTTCGCAATTATTCTTAACATTTAAAAGTTTATCTATGGATCTTCTTAAAAAATAAATAATAAATTAATATTCCATCTATTAGAAAATCATACACCCTTAATCTATCAAATAAAATAATACTAGATAAAATAGCAATACTTACAATTCCTAAACTTATAATTTTAGAAAAGACTCCTTTTTCTTTAGTCATCCAAGCAAAATAAGCCATTACTGGAGAACAAAAAGCAAATACCGTCCATCCAATAATAAATTCTTTACTATAAACCCCATCACTAATAAATGCCACAAAATAATAAGTTATAAGCATACCTAGACAAAACAGTAAAATATTAACCATTGCCCCCTTTTTAGAATCACTATAAATAGAAATTAAAACCCCAAATAAAATCCATATTGCCATTTGTGAAAAAATATTTCCTAAATTTTGAGCATATATATCAAATAATCTACTAATAACTCCTAATAAAAGTCCTATTACAAACATACTTAAAGGATTTAAAATATACTTTTTCATAATATCATCCTTCCTTCTAAATCATATTTTCTTAAACAATATTACTTTTTCTTTCATTAGTATTCTCTCAACTTCATACCCATATTCTTTCAATTCCTTCTTATAAGTTAAAAAAGAATGATCAATCTCAAATCCTAGAATATCTTTTATATCACTATAAGTTAATCTATAATTATCCTTTTTCTTTTCTCTCAAATACTTCCATAATGGCTCATATTTACTCATGCTTTCCTCCACATATAATTTTATATACATCATTATATCATAGTATCTAAAAAAGAGGGTACAAATCATTGCCCCTCAAATAAAATTATTTCTTTCTTAAAATAATTGCTATAAAATTTAAGTATTTCAATGCTCCAGCTTCGATAGCTCTCCTATCATTTTTAGCATATTCATTATCACATTTTATCCAATCATTCCAACACTCTTCATTACTTTCCATCTCATAAATAGAAACAATTTCACATTTTTTTGACTTAGAAATAATATTTTTCCAATATTTTATATCATGGATATAATCTAATTGCTCCTTAGTCCAAGATAACAACAGTTCTTTATGAATTTTCCTATGACAATCCTTTTTCATTCCAGGTACTACTATATAAACATATCCACCAGTCTTTATAAATGGTAAAAGCTTTTCATCCAAATAATTTTCATCTCTTCCAAAATAATTGTAAGAATCCGTACTAACAACTGCATCAAAAAAATCCTTATCATATTTTAAGTCATTTGCATCAGCACATACAGGAATAATTTGTTCACCAGTTAAACTCATTTCATTAAAAAACTTTCTATTTACTTCTGGATCACTCCAAAGATCAGTTGCATATACCTTAAATCCATATTCTTTTACTAAAAAAACTGCCGTAATACCTTGACCACTTCCAAGATCCATTACTATAGAACCCCGCTTAGTTCTATTATTATTCATAAGTTCTTCTTCTAATTTTAATGGGTTAGGTCCCATAATCTTTTGATTAACTAAGTCTATATTATATTTTTTTGCTTTCTCATATTTCATCTTATCTCCTCCTATAATTTCACATTATAAATTATAGTTGAGATCCAATATACCAATACTAATTTTTTCCAAAAATTTCCTCCCAAAAACTACTTTTTTTCATTTTTCTGACTATTAGTTATGTAATTAACAGTAAGAATAATTCCTACTAAATTAATTCCAATAGAAAGTCCAAGCAACAATCCACTTCCAAATTCTGCTAAAGAACTCTTTTCATTTCCAATAAAATATATATAAGATAAATATA
This sequence comes from uncultured Mycoplasmatota bacterium, assembly GCA_900551455.1. Taxonomy (GTDB): domain Bacteria; phylum Bacillota_I; class Bacilli_A; order RF39; family UBA660; genus RUG705. The sequence goes on from URVV01000005.1 coordinate 24,100, forward strand.
ATATATTTCCTAAAATAATTAATCCTGTTCCAGACTTTAATTTATTCATCTTATATCCTCCTTCTAATATAAAAATCACTCAATGTATAGTATTCCCCTTTAAATAATTTTTAAAATATTGAGTACCTTTTTAAATTTTGTATTCCTAAATTATCATCTACTTTTGATAATTTTTGCACAATTATAGTACAATTTAATATAAAAACTCGAAAAAAATCGAGTTATCAATCAATCTGGTGCCGCTTGGCAGAATTGAACTGCCCTCTGAAGCTTACCATGCTTCTGTTCTACCACTAAACTAAAGCGGCTAAATTTCCCCCAAACAAAATTATATAATATAAATTAAAAAAAATAAACCATTTAATATAAAAAAATTAAAAATATGTTAAAATAACTATATGGAGATGATTATAAATGAAAAGTAAAGTCTATTTTACTCAAAAACTATCAAGCAGTTCCTTAGTAGATATATATCAAAAAGCTAATGTTAACTTAACCGGAAAAGTAGCCGTAAAAGTTCATTCTGGAGAAGCTGGAAATCAAAACTTTCTTCGCCCAGAATACTTTAAAGATTTAATTAACTATGTATCAGGAACCGTTGTTGAATGCAATACAGCCTATGATGGAAAAAGAAATACAACTGAAAAACACCAACAATTATTAAAAGATCATAAATGGACTGAATATTTTAATGTTGACCTATTAGATGCCACCGAACCAGATTTAGAAGTATCTATTCCTAACGGGAAAGTAATCAAGAAAAACTTTTTAGGAAAAAATATTAAAAACTACGACTCAATGCTAGTCTTATCACATTTTAAAGGTCACCCAATGGGCGGATACGGTGGTGCATTAAAACAACTATCTATCGGATGTGCTTCTTCCTATGGAAAAGCTTATATTCATGGGGCAGGGGATCCAGCAAAACTTTGGACCGCCAATCACGATTCATTTCTAGAATCAATGGCTGATGCCGCCTCATCCGTAACCAAGTTATTTAATAATAATATCGTCTACATTAATGTTATGTCCAATATGTCCGTCGACTGTGATTGTTGTGCCAAAGCTGAAGAACCATGTATGAAAGACATCGGCATACTTCTATCAACTGATCCCGTTGCTATAGACAAAGCTTGCCTAGATTTAGTATACAATTCCACAGATCCAGGAAAAGAACATTTAATTGAAAGAATCGAATCAAGAAATGGTACTCATACCATCGAATGTGCTAAAGAACTAGGAATTGGTTCTACAGAATATGAATTAATAAACATTGATTAATAATAAACAATTACCATAACCATAAAATCACTCCCTTCATAAAATATCATAAGGAAGGAAGTGATACTATCAATTGTAGAGTATTACAAAGCGGAAAATGCGAAATAACACAGTGGTATGGTAATAACGGCCACAGAGGCATCGATATTGTCGGAGCAAACTATACCTTAGATAAAGTCGTAGCTCACAGTTCTGGAATTATCTCATATATCCAAGATGGCTACGACAATATGCGTGGAAGTTCCGGTAACGCCTCATATGGTAACTATATAAAAATAGAACACGATAACAACATAACAACCTTATATGCCCATCTAGAGAAAGGAATAAAGTTAAAAAAAGGACAAAAAGTAGAAAAAGGACAATTTTTAGGAAATATGTCGGATAGTGGAAACGCTTATGGCAAACATTTACATTTTGAAATATATAACGGCCCCACAAGACTAGATCCAATAAAATATTTAGATGCAGATCTAACTTCAAATACAAAACCAACTAGTAAATCTCTAACTATTGGCACCACTGTAACAATTAATGGCGTATATAAATCAAGTACCAGTAAAGACCGTTTAACCCCATTAATAAAAAGTGGCATAATTACCCGTATTATTGAAAACGCTCCTAATCCATATCTCCTAAATAACGGCGATATCGGTTGGATAAACGAATCATGTATTGTTAAAACAACATCCGAAGAAAAAAATCAATACCTATCAAATCCTAACTATACCGGTTTCTCAATCGTTGATGCCCTAAAAGGAATTAATATAGATTCCTCATACAATTATCGTTCTACCTTAGCAAAACTCAATAACATCGAAAACTATACTGGTACCGGTATTCAAAATACTCAAATGTTAAACCTTTTAAAACAAGGAAAATTAAAATATAAATAAAGTAAAAAAGCATCTATGTATATCTATCATAGATGATTTTTAAAGGAGATTATATGAAATATCAAGGATTAACCGACAAAGAAGTCATTGAATTAAGAAAAAAATATGGAAAAAATGAATTAAATAAAAATAAAAAAGAAAACTTTTTAAAAAAGCTGATCTTAATTATTTGTGAACCAATGTTCCTTATGCTATTAATATCAGCTACCATCTACTTCCTTTTAGGATCACCTCGTGATGGTATAATAATGTTAATCTTTGTAGTAGGCATTATTTCCATAGATATAATTCAAGAATGGAAAACCGACAAAACCATTAAAGCATTAAAAAAATTATCATCTCCTCAAATAACCGTTCTAAGGAATAATCAAAAAGTAGTAATTGACAGTAGTCTCTTAGTACCCGGAGATATTATCTACATTCACGAAGGAGTAAAAATTCCTGCTGATGGTTATGTTATTAAAAGTAACAATTTAAAAGTAGATGAATCAACCTTAACTGGCGAATCAATAAATGTATATAAAACAACAGATCCAGACCTATCATCAAACCATTGGCTTAAAAACTATTGTTACCAAGGAACACTAGTAACTGGAGGTACTGGCATTATTAAAGTAGATAAAACAGGTTCTAATACCGAATACGGAAAAATTGGCACCAGTATCAATCGTATAAAGGAAGACATAAGCCCCCTTCAAAAACAAGTTAATAATTTAGTTAAAACCTGTTCAATAATAGCTATAATTCTATTTCTATTAGTAACTATCTTAAATTTTATCAATCTATCCTCACTACCATTAAAACAAAGAATAATTGAAAGTATCCTCTCAGGCATCACCCTAGCAATGGCTATGATCCCCGAAGAATTTCCTGTTGTCCTAACCGTCTTCTTATCAATGGGTGCTTGGCGTTTAGCCAAAAAACATTCCCTCATCAAAAAACTAGAATCAATTGAAACCCTTGGTGCAATATCTGTCCTATGCGTAGATAAAACAGGTACCATTACCAAAAATCAAATGGAAATAACAAAAATTTATTACGAAAACTGTCAAGAAAAAGACTTAATAAAAGCAATGTGTCTATGTTCTGAAGAAGATACCTATGATCCAATGGAGCAAGCTATTTTTAACTATGCAAAAAAAATAGGACTTACCAAAGAAGAAATATACATAGGTACCAAAATAAAAAATTATCCTTTTCTGAATGAAAATAAAATGATGGCTTCAATTTGGGAAGAACAAGAAAAAATAAATCTTTATGTCAAAGGATCACCAGAAAATATCCTTAAACAATGTCATCTCTCAAAAGAAAAACTAACTAATATAAATAATAACATTCAAAAAATGCAAGAAGAAGGCTTGAGAGTAATTGCTGTCGCTACAAAAAAACATCTAAAAAATGAAAATATTAACAAAGAACTAACTAGCCAAGAATTAACTATCTTAGCCCTAGTAGGATTTCTTGATCCCCCTAAAGATAATTTAAAAGAATATATTGAAATATGTAACAAAGCTGGAATAAAAGTAGTAGTAATCACCGGGGATAATGGCCTAACCGCATCCAAAATAGCTTCTACCATCGGTATACCTAATCCTAATAATATTCTTCCAGGAAATATTCTAGATACCCTAAACGATGAACAATTAAAAGAACAATCAAAAGATATAACTATTTATTCAAGAGTAATACCAGAACATAAAATGCGTATAGTCAAATCATATCAAGATAAAAATTTAATCGTTGCTATGACAGGCGACGGAGTAAATGATGCTAGTTCTTTAAAACAAGCTAATATCGGTATTGCTATGGGAAATCGAGGGAGTGAAGTATCAAAAGAATCAGCCGACTTAATTTTATTAGACGACAACTTTAAAACTATTATTGATACTATTAAAGACGGACGAAGAATATATGATAATTTAAAAAAATCAATAAGTTATATATTAACTATTCATATTCCTATAGCTATGTCATCATTAGTAGCCTCTATATTAGGAGTATCCCCTACTAATCTAATGCTCTTACCATTACATATTGTTATCTTAGAATTAATAATAGATCCAACTTGTTCTATTATTCTAGAAAGAATTCCTCCAGAAGATAACATAATGAATAGACCTCCAAGAAACATAAACGAAAATATTCTTGATAAAGATACTCTAGTTATAAGCCTCCTAAAAGGAATAACTATCTTTCTAGCAGCTTTTATAACTTACTTCTATTATCTACCAAGTAACGTTTCCTTAGCAAGAACAATGGGATTTATCATTATAGTTATATCTAATATCTTTTTAGTAATTATTACCGCAAGTAATCAAAAATATGTCTATCAAACCATTCCATTTCTTCTAAAAGATAAAGTAATAACTAGCATTCATATTACAATAATAGCTATCATTCTAATTCTCTTATATACAAAAATAAATACATTTCTAAATCTAACACCCTTATCCTTATCAAACATCATAATATCTATTATAATTTCCTTCATCGCTACCTTTTGGTACAAAATAGTAAAATATATAAAGAATAATTATTACTAGATAAGTATAATTTACATTAAAGATAATTATTCATATTCTATTACTGAAGGAGGAATTCACTTGAATAATTATCAAAAAGCCTTACAAAAAATACAAACAGATCAAAAATGCCGACCTCTATGTTGCTCTGGTCCTACAGGGCCTAGGGGACCAATTGGCCCCACAGGACCAACTGGTCCGACTGGCCCAACCGGGCCTAGAGGAGAGGCTGGTGCTAATGTTTCTGTCCTAGGAACATATGATAGCTATGATGACTTAATAGCAGAACATCCTGAAGGAAATGTTAATGATTCATATCTAGTAAATGGCGAACTATACGTATGGTCAGAAAATGAAAATAAATGGGAAAACATTGGAAGAATTCAAGGACCAACTGGACCACAAGGAGATATTGGACCACAAGGATTTCCCGGAGAAACTGGACCAGCCGGACCAACATTAATAAGAAGTGCCTATTTAGTAACTTTCAATAACGGTACTACCTCTGATGGCGTTGCCGTAGAAAGTCAAGGAAGAGTACCTATAGATCGTCTGGAACTAGATCCAACTAATTTATTAACTCTAAATACCGATGAAGAAACAATAACCTTTAATAAAACAGGTTATTACAAAATAAATTTTACTGTCTCAGCCTATCCTGAAGTAAAAGGTGTTGATTTTGATCCAACTACCGATATTGTTTCCGTAGGAATAAGACAAATAAATACCGATAATGTATATGTTGGAGTAGGAGAGTGGGTATTTAATGGTGAAGCCGTTGAACTAGTAGCTAACGGTATCCTTGCCGTTCAAGATACAAGTATACCATATGAATTAGTTAACTTAGGAAATAGCAAAATATTTTTACATACACCTGATATAAGAAATCTATCAACAGTCTCATATTTTAGTAACCCATTAGTAACCATTTTAATAGAATATTTAGGAAAATAAGTATTATAATAAAGTCACTCACAAAGTGACTTTTAAAATTATTAAAAAATATCTATACTTTTTTTGTATCATATGATACAATATCATTAGATACAAAGGAGGTGTAATATGCCAACAACTACAAAAATAACCAAAGAACTAATTTTAGACACCGCATTAGAAATAGCCAGGGAGAAAGGAAAAGAAGGAATTAGTAATCGCGAATTAGCTAAAAGAATGAATTGCTCTATAAGGCCCATATATTATCAATTTAAAAATGTAGAACAGTTAAATAATGAACTAAAAATAATAATAGAACAGTATTTCTATAAGTATCTATTAATAAATAGTATCCCTAATATTCCTCCCTATAAACAAATAGGTATAAACTATATAAAGTTTGCTAGAGAAGAAAAACAACTATTTAAAATTCTATTTATGAGTAAAAACGAAGAAGCTGCTAAGGGATTTATAAACAGTGCCAAAGATGAATATGGCAAAATGCTTAAACTAATAAAATTAAGTACTAACTTAAGTAACGAAGAAATAGAATCATTTCATACAAAAATGTGGATATTTACCCACGGTATTGCTACGCTTATAGCTACAGATACTATAAATTTTACTGATGAACAAATATCTAAACTTCTATCATTCCAATTCCAAGCCCAAATGCTTTTAGAGGAAAATCCCAATAATAAATGGGTATTAAATAAAGAAAAATAAAAGGAGAATACTATGATTGAAATTAAAAATGTAAGTAAAAGTTATAACGGAAAAGATCTTGCTTTAGATAACGTTAATTTTGAAGTTAAAGACGGCGAAATTTTCGCCTTCATCGGACATAATGGAGCCGGAAAAACTACAATGATAAAATCCATTACAGGGATTCTTTCTTTCGATTCAGGAGACATTCTTATAAACAATAAGTCTATTAAAGAAGAACCCCTTACCTGTAAACTAGATATGGCTTATGTACCAGATAATCCAGATTTATACGAAAATATGAAAGCCATAGATTTTATAAATTTTATTTGTGATATGTATAATGTACCAATTTTAACAAGAAAAGAAAATATTACTAAATATGCCCAAATGTTTGAAATTGAAGATAAACTAACTAATGACATTTCTTCATTTTCACACGGAATGAAACAAAAAGTATCTCTAATTGCCGCTTTATCTCACAATCCTAAAGTATTAATAATGGATGAACCATTCGTAGGTTTAGACCCCAAAGCTGTCTTTGATATTAAAGAAATTATGCGTCAAATGACAAAGGAAGGAAAAACAATTTTCTTCTCAACTCATATCTTAGATGTTGCAGAAAAATTATGTGATAGGGTAGCCATCATTAAAAAAGGAAAAATTGTTAAAATTGGAAAGATGAAAGATATTAAAGGAGACGAATCCCTAGAACAAGTCTTCCTTGAGTTAGGAGAAAAATAATGAAAACTATCTCTTTATTAAAAGCTGCTCTAAGTCAAGATATGAATATCTTTAAATATACTACTAAAAGAAACTCTTCAACTATAACTAAAATAATGTTTCCCATTATCTTCTTTGGGATTGTGTGTTTCTCTATTGGAACATATGCAAATTTTCTAGCTAAAGAACTATCTTCGTACCACCAAACTAACTTTTTACTAGTATTATTTATTGCAATAGTAACCGTTCTAACAATTATTGAAGGTATATACAAATCCCAAGGAATTCTCTTTGATGCTAAAGACAATGATTTATTATTTTCTCTTCCCATCAAAAAATCTCAAATCTTATTCGTAAGGATTTTTAAACTACTATTATTTCAATACATATATAACCTAATGTTTCTCTTACCAGCAACTATAGTATATATCCACTACGAAAACCCTGCCCCTATATTTTATCCCATAACAATCCTAATGACTATTCTAATCCCAATAATTCCAACAATCTTCTCATCTATAATTGGTTATATCATTAAATTATTATCATCCAAATCAAATTCTCAAAAAATAGTACAAACCATCCTTTCAAGTATTGTCTTCCTAGGAATCTTTTATTTAAGTTTAAATCTTCAAAATTATTTTCAAGTTATTGTTTCCAAAGCCTCAGATATTACTAAACTTTTAACAACCATTCTTTATCCTCTAAAGTTATATTTAAATTTAATAACCAAATTTAATATTTTAGATTTAATAATTCTTATTACCTTAAATATAGTACCCTTTATTATCTTCATATATCTAGGAAGTATCTCTTATTTTAAGATAATATATACCATAGCTAACCATCAAAAACATCAAATAAAAAATAATAATAAAGAAATAATAAAACAAAGATCACCTCTTATATCTTTAACAATAAAAGAAATAAAAAGATATTTATCATCTCCAGTATATATGTTTAATACCTCATTAGGACTCTTAATAGTAGTAATTATAACTATTCTAACCTGTGTAAAAGGAGTAAGTGTAATAAACAAAATTTTATCACTTTATAATCTAAATACTACCTTATCCCTTCCAGTATTATTTCATTTTCTAGTATTCTTTTCTACTACTACAACCTCTATAACATCATCTAGTATCTCCCTAGAAGGGAAAACAATTAATATCACTAAAAGCCTTCCAATAGATATAAAAACTATTTTAAAATCAAAAATACTTAGTTGTTACACCATTGAATTACCATTCATTATTATCTCAGAATTAATCTTCTTTATAAAGTTTACTCCTAAAGTAACTAATATTCTATTAACTATATCTATTGGTATAATTACTATTCTCTTAACAGCTTGTATTGGTCTATTAGCTAATTTAAAATATCCTAAAATGAATGCCAGTAGTGATACTGAAGTAGTAAAACAAAGTATGAGTTCAATCATCTCAGTATTTCTAAGTATAGCTATCTTCTTTCTAAGTATTATCTTAATCATATACCTAACCAAATATCTAGATATTAATCTCATCTTACTACTACATCTTCTTATCTTAACAATTATTGCCATCTTCTTATACTACCTACTAATGAAAATTGGCCCAAAAGAATACCAAAAAATTAACGTCTAATAACTATAAAAAAGGAGAAAATATAATATGAAAAATATAATTGAAGTAAAAAATTTAACTAAAAAATACAAAAATCTAACTGCTGTAGATAATTTATCGTTTACCGTCAAAGAAGGGGAAATATTAGGATTATTAGGACCTAACGGTTCTGGAAAATCTACTACCATTAACTGTATTCTATCCCTTCTAAATTATCAAAATGGTGATATTTTAATATTTAACAAGCCAATGACACCATCAGCATATGATATAAAAAGAAAAATTGGCGTAATCTTTCAAGAAATAGCTGTTTTTAATGAATTAACCGTATATGAAAACATCGATTACTTCTGTGGTTTATATATAAAAGATAAAGTTACCAGAGAAAAATATATCAACGATGCCCTAAAACTCGTAGGATTAGAAGAATTTAAAAAATTCTATCCTAAGCAATTATCTGGAGGACTATTAAGAAGATTAAATATCGCCTGTGGAATTGCTCATAAACCACAACTAATATTTCTAGATGAACCAACTGTTGCCGTAGACCCTCAAAGTAGAAATAATATTCTAGATGGCATAAAAAAACTAAGAGATAATGGTGCTACTATCATCTATACAACTCACTATATGGAAGAAGCAGAATTATTATGTGACCGAATTATTATCCTTGACAAAGGAAAAATAATTGCCGAAGGTACCAGTGACGAATTAAAAGAATTAGCCAATATTGAAGAAAAAATAACCATCGAATTAACTGAACAACATCCAGAATTAGAAGAAAAATTAACAAAGTTCAAAACTGTTGAAAAAATCACTATAACCGGTAAAATTCTAACCATTTCCTACAAAAAAGGCCAAGATAACCTAGGAACCCTAATTGACTACTTAAAAGAAAATAAAATAACTTATAACAAAATTTTCTCAGAAAGACCAACTCTAAACGACGTCTTTCTAGAATTAACCGGAAAGGAACTAAGAGATTAATGTTTTATCATAATTTTAAATATTCTCTAAAAATTCTTTTAAGAAACAAAGGCCTTATATTTTGGACATTTATTTTTCCAATTATTTTAGGAACCTTCTTTAAAATGGCATTTTCTAATATTGAAAAAAATGAAACACTAAAGACAATAGACATCGCTATCGTAGATTCTAAAACCTATGAAGAAGATCAAATCTTTAAAGAAACCCTAAATACTCTAAGTAACAATGATACTAAATTATTTAATATAACCGTTACAAACAAAGAAATATCAAAAAAACTTCTTGAAGAAGAAAAAATAACTGGCTATTTAGAATTTAATCCAGATAATGTTGATATAACTGTCTCTTCATCTGGCGTCTATGAAACTATTTTAAGATATGTTATTGATGAAATATATTGCGAAAAAGAAATGCTTGATACTTTAACTAAACAAACTATTGAAAAAGAACTAGCTAACGGAAATCAAGCCATTAACCCTGAAGAAATTGCTAAACAAATTCTTACCACCATAAATAATAGTGATATAAAACTAAACGATATTTCTAATAAAAATTTAAGTTATACAATGATTGAATTTTATACTCTAATTGCTATGGCAGCCTTATATGGTAGTATGATCTCACTATTTATAACCAACTACAAATTACCAAATATGAATAGCGTTGGAGCCCGTACTAGTATCTCTCCCTTAAACAAAAGCACTACCTTATTAAGTAGCCTAGTAGCAAGTTATTTAATCCAATTATTAGGATTATTCCTCCTATATACATATACAATTCTAATACTCCATATTGATTATGGCAATAATTTCCCATTAGTAATATTACTCTCACTAGTAGGAGCTTTAGCTAGCTTATCACTAGGCGTAGCCGTTTCCACTACCTTAAAAGTAGGCGAAGGAGCCAAAACGGGCATCTTAATAGCTATAACAATGTTTTGCAGTTTCCTATCTGGAATGATGGGTATTACAATGAAATATGTAATAGATAAAAATATTCCTATTCTAAACATAATAAATCCTGCTAATATGATAACGGATGGTCTATATTCCCTATATTACTATAACACACTAGATAGATATAACTTTAACATAATAAGTCTAATCATCTTTTCCCTAATTATGTTCCTACTTTCCCTTATAAAGTTAAGGAGGCAAAAATATGACAGTATTTAAAACATTTTGGAAAATAGTAAAACACTATAAAGGAACTGTTATTCTATATACTATGATGTTAATCGCCTTTGGAGGAATGAATACTACTGCTAATAACCAAGTAACTACCTTTACTAATACTACACCAGATATCTTAATAGTAAATGAAGACACCCCAAAAGGCCTAACCAAAAACCTCATTACTTATCTAGAAAATAATACGAACATAGTAAAGATAAAAGATAATGAAGAAGCCCGAGATGATGCCCTATTTTACCGAGATGTAAACTACATAATTTATATTCCCTCTGGATATAGAGATTCTATTCTAAAAGGAATTCCCCAAGAAATAAATATAAAATCCACTAAAGACTATGATTCTAGTTTAGTAGAAATGATGTTAACCAGATATCTAAAAGTACAAGATATCTATTCAAAAAATACTCATAATGAAGAAGAACTAATAAGTAACATCAATCAAAGTTTAAAAGAAAAATCAAAAATTACTATGACTACTAAATTAGATACAAACACCCTAACCAAGTCATCACGCTTCTTTAATTTTGCTAGTTATAGTATTATGGCTGTAATTATTTATATCTTAAGTCTGGTTCTAACTAGTTTCAATGAATTAACAATAAAGAAAAGAACTATTATAAGTAAAATGAACTATAAAGAACATAATAGAAAAATTATTCTTGCAAGCTTTATCTATTCACTAATAATATGGATTCTATATGTCGCTCTAGGAGTAATTCTTCTAGGAAAGGTAATGTTCACTGTAAGAGGACTAATCTATATCTTAAACACCCTTGTATTCTCCTTCTGTGCCTTAACAATTGCTTTATTAATAAGTACTATTATCAACAATAAAAATGCCATTAATGGTATCGTAAACATTGTTGCACTAAGCCAAGCTTTCTTATGTGGAGCTTTTATTCCAACTAAGTGGTTACCAGATTCTGTTTTATCATTTGCCCGCATATTTCCAGCTTATTGGTTTAATAATACCAATGACTTAGTATCAACCATCGAAGTTTTAAACCTAAAAGCAATTACCCCCATTCTTCTAAATACCCTTATCCTAGTAGTATTCTCAGTAATCTTTATTATTTTAAATAATCTCATCTCAAAAAATAAACAAAAAGTAGGTTAAAAAAGAACAATTTTAGAAATAATCTCTAAAATTGTTCTTTTTCTTCTATCTAATTTTCTTATAACTATTTTTATAATACGTTAAATACATTCTTTCTTCATTATCTGGATTAAATTCCACATCTCCATTATTATAAACATCTAAACAGTACCCAATCTTTTTAGCTAAACCAACAGATGCCTCATTTTTAGGAGCTATCAATAATTCCACTCTATTATATCCCTCTTCAAATAACCTATCTGTTAATTTATCCAAAATTAAAGTACCATATCCCAATCTTCTAAAAGCTTTTAAAACACCATATTGAATAGTAGGTATCCCTCTATTAAAAGTAACCGAAGCAAATCCTACTACCTCATTGTTAACAATAACCAACATACTATTATTCTTATCAAAACAACTTATATTAGTTACCTTTCTTTCACTTAATATTTCCTTATTAATTAATTCCACTATATCCTTATATCCATCATTATATTTAACAAATTCCATTCTATCCCTCCTAACATATAATCATTATATCAAAAAACATCAATAAAGTAAAAAGTTCTAAAAAAAATGATATAATAAACATATTAAAGGAGAATATAATGATAACTATTTATTTAATTCGTCACGGCAAAACCTCTTGGAACAAAGAAAAACTAATACAAGGAACAAAAGATATTCCATTATCACCCGAAGGTAGAAAAGAAGTCACTGAATTATCTCAAAAAATAAATCTCAATAAAATAGATTTAATCTTATCATCATCCCAAAAAAGAGCTAAAGAAACTGCTAAAATTATTGCTAATAATAAAAAAACAATATTATATAATAATCTTCTAAAAGAAAGAAATTTTGGGAATTACGAAGGAACTAAAACAAGTGAAGAACTAATAAATAAACTTTGGGATTATAACTTAAATTACCAAGATGAAAACATCGAAAGTATTACCGTCTGCTTAAACAGAGCCGCTAACTTTTTAAAAGAAATAAAAACAAAATATCCAAATAAAAATATCTTAATTATTTCCCACGGAGCATTTATTAAAGCAATACACTATAATATTAATGGTTATGATAAAAATACTAACTTTCTTTCTTTTAATCCACAAAATGCCACAATTTATAAGTATGAATTATAAAATCCTTATATGTTCAAAATAAGATATGAAGATATCACTCAAATAAACTTTTATATAAACTATCAAGAAAACTATAATTAAGTAGATTTAACATCTACTTTTATTATGTTATAACATTAAAATATCCTTCAAAGTAATTAATCATCATTAAGTACCCCATCATAATATATACTAGAGGAAAAGTGATTATATGAAAATAATAAAATAGTTCAATATCAACAAAAATAATAAAACGATTATTGCTATTGTTTAAAATTATGATATAATAATAATATAATTAAAGGAGGCATTTATGAAAAGTAAATTAAATAGCATTTTAGGTAGAATCGATTTAAAAAACAAAAAAAACATAACAATATTATCACTTAGTATAACAGTATTAGTCTTAATAATTATCCTTATAATCAAAAATGTTGGAATCGGTATAATTGGCCACAATGGTAAATTTAAAATCAAAAAAAGTGAACATAACAATATAATTTTAGAAGATTATAGTAATTCCTATTTTTCTCTTAAAAAACCCAAAGGATGGGTAGTAGATACAATTGGAGATTATATCCATTACACTATTAAAGTATATGATCCAAATAACCCATCCTATCAATTTTTCTTTAATCTAAAAACAGAAGGGTATAATAAATCAGAAGATGCAAAAAATTGGCAAAAAAAATATTATCCAAACAATATATTTGCCAAAAATCCGGTAATTGCTGAAAAAACAACAGAGGGATTCTATAAAATATTTAATGAATTAGGTCCTTTAAATAATACATCATCATTTAAATTCCCCACTTTAACAGATTTTACAGTTGCGGCTAATTTAGGTAAAGGAATGTTTGGTGGAGACCTCTTGAGGGCAACATTTAAAGACAGTGAAGGACGCGAGTGTGAAGGATTGTTTACTGCCTATGTTTATGATCCAGGACCATATTATGTTAATGAAAATATCATATCAGGTAAAAAAATAGATATTTATTTTTTAAATGTTTATGATTCCATTTTTATAACTACTCCTAAAGATGAACTTATTAATTATCAAGAGATTTTAAATAATATTGTTGCTTCATTGGAATTTACAGATACTTTCATAAATGGTTTTAATTCAGCTCAAGATGCTGTTATGAAGAATTTTCAAACCATTAGAAGCATTGGTAACCAGATAAGCGATGGAATAATGGACTCTTGGAATAAAAGAAATAAATCTTATGATATTATGAGTCAAAAACAAAGTGATGCAACTCTTGGATATGAAAGAGTATATGATACAAAAACAAATGAAATATATAAAGCATATAATGGTTTTACAGATGACTATAATGGTAAAAGATACAAGAGTATAACAGATGATATGTATTTAAATAAAACATCTGGTTATATAGAAAGGTAGCCATATGAAAGACAAAAGGAAAATAATAATAATTTTATTGGTTATAGTAATAATAATTCTTTCATCCCTAATATTTATCCCTAAAAATAACAATAATCCCAATAGCCTAAATCCGGATAATACAAGTAACAGTAAATTAGTAAAATATATTTCATCTTTAAATAAGAAGAAAAAAAGCGATTACAAAAAAATATCAGCATTAGATTTTTTAAATGAATCTTCTTGCTTTAGTAATTACGCTTTTATAAACAATAATTCTATTTACATATTTGATCCAAATAAATTAGATGAGGGAGAATTTATATATAAAAAAGTATACGATATAGATGATAATATTAAAGTAATGAATATAAGGCCAACCAACGGTGCTGATATACAATTTTTTGATTATAACGATACTTTATATACATTACACGATGAAAATCTTGACAATAAAGTTAGAGATAGTTATGATATGTATCTAAATGCTAATTATAAACTAAGTAATTATCTTAAGTGGGAATACTCAACCAAATTTCTTGGCAAAAAAATAAAATATGATTTTATGTCTAATTATGCTTATCTAAGTAATAATAAGTTATATAGAATTTTATATCAAGACACAAAATATCCATCATTCAGTGAAATTAAAGGAAGTTATAATAATGAAAAAGTGATTAGAATCTACAATGAAAGAATAGTTAAAACTGATAAATCATTTTATGAGATGATGACTTATTTTGATACTAACTCTAATAAAACCGAAACAGCTATGGTCAGAATAAAGTCCTTAACAAAGTATTATGATGAAGTTTTAACATTTACATATAAATATGTAATATTAAAAGATCATACTATTATTCCTATAAATGATTTAATGGAAAATAGAGTAAGAGATTATTCATATGATTATTTCTTGAGTGGTTTTAACTATATGAATGAAGTTAGATATGAAGAATAACCGACTTATTGTAAATAACACCTACTAGAACCTAAAAAAGTACTAGTAGGTATTTTTATACAAAAAGAAATGAACAATTATAATTGTTAGATTTTTAACATTAAAAAAGGAATTAAAATTATTTTATTTCATTACAGTCGCTTAATTAAATAACTAAAATATTTTATTTTTCCTGATAATACATCATTATAAAAATTTTGCTTCCAATGAACAAAATTAATTGCCTCTTGAATCTCTTTCATCTTATTCTCAAGTTCTCGAAGTTTAGTATCAAGAATTATTTTTCTCTCAGGAATAGATTCTTCACCTTTTAAACACAAATCTAAATACTTTTTCATCATAACCATTAACAAATATATCATCACATTCATCAAACATTAAATAATCAATATTATTAACTTTAATAATATGTGGTATAACATAAGCAATATTTGTTTCCTTAATACTTTTGATATTTCCATTTATGAAAATAGGTTTAGCACAAGCAAACTTACAAATCATTTCAACCTTTCTTTTTAGTTCTAAACTTATCTCTAATTCTTTAGTTTCAATTGTTAACATATAATCACTCATCCCTTCTTAAATAACAAAAAAACTAACTATTTCTAGTTAGCATTTATTACTCTCAGAAGTAAATTTTCCGAGTTTCCTATCAATTTGGAGCGGATGATGGGAATCGAACCCACGTGGTCAGCTTGGAAGGCTGAAGTTCTACCATTAAACTACATCCGCAAATCAAGTAGGCAATATAAATTCTATTATATATTGCTTACTTTGTCAATACTTCTTTTAAAATTTCTCTAAAAAATTTAATTTTTTAGTAAAGTGGGATCTATCAAGGAAAGAGAAACCTTTTCTTTTTCTTTATTAATATCTATGACATAACAATCAATAATATCACCAACATTTAATATTTCACTCGGATGTTTAATATAACTATTACTCATTTTAGATATATGAATTAATCCATCATTATGTAACCCAATATCTACAAACGCTCCAAAATCAATAACATTTCTGACAGTACCCTGTAACTTCATTCCAACTTGTAAATCCTTAATATCTAAAACATCACTTTTAAGTAAAGGCTTTGGCATATCATCTCTAGGATCACGATTAGGTTTCTTTAATGAATCAATAATATCCTTCAAAGTATAAATATCAGTATACAAAATATCCTTATATTTATCTATATCTATTTCCTCTAACTTATTAATAAGTTTCTCCGTCCCAATATCCTGAATAGACATTCCTAATTCTTTCAATAAACTCATAACAATACTATAACTCTCCGGATGTACAGCTGTTGCATCTAAAACATTATCTCCATCTAAAATCCTTAAAAAGCCAATTGCTTGTTCATAAGCCTTATCTCCAAGTAATTTCTTTTTCATAATTTCTTCTCTTGAATTAATTCTACCAGTCTTATCTCTATAATCTATGATTTTATCAATATTCTTTTTAGTTATTCCAGAAACATACTTAAGTAAAGAAGGGGAAGCTGTATTAATATTTACTCCAACACTATTAACTGCTTTTGATACCACAAAATCAAGAGATTCTGTTAACTTCTTATTAGCTACATCATGCTGATATTGCCCAACACCAATACTCTCCGGAGTAATTTTTACTAACTCTGCTAATGGATCCTGTAGTCTTCTTCCTATTGAAATAGCACTTCTTTTTTCTACCGTTAAATCAGGAAATTCCTCAATTGCCAATTTACTAGCAGAGTATACACTAGCACCAGCCTCAGAAACAATGATATATTCAACATTTAAACCCGCTTCTTGAATAACTCTAGCTACAAATTTTTCTGATTCACGAGAAGCCGTACCATTACCAATAGCAATAATTTGAACATTATATTTTTTTATCAAGTCACACAATATTTTCTTTGATTCCTCGTATTTATTATGTGGTTCATGAGGATATATAACTGCAATTTCTAATTTCTTTCCAGTTGCATCAATAACCGCTAATTTACATCCTGTTCTAAATGCCGGATCAAACCCTAAAACAATCTTATCTTTCATCGGAGGAGTTAACAACAATTTCTCTAAATTCTTTCCAAAATTGTCAATAGCACTATCTTCTCCAACCTCTGTCAAATCAGATCTAACTTCTCTTTCTACCGAAGGAGCAATTAATCTCTTATAACTATCTTTAATTGCATCTTTTATTATTTCAATTACATTAGTCTTATTATTTCTAATAACCTTATTTTCCAAAAACTTAATAATCTCTTCTTCATTAACATCTATTGATACATTAAGAACATTCTCATTTTCCCCACGGTTAACTGCCAAAATTCTATGTGGCTTAATATTTTTTACCATCTCACTATATTCATAATACATTTCATATACTTTATTTTCATCATTCGCATTCTTTTTAACCTTTGAAGTAATTATCCCATTTTTATAAAAATAATTTCTAATCCACTTTCTATAATAAGCATTATCACTAATCCATTCACTAATGATATATTTAGCCCCAGTAATTGCCTCTTCATTACTTTTAATATTTTCATTTAAATAATTACAACATACCTTATCTATATCCAATTTATCAGGTTGAGACATAATAATCTTTGCCAACGGTTCCAATCCATTTTTAATTGCTTCTGTTGCTTTAGTTTTCTTTTTCTCTTTATAAGGACGATATAAATCTTCAACCTCAACTAACTTACTGCATTTAATAATATTATTCCTAAGTTCTTCCGTCATCATTCCTTTTTCATCAATTAATCTAATAACATCATCTTTTCTCTTTGCAAGACTAACCTGATACTGATAAACTTCATCTATCTTTCTGATTTGTTCTTCATCTAAAGCATTTGTAGCTTCTTTTCTATATCTAGCAATAAATGGAATAGTATTACCATCTTCCAGTAATTTTAATACCACTTCTACTTGATTAACTTTAATATTTAATTCCTTTGCAATTTCTGAAATAATAAACTCATTCATTTTAATCCTTCTTTCTATGCATAAATAAGTATATCATAAATTATTGTAAACTGTAACTAAAAAGAACACTCTTATCTTGCTAAAATGAATATTATTATGTATAATACACTCTTGTATACACCAGAAATAGATATATATAGATAAGGAGACCAATATGGAAATTCAAAACATTAAAAATCCTCATTTTTTGAAAAAAATGAAAATTAAAGATCTTGAATTATTATCTAGTGATATTAGAAATTTTATTATTGATAAAGTATCCCATACTGGAGGACATCTATCATCTAATTTAGGTATAACTGATCTAACTATTGCTATTCATAAAGTTTTTAACAGTCCCCGCGATAAAATAATTTTTGATGTTTCTCACCAATGTTATACTCATAAAATATTAACAGGAAGAGCTAAACAGTTTGACACTTTAAGACAAATAAATGGCTTATCTGGCTTTCAAAAAAGAAAAGAAAGTCCATATGACTCTTATGAAGCTGGACATTCATCAACCTCTCTTTCTGCTGCCTTAGGTATGGCTTTAGCTAGAGATAAACAAAATAAAAATTATCATATAGTTGCCGTTATTGGTGATGGTTCTATGGGCAATGGCCTTCCATATGAAGCAATTAATCATATTGGAGTTACAAAAACCAGACTAATAATTATTTTAAATGATAATGAAATGAGTATTTCTAAAAATGTTGGTGCTCTTCATAATAATTTAGACAAAATAAGATCTAATTATGCCTATCACAATGCTAAAGATAAAACCAAACGCTTCCTAAATAAAATTCCTTTAATAGGATCCCCTTTAAGTAAAAGCGTAACTGCCCTAAAATCCTCATTTAAAAAACTATATTTAAAAGAAGGCTTCCTTTTTGAAGAATTAGGATTAAAATACTATGGACCAATAAATGGGCACGATTATAAAGAAATGTTAGCATATCTTGAAATGGCCAAAAAAGAAACTGAGCCAGTATTAATACACGTTATAACTAAAAAAGGGAAGGGATATCCACCCTGTGAAGAAGATACTATTGGTATGTGGCACGGAATAGGACCTTTTAATAAAGAAACCGGTAAACCCTTAGTAGCCAAAGATGATACAGTAACTTGGAGTGAAGTAATAAGTAACCATTTAATTGAATTAACCGAAAGAAATAACAATCTAATGGTAATAACTCCTGCAATGACTGGAGGAAGTAAACTATTAAAATATAAAGAATTATATCCTCATAACTTTATTGATGCTGGTATTGCCGAAGAGCATGCCCTAATTTTAGCCAACGGTATGAGTATTGGAGGATTAATTCCCTTCGTATCGATTTATTCAACATTTCTTCAAAGAGGATACGACGAAGTTCTTCACGATATTGCCAGAATGAATACCCACGTCATTTTAGGAATAGATCGTTGCGGAATAGTCGGCGAAGATGGTGAAACACATCAAGGAATATATGATCTAACCTTTCTAATGCCCATCCCTAATCTAATAATATCTACCCCCAAAGATAGTATTGAGGCAGGTAATATTCTATATACAGCTATTTTATCTAAAAAGCCCTTTGCTATAAGATACTCCAAAGATAGACTAAAATACCAAAAAAAGAACTATCAAATAATTCCTATAGGATCATGGGAATATTTAGAAAAAGGCCAAGATGCAGTTTTAATAACTTATGGTAATCTCTTAAACAATGCTAAAATAATCAAAAAGAACCTTGCCAACACTCTAGATCTAGCTATTGTAAATGCCAGATATCAAAAACCAATAGATACCAATTTATATGATGAAATTCTAACTACTTACCAATCAATCTTTATTTACGAAGAACAAACTCTTATAAATTCCCTTGGTTTCTATTTAACCACCTATGCTAAAACAAAAAACTACCAAGGAAATATAAAGATATTTGCTATTCCTGATGAATTTATTGAACAAGGAAAAAAGAATGAAATCCTTAGTTTACTTGAACTAGATCCAACATCCATTACTAATAAAATTATACAGTCTGTTAAACATAAATAAAAAAAATATGGCCAATTACTTTTTAACCATATCAGCATAAGTAATTGAATTATTGCCATATTTTTTTCTTATCTTATCAAGTGCTTCTTGTAAATGTTCATCCTCTTTAACTTCATCATTTACTTGATTAAATATTGACAATTGAATTTTATACACATCTGTCAAATTATTAACACCCACACATAAAGCCCTAACTTTTTTATCATCATCTGGACTCCATATTTTATTAAAAAGACTAATAGCTTCCTTATAAATATCTTCATCACTATTAATTAAGTTTTCTAACGTTACCTGTTTACTAATCTTTGTAAAATTATGAAACTTTACCCATACATTAACATTCGGCGCATACATTCTCTTACTTCTAAGTTTCCTACCCGTATCCATTGATAACTTTTTAATAACCATATATATATCATCTAAATTAGTATAATCATATGGTAAAACAATCGAATTGGATATACTCTTTGGATTTCCATAGTCACTCTCTACCTGTGAATTATCTATCCCATTAGCATATTCCCACATCATTTTACCCATACTTTTAAAATGCTGAACCAAATAATCTATATCTGTTTGTGCCAATTGCCCAATTGTCTTAATCCCCAAACTATGTAATTTTTTACTACTAGCTCTACCTATCATAAACAACTCTTCAACATCAAGCCCCCACATTTTCTTCCTAATTTCCGATAAAAACAACGTATGAACCTTATCTGGCTTAGAAAAATCACTAGCCATCTTCGCCAACAATTTATTATTTCCAATTCCTACATTAACCGTAAATCCAAAATTATTCTTAATATCATCCTTAATCTTATAAGCAACTTTAACAGGGTTAGGCCAAATATTAATTAAATCAGAAAAATCCACAAAACACTCATCAATCGAATATCTTTCAATCTTATCTGTATAACTACTTAAATAAGTGTACATAACATCTGAATATTGCTTATAAACCTTAAATTCTGGAGGATATACCTCTAAATATGGACATTTCCTTCTAGCAGCATACAATGTCTCACCAGTAATAACCCCTTTTTGTTTACAAAGATTACTCTTGGCCAAAACAATTCCCTTTCTCTCAGATTCCTTGCCTCCAATTACCGCATATCTATTTCGAATATCAATCTTACTTCCATTATGTAGCATATTAACCGCAGTCCATGATAAAAAAGCATTATTACAATCAATATGTAAAATAACTCTTTCCCTCATAATACCACCCACCTAATTATATCAAACATTTGTTAACATTTCAATATTTACTTAGCAAAAAACAAAATTTTGCCACCTTCAAAAATAAGTCAAATATTATCAAATTATCCATAAAAAATTGCAGTCTTAATTATTTTATGTTATACTTATTCCCAGAGAGAAAGGAAGATATTTTATGATAAATAGACTAGAAGCTATTCAAAAAAGATACGACGAAATATCTCAAGAATTATCAAGTAGTGAAGTCATCAGTAACATCAAAAAAATGACTGAACTATCCAAAGAACAAAGAAGATTATCAACTACTGTTGAAATGTATCAAAAATATAAAAGCATTATATCTGATATTGAAACTGCCAAAGAGATGTTAACGGATAAAGATATGCAAGAATTTGCTAAAGAAGAAATTAATACCCTAACAAAGGAAAAAGAAAAAATAGAAAAAGATTTAGAAATATTACTCTTACCACACGATCCTAACGATGAGAAAAATGTTATCGTAGAAATACGTGGAGCCGCTGGCGGAGATGAAGCTAACATTTTTGCCGGAGACTTATTTGATATGTATAATCACTATATTAATAACTTTGGTTGGAAAATAGAAATTTTAAATGAAGAACCAGGAACCGCTGGTGGATATTCTCAAATTGAATTTATGATAAAAGGGGAGGGTGCCTACTCAAAATTAAAATATGAGTCTGGTGCTCACAGGGTCCAAAGAGTTCCTGAAACAGAATCCCAAGGTAGAGTACACACCTCAACTGCTACAGTTTTAGTAATGCCCGAAGCTGAAGAATTTGACTACGAATTAGATGAATCAGAAGTAAGAATTGATATTACCAGAAGTAGTGGCTGTGGAGGACAAGGTGTTAACACTACCGACTCAGCAGTTCGCCTTACCCATATACCAACCGGAATTATTGTCTACTCACAGACAGAACGTAGCCAAATAAAGAACAAAGAAAAAGCCTTTAAAATCTTAAAAACCAGATTATATGACTTAAAGTTAAGAGAACAAGAAGAAGCCAATGCCACCGAAAGAAAAAACAAAATTGGTACTGGTGACCGTTCAGAAAAAATAAGAACCTATAACTATCCCCAAAACAGAGTTACTGATCACCGCATTGGATTTACATCTATGAACCTAGATCGCATTATGACAGGAGAACTAGGAGTAATTATTGAGGCCCTAATCAATGAAAACCAACGAATTGAACTTGAACAAAGCGAAATATAATTCTGATCTAGAATACCTAAAAAAATATTTAAAAGAAAACAACCTAGATGAAACTAACCTCATCAAATATCAAAAAGAATTACTTAACAATAGACCAATCCAATATATAGTAGGTAACGTAAACTTTTATGGAAATATTATCGAAGTAAACGAAGACGTTCTAATACCAAGATACGAAACAGAATTTCTTGTAGAAAAAACCATCTCTCTTGCCAAGAAATATTTCCCCCAAAAAATAGATATCCTAGATTTAGGAACAGGATCTGGTTGTATTGCTATTACCCTAAAAAAACATCTCGAATCCAATATTGATGCCCTTGATATCTCAAATAAAGCCTTATCCATAGCCAGAAAAAATGCTCAAAATAATAATGTTAAAATTAATTTTTTAAACAAAGATATAGCAACTTATCAAGAAAAACAATATGATCTAATTATTTCTAACCCCCCATACATTTCTGAAGAAGAAGAAATAATGGATTTAGTTAAAAATAATGAACCTCATATAGCCCTATATGCTAAAGATAATGGCTTATATTTCTATAAAAAAATAATTGATAATCTCCCATTAATAACCAAAGAAAAATATTTATTAGCATTAGAAATCGGATATAACCAAGCAATCCCCATAACTGAATATGCTAAAAATAAATTAAAAGATATCAACATTACTGTTGAAAAAGACTTGTCAAATAAAGATCGCTATATCTTTATAACTAATATCAAAAAGTAAATTAAAATAAAAAATTTACTTTTTTTGTTTAACAATAAAATAAATATAACAATATATTAGTAGGTGATAAGATGAAAAGAAAAATATTTTTAATTCTTCTTGCTTTAATAATAATAGCTTTATATAAACAAAACAATGAAATAGTATTAATACCAGACTCTTCTATAAGATTAAGAGTTATTCCTAATAGTAATGATCCTATAGACATTAACATCAAAGAAAAAGTTAAATCATATCTAGAAAAAGATATCTATACCTTAACTAAAGATACCCCCAATATAGATGATGCCAGAAGTATAATTAAATCAAATATTCCAAATATTGAAACAAATATCAAACAAATATTTAAAGATAACGATTACCAACTTCCTTATACCGTCAATTATGGTAATAATTACTTCCCTGAAAAAAAATATCAAGGTATCACTTATGAAGAAGGATATTATGAATCATTAGTTATTTCTATTGGTGAAGCCAGTGGCAGTAACTTCTGGTGTGTTCTATTTCCCAATTTTTGCCTTATAGATACCGAAGAAAGCCATACTTATAAATCATATTTTCAAGAGTTAATCAATAAAATATTCTAAAACAAAAAAAAGAAGAGTAATATTTAATAGGTGAATATTATGTCTTCTTTTTTTACTGTTTTATTAATTGGAATAAGCTTAAGTATGGATGCCTTTTCTCTAGCCCTAGTATACGGTATGGCCGGATTATCTTCCGAAGAAAAAATCCTTTTATCCATCATCGTTGGATTATATCATTTCATTATGCCCTTAATAGGCCTTAATTTTGGTCTCATCATCAGTAAAATAGATATTATTAGTATTAATTTAATTGCGTCCATTATCTTAGCATATATTGGAGTAGATTTAATCATTTCTAATTATAAAGAAGAAGAAACACTAACTATCAGTAGAATGGGATTCCTAATATTTGGTCTATCAGTAAGTATTGACAGCCTTTCCGTGGGAATAGGACTAAAAGCTATTACTAATAACTATTATCTCTCATCAACTGTTTTTTCTCTATCAAGCCTAACCTTTACTTATTTAGGCCTTCTTTTAGGAAATATTATTGGTAAAAAAATAGGATCTTATTCTAAAACAATCGGAGGAATTATTCTGATAATAATCGCGATTATTATCTTTATTAAATAAAATCATTGACAAAATAATATATAATTGATATAATTACAAACGTACTGGCGGATTTGGTGAAGTGGTTAACACATTGGATTGTGGTTCCAACACGCGTGGGTTCGATTCCCACAATCCGTCCCATTGAAAAAAGTGTTCGAACTATTCGAACTAAATATATAAAGCAATCTTTTTACAGATTGCTTTTATTTTTATATAAAATAAAGAACTAAACTAAATTAATAGTATATTCTCTTATTGAAAATATGCTATTAATATTATATTCTCAAACTATTTAATTAAATAATTAACTACCTCAATTAAATTCATACTATGAGAACCCTTTACTAAGATTGTATCTCCATCTTTAATAATTGTCTCAATCTTTTCTAACAACTCTTGATTATTATGAAAATAATAACTATCAATATTCCTATCCTTAACGATATCATAAGTATATCTAGCAAGCTTTCCAACACAAATAACTACATCAATATTCTTATCTACACACTCCTTACCAATACTTTTATGAATATCTGCTGAAAAATTATCCGTTTCCAGTATATCAGCAAATATAAAAACCTTTCTCCCATCCACCTTGCTAAGCATTGATAAAGCATTTTTAACCGAATCTAAACTAGCATTATACGTATCATCAATAATTGTAACATTATCTTTTCTTAACACCTCTAATCTATGAGGAGTTAATTTAAATTCCTTTAAAGCATCTACAATATCATCATCACTAACTCCAAGTTTTTTTCCTACTGCATAAGCCAATAAAGCATTATAAACATAAGCTCTACTACCAACAGGTATAGTTATATATCTATCATTAATATAAAATTCAGAACTAAATACTCCCTCTTTTAAATCGTGAACCATATAATCACTTTTTTTATCTATTCCAACTGTTATTAAATTATCATACTTAACTGTTCTAAGCAAGTCATTATCATTATTAATAATTAAAGTTCCATCAACCATTCCATCCAATATTTCTAATTTTGCCTTAAGAATATTTTCTCTACTACCAAGATTTCCAATATGGGATGTTCCAATATTAGTAATAACCGCAACATTAGGCTTAGCAATATTAGATAAATCGTGCATTTCCTTAAAATGATTCATCCCCATTTCTAATACTAAACATTCCTCATCTTTAAGTTTAAGAATTGTTAAAGGAAGACCAATCTCATTATTAAAATTTCCTTCCGTCGCCAATACCTTATATTTTTTACTAAGGATTTTATAAATCATATCCTTAACCGAAGTTTTTCCTGTACTACCAGTAATTCCTACTACCGGAATATCATATAATTCCCTTTTATATTTAGCAATATCTTGCAAAGCTTTAACTGAATCACTAACCAACACCACCGTTTTGTCCCTAATATAATCTCGATCAATTACTTCTATATTATCTAAAACGCATACCTTAGCACCCTTTAAAAAAGCCTCCTTATAAAAAGAATTCCCATCAAAGTTTTCTCCTCTAATACCAAAGTAAACATCTCCATCATAACAATTTCTCGTATCCTTAGTAAAATTTATACAAACAATATTCTCATCCCCAGAGATAAGTTCTCCTTTACAAATATTTACAATATCCTTAACATATATCATAACTATCCCTCCACCAAAATTATACCATACTTTAGCAAACATAAATATCTTGATAAAAAAAGTTTACAAATATTAATTGTAAACTACAAATATTATTGATTTAGTTTTCCTCTAGCATTATTTGTCATCACACACAACATATTAATAACAAAGTCTAGTTCTGAATTAGAAAGACAAGAACAATATTGATTTACTTTCTTAATCTTATTTAATTTAGCCACTTCTCCCTCTTTACCATCAAGATTAACCCCGAGTAAAGAATCAATACTAACACTAAAAGTTTCAGCCAACCTCGTCAATACTTCAGCGGTCGGTAAAGACTTATTAGTTTCAATTCTGGATAAGTAATTTCTATTAATTTTTAATATCTTAGACATTTCTTCTTGACTAACATTATTGTTATATCTGATGTTTTTAATTTTACTTCCTAAATCCATGATTTACCTCCACTACAGTTAATTATAATAAAAGGAAAGATATAAATTAACTCATTATCAAAATATTACCATAATTGGTAGGAATATTACCAAATATTACCAATAAAAAAGTAAAAACTATTATCTAAAAATATTGAAAAATATTAGTAATTGTTATATACTAATTATACATATAGAATTTTATCAATAACAAAATAGATATCCATATCAGAAAGGTAACATATGAAAAGTAGTAGATTATTAAGATATTTTGAAGAATATATAAAGAAAATAGATATGAACAACACCTGGTCTAAAGCCAAGTATTTTCATTCTCTAAAATCAATGGATTTAGCAAAAATAATAGCTAGTGAAATGAATATCTTTACTGAAGAAGAAATCGTTGTCATCGAACTAATTGCTTTATTTCACGATATCGGTAACTTTGAACAAAAAAACTATAATTATTTAGATAATGTTGAACAAGATAGCACTATGAAATCAATTGAAATACTATTTGAAGATGGGTTAATTAGAAAAATAACTAATGAAACTAAGTATGACAATTTAATTAAATTAGGAATTTTTTGTCACAATAAAGATGGCCTTCCTAAAAACATAGATGATAAAACTATCTGTATATGTAATATTATGAAAGATGTCCACAAATTAGAAGAACTACGTATGGTTATAAATTATCCATATATTGATAACCGTATTGATACATATCCTAGTACTCTCGTATATAACGACTTCAAATTATTTAGACAAATAGAAAATAAAGTATCCGACAACAATGCCGATAACATCCTAATCGTATTATCTAATCTATTTGCCCTAAACTATAAATCAAGTTATTCAATTGTTCAAGAAAAAGAGTACATTGAAAAAATAACTAATTCTTTGATTTTTGAAGATAAAAAAATAGAAAAATTTTTTAAACAAATTGAATTAGTCTTAAAAAATTATATTAAAAAGAAAATAGAAAAATAAAAGTTGCAAAATAAAAATAATATGATATAATATTGAATACATATTTAAAAACCGCGATCAAGAGGAGTAAGATAACATAAATTTAAAGAGAATTAGTGTTTGGTGTAAACTAATAATTTATTTATCCGAAGGTAGCTTGTGAGTTTTATATCTGAATTTAAGTAAGATATAACGGACACCCGTTAAAGTAATAAGTGATAGACAAGTCTATAAGAAAGGTGGTACCACGAGTAATTCGCCCTTTCATTATAGACTTTTTTTTAAAAGAACATAAAGATAAAAGGTGATAATATGGATATTAATGCATTAAAAGAACAATTTACCAAATACGTATATACCTATGATATTCTAGATGAAGAAATAGCTAAAAAATACTATCACTCATTAAGAGTAATGGATATCTCAAGACAAATTGCCCTAGATAATAAATTATCCAGTATAGATATTGAATTAGCCTCCATCATCGGATTACTCCACGATTACTCTAGATTTGAACAGTGGGATAAATTTCATACATATAATGATACTCTATCAATAGATCACGGAGACTTAGCAATTTTAAGACTTTTTAAGGAATATGAAATAAAAAAATACTACTCAAAAGAAATTTACTACGATATAATTTATGATGCTATAAAATACCATAATAAATATACCTATCCCAAAGACTTAAAAAAGTCAAACGACCTCCATTGCAAGATAATTAGAGATGCTGACAAACTAGATATCCTTCAAATGGGTATTTCTACCGCTTCCTTAAAAGATGAAGAATGCTCCATCAGTCAAACAGTATCTAAATTATTTTTTGAAAATAAACCCATAGATTATCATTATACGACAAACAAAAACGAAACAATAATCTTATACTTAGCTATGATTTTTGATCTAAATTACACATATTCATACAGATATTTAAAAGACCATCAAATCATAGAAAAAATATATGCCCCCATTAAAAACAAATCAAAATTTAAAAAATATTTTGATCATATAAACAAATATGTTGATGAAAGGATTGATGAAAATGTTAGAAACTAAATACAATCACGAATTAGTAGAAAATGGAAAATATGAAAAATGGAAAAACAAAGAATATTTTAAATGTGATGAAAAATCAAATAAACCACCTTTTTGTATTGTTTTACCACCACCAAATGTAACTGGAGTTCTTCACTTAGGACACGCCTTAGATGTAACCTTACAAGACATCATTATTCGTTACAAAAAAATGGAAGGGTATGATACCTTATGGCTACCAGGAATGGATCACGCAGCTATCGCTACCGAAGCCAAAGTTGTTAAACGTCTAAAAGATGCCGGAATTAACAAGTACACTTATGGTAGAGATAATTTTTTAAAATCCTGCTGGGATTGGACCAATGAACATGCTAATATAATTCGTGAACAATGGGCCAAATTAGGCATATCTCTAGATTACTCTAAAGAAAGATTTACCCTAGATGAAGGAATGTCCGAAGCCGTAAAAAAAGTTTTTGTTGATTACTATAACCAAGGGTTAATTTATCGTGGTGAAAAAATAATCAACTGGGATCCAGTGGCTATGACTGCCTTAAGTAATGAAGAAGTAATTTATAGTGAAGAAAAAAGCGCTTTTTATCACATAAAATATTTTCTAGAAGACCAAAAAAACTTCCTAGATGTTGCTACCACAAGACCAGAAACTCTTTTTGGAGATGTTGCCGTAGCAGTTAATCCAGAAGATGATAGATATAAAGATTTAATTGGAAAAAAAGTTCTTCTTCCAATTGTAAACAAACTAATTCCTATTATTGGAGATGAACATGCCGATATAACTAAAGGTAGTGGTTGCGTTAAAATTACCCCAGCTCACGATCCTAATGACTTTGAAGTAGGTAATAGACATAATTTAGAAATGATTGTTATTATGAATGATGATGCTACCCTAAATGACAACGTTCCATTAAAGTATCGTAAAATGAGTAGAGAAACAGCTAGAACCGCGGTTGTTGAAGACTTAAAAAAAGAAGGTCTACTTATAGAAATTGAACCATTAACCCACGAAGTAGGGCATAGTGAAAGAACTGGCGTTATGGTAGAACCAATGTTAAAAAAACAATGGTTTGTAAAAATGCGCCCTCTTGCCGACAAAGTATTAGAAACTCAGCAAAAAAAAGATGAGAAAGTTAACTTTATTCCTCCTAGATATGAAAAGACTATGAATCACTGGATGGAAATTACATACGATTGGTGTATATCTAGACAATTATGGTGGGGTCACCGCATCCCAGCTTGGTATAAAGATGATAAAGTATATGTAGGATTAACTCCGCCAAAAGAATCCGGTTGGATTCAAGATGAAGATGTTCTTGATACTTGGTTTTCATCAGCCCTATGGCCATTTGCCACTCTCGGATGGCCTCAAAACAGTGATCTTCTAAAAAGATATTATCCTAATTCCTGCCTTGTAACTGGATACGACATTATTCCTTTTTGGGTTAATCGTATGACTTTCCAAGGAGAAAAAATACTAGGAAAAAGACCATTTAATGATTGCCTCATCCACGGCTTAATCCGTGACAAACAAGGTCGAAAATTTAGTAAAAGTCTAGGTAATGGAATAGATCCTTTTGATATGATCAATCTCTATGGAGCAGACGCCCTAAGATACTACTTAGCAACCGATGTTGCTCCGGGAACAGATATGCGTTTTGATGAAGATAAAATAAAATCCACCTGGAATTATATCAATAAAATATGGAATGCCGCTAGATTTGTTTTATCAAACATTGAAGACCTTCAAGAAATAAAATTAGAAGAACTAAATAATGAAGACAAATGGATTTTAACTAAATACCAAAAATGCCTTCATACTGTAAAGAAGTTTATGGATAAATATGAATTTAACAACGCTGGTGCAACCATATATGATTTCGTATGGAGTAGCTTCTGTGATAACTATATAGAAATGTCTAAATATTCCTTACCATCTATCTCAACAAAATCAACTCTATGTTATATTCTAACAGGAATACTAAAATTACTACAACCATTTATGCCATTCGTCACCGCCGAGATCTATTCTATGTTACCAACAAAAGAAAAAGAAGATTTAATGATTTGTGATTATCCTAAATACAATAAAGATTATATCTTTCTTGAAGAAGAAAAACTCGTAGATGATCAAGTATTATTCATAAAAAACTTTAGAAATACAAAAGTTGAAAATAACATAACAAAAGATATGAAAGTAATGTTTGATAACAATGAAGACATCACTCTTATTGTTAATATGTTAAAAATAAATGATAATCTAATAAAAGAGCCATTAACTATAAAATCATATAAAGTTCTATCAAATAATTATAAAGCTACTATCTTTTTTGAAAAAATAGAAACCCCTGAAGATAAAAATATCAAAGAAAAACAAATTAATACTTTAAAAGAATCAATTGCCCGAAGAGAAAAATTACTTTCTAATATAAATTATGTTTCCAAAGCTCCAGAGAATATTGTAAACGCTGATAGAAAAAAATTAGCCGAAGAGAAAAAAATATTAGAAGAACTACTAAAATAAATAAAAATAGCTATAGCAGATAATATATATTCCTTATTTAGAATATACCATATCTGCTATTTTCTAATACATAAATATTATTAATTTGAAAATAATATAAGTGGTGAAAATATGAAAGACATAATAACCGTAATTACCAGAACCATTCTTGTTTTAATAATACTTTTCTTCCTCTTTAAACTAATGGGAAAAAAACAAGTATCTCAAATGAATATGTTTGACTATATTACCGGCATCACTTTAGGATCTATTGTCGCCGATATCTCTCTTGATATAGAAAAAAATCTTTTAGCAGGCATTATCTGCATTCTCATTTATGTTATTACCTCCATTGTCATTTCCTCCCTAAGTTTAAAAGGTTATACCTTAAGAAATATTTTAAATGGCAAAGAAGAACTCCTCATCCAAGATGGTAAAATTAATCGTGAAAGCCTTCGCAAAAACAAAATAACAATCAATATCTTAGAAACCGAAGCCAGACTAATGGGGTACTTTAATTTAGATGAAATAAATACTGCTATCCTAGAACCAAATGGCAAAATAAGTTTTGAACAAAAAGAAAAAGAAAAACCTGCTACTAAAAAAGATCTCGGATTAAATCCCCAAAATAAAGGCCTCGTATATAATATAATTATTGATAGTGAATTAATAAAAGAAAACTTAAAAAATGCCAATATTACTGAAAAATGGCTTAATCACGAATTAAAAATTTTAGGTAAAAAAAGAGAAAACATTCTTCTCTTAACAATTGATTCCAATAAACAAATAAAAATATATTCTAAATAAGTTAAAAGATATCATTTAATCCCCAAATGATATCTTTTAACATATAACTAAATATTATCCCTTAACACATTAATCCCCATCTTATAGTATTCATCCTTATAATTATCCCTTTTTCTATAATTATATATATACATTAAATCATTCTTTGTTCTAACTCTATATAGATTACCAAAACTATCTCTTAACTTAATATTATCATTATTATAATACTTATTCAAACTAAATTTAGAAATCATTACTTCTTCATATCCTGAAACAATTAACTCTACATTTGGCCTTACCCCATATCTTCCAACATAGTTATTAAGTATTTCCTTTATCTGAATATCATTAAGTTCATAGGATAAACATACTCTCTTAGCTCCCAAAGAATGTAAGAAAGCAAGTGTATAAGAATTAGTAACATTTAAAGAAAAATCTGTATCAACATTTTTAAGCTTATTAAAAGCTCCAATTTCAGATACCATTACTTCTTTATCATAATCTTCATACTTATCAATTACTCTAGGTAATTTAATGATAGTTCCAGGATATGCATCCTCTGAATACACAATATCATATTTACCAATTACCTTATCATATAAACTATTCTCAGTAATTAAACAACTACGCAATCTCTCTTGCTTATAATCACTAACCATAATTTCATATTTCTTCCTCTTAAATTCAATCTTATAGAGTCTCGCTTCATTTAACAAACGTATCCCTTCCTGTCTAAGATTATTAATTTCTTTTAAAGGAATAAAGATATTAGCATCCATCTGAACACTAAGATTCTTATAACTATAAACAGAATCCCCCAACTTATTTAACTTAACTATCACTTCATCCTTTAAAGTAGCAGTTTTTCTAGCACCATCACAAATAGCTCCTTCTACCTTAACAAAATGTCTCCCATCACTTATTGTTAAAGAGACTTTCTCCCCGAGTTTTGCAACAAAACTACCATCTATTAAAACTTTCCTAGAGTTTAATTTTATCTTTCCATCAATTTCTGTACAAATTTCCTTATCTAAAGTAATCACAACTCTATCATTTGCCTTAACTTTTCCTAATACTTTAATTTCAATTATTTGCCCAGCTTTAGCAGACTTTACTAATTTATTATTAACATAAAAATCATTAACAATAATTCCCACATCGTGATCTTCACCAATTACTCTAAGCCCACTCCCTATACTTATATTTCCTGTTAACTTAATAAAAGCTTTTCCCTTTTCATATTTAGTAACAGTCCCTATATCAACTCCCATATGATTAGGTCTATAACCATTAATTATATCATTATTAAAAGTATTAAATAAAAATCCCTTCGTATAATTTCTATTAAATATTTTTTTAAGTTTTAATAAATCATCTTCATCAAAAGAAACTTTTCCCTTATTATAATAACTATCTATTGCCTGTCTATATAAACTAACAACCATATAAACATATTCCTTAGACTTCATTCTTCCTTCAATTTTTAAACTACGTACTCCAATATCAATCAATTGACCAACCCCTGAAATACCATTTAAATCCTTCGTACTAAGTGGATATGCTCCCGTATTAATTTTTCTAGAAGAACTATCAATAACATCATATTTAAGTCTACAACTACCAGCACAAGTCCCTCTATTTCCACTTCTTCCCCCAATAAGACTACTCATAAGACATTGACCAGAGTAACTAATACATAAAGCCCCGTGAATAAATATTTCTAATTCCACATTACTATTATTTTTAATCTCTTTAATCTTATCAATACTAGTCTCTCTAGCTAAAACAACCCTCTTAACTCCAAGTTTTTCCATTAACTGCACACCATCCAAATTATGAATATGCATTTGTGTTGAAGCGTGAATCTCTAAATTAGGAAAAGTTTTTCTAACTAAATCAAACATTCCCAAATCTTGAATAATAACTGCATCAACATTATTCTTATGCAAAAACTCCACATAACTTAAAAAAGTTTCTACCTCATCCTCATATATCAAAGTATTAACTGTTACATAAATTTTAACTCCATATAGATGAGCATATTCAATCGCTGCAACTAATTCTTCATCACTAAAATTTAAAGAAAAAGCTCTTGCCCCAAAAAGATTTCCTCCCAAATACACTGCATCACATCCAGCTTGGATTGCTGCTATTAAACACTCCATATTACCAGCCGGAGCCAATAATTCAATTTTTTCCATAATATCACCAAATTTCTAACTAATTCTATCACAATATCTATAAAAATAAAAGGCCTCTCATCTACATAAATTTAATATAAATATAAAAACAAGTCTTTAATTATAAATAATTCATATACTTAAGTATGAATAAAGAAAAAATAATAATATTTTTATGTTTACTAATTACCATCTTTTCTATCTCTAAAGCCTATGCTAATATAGAGACTAACACTCTAGAAGGAAAAACCATTTATCTAGATCCAGGACATGGTGGTATTGATAGCGGTACAACTTATAAAAAAATTTTAGAAAAAGATATTAACCTAGTTATCTGTCAAAAACTAAAAACAGCCTTAACCAATGAAGGTGCTACCGTTTATTTAACACGTGAAAAAGATACGGATTTATCAGTAAAAAATAAACATCGTAAAAGAAGTGATCTCATTAGTAGGGCATACTTAATTAATAAAACGAAACCAGATTTATACATTTCAATTCATCAAAATTATATTGCCAACACCAAATGGAAAGGAACACAAATATTTTATACTACCAGAAATAAAAACAATAAAGATATAGCCGAAAAACTAACTAAATATCTAAAAGAAAAAAGTTACAGTGTAAGACCACCCAAGCAAAACAATACCTACTATATGTATCGTAATATAGATCCTCCTGGAGTATTAATTGAAGTAGGATTCTTATCAAATCCTGATGATAGATATCGCTTAACTCACGAAAAATATCAAGATATAATTGTTGATAATCTTCTTTATAGCATTAAAAAATATTTTGCTACCAAAAATACCTAAAACTAAGAAAGCACCACTACTAACTAAAAGAAATTAATGATAGAATATATCAATAAAAAGATAAATCATAATTATAAAAAAATAAACCCAAAATTAAAAATAATATCCATAACAAATATACTCCTCTAAATTTAACTTATCATCTTTAAAAAGCCAAATAAATAGCTCAATTGTAAACTTAAATTCCATTGTATGGTGGAAGTTACTTTTACAAGTGAGGAGCCAAATAAATATCTTTAAAAAGACAAAAAAGTCTTTTTTTTCTTGCCAATTTATGATATACTCAAAATAGTAGGAAACTAGACAAAGGAGGTAATATGCAAAAAACGAAGTATTTTATGTTATTTGGATTATTATTTTTCTTATGTTTAGATAGCGTTTATGCCGCTTGCAGTACCAATGAATTAAACGAATTTAAAAGGATAAAAGATGACTACAAAGTAACATATGAGTTTAACCAAAAAAACAAAACATACACCCTATATTTTAATAACCCTAATAATGATAAATTTGGTTATACCATAGAAGTTGAAGATGCTTCTTCTTTAAAATGTACTACCAGCGACAATAAGACTATTGCTAAGTGTCCAGATTTTCTATCTGGAGACTATGTAATTGATATCATTGGCAAAACAAAAACCTGTGATGACACCCTAAAAACAATAAATCTTCACTTACCAAAATATAATACTTACTCTGAAGATCCCCTATGTGAAGGCCTTGAAGATTTCTACTTATGTGATCCTACTTATGAAAAAGATTTAGACAGAGAAACATTCGAATCAAGAATAGTCAATTACAAAAAGCAATTAACTATAAAAAAGTCAAGTAAACAAGAAGATAACAAATCAAATGAAGTAATAAACAATATAAAAAAATTTCTTGAAGACAATTTAGCTACTATCATTGTTGTAACAATCTTTATTATTCTTTTAATAATAACAATTATTATGACCATCAAGTCATCAAGAAAGAGTAGGTGGTTAGAATGAAAAAAAGAAATAAAGCATTCCTTCTCGCCTTGACTCTAACTAATACTATAATTATGCCTATACCTAGTGTATATGCATGGAGTGGTGGTAGTTTTGCTGATACAAGTGATGGCACCAATGCCACCACTAACGAACCAATTACAGTACCGGAGCATGTTATTGGAAAAAGTGGAGACACTGAATACACCTGTAGTTATAAATATAATACTAGTGTAAAAACAAGTATCACTATTAACGGCTACAATAATGGTGAGTCAATAATGGAAAACAGTCTAAACGTTTCCGAAGAAGATCGTATTATTGCTGGTACACCGATAGGATTTAGTATAAAAGAAGAAAAAACTATTGGATATCAAGTAGTAGAGGTAACTGCTAAAGAATATATCAAGATTGAAAAAGAAACTTGTCGATGCCTTTATAAATCTATAATTAAACCACCAATTCTATTTAATAGCATTAACTTTTTAGCGGTCAGCCCAGCAAAATGTTCTTCAAGAACCACAAATGGAAAAAATAAGTGCCCAAAAACAAATGGCCCAAAATGTATTCTCTCTAAAGAATTATGTACTTCCATAACAGAGGAAAAACCGAACACAATAACCAGTGGCGAATACTATGAAAAGTGTAAACAATCTGCTATTAATAAAGCAAAAACCGAAGCTGAAAAAAGAAAAGGTAGCTCATTTAAACTAAGTTTACCAAATAGTAATTATACTGAAGAAGAATTAAAAGGGAAACCTATTAATGCAAATACTACATCGTATACCGTAACAGGAAGCGGATCAAACTGTAAACTTCAAGGAAATTTATGGAAAGAATCAGCAACTTGCAAATACTATTATTCACTTAAAAAAGCTTGTTTAAACAAAAAAACAGCCTTAGTTACTTATAAAGATGAATGTAATAGTGATGAAATTGAATCTGTTCCTACAAAATCAGGAACTTGGAATTATTTTACACCATTATCATCTAAAAGTGATAAAAGTGTAGAAATAAGTTTAATGCCTGCTGGTTCCCCAATAACCGTCAATGAATGTTTATATGTAATAACTCATAACAATTCAACCAATACTAAAGATACAAATTATACTTCATTAATAAGACCAATCGATCTCAGTCAAAAATTTAACGGAGATGCTCTAGGATGCACAACTGAGGAATGTATTAAAGCCAAAAGTGATTATAAAAAGATCGAAGGAAAAGGTTGTTATCTTACTATCAATATAAAATTACCATTAAAGCAAAAATTTTATAATGAAGAAACCGAAAATGGCCAGATAAAATTTAAAGGATTTAACTTTTACTACCGTCAAATAGACTATAAAAATCCCTTTCCTAATGGCCTAGACGAAAATAGTTATTGGTATGATTGGTATCAAGCCAACTATCAAAATGGCACATATACTAAAAATATCGAAAGTCCAAATATAATGAGTTCATTTAATACCAGAACTTATGAAGCCACCAACATAAATGCCACCGAGGTAAGAAAGTACACCTCATCAAATCCATATACCAGTTGGAACGGAATGTTCTCTAGTGGGCAAAGCGGATTTATCAAACAAGGCTACGTCAAAAGAATAACTAATCAAAATTACTACAGCCTTGGATGTGGACCTGCCAATAATACTTGGAAAGGATGTGGTAATTAATGAAATGGTCCTTCGCATCCGTTGGAATGATTATCATCGGACTTTTCGGATTATTAATAATCCTGTTATTCAATGAAATAACCGTTAGTAACGAACAAGATTATTACACTCTAAAAGATGCTACCGAGTCAGCAATGGTCGAAGCTGTTGACGTTGCCTATTATCGCTTAACAGGACAAATTAAAATAAGTCAAGAAAAATTTGTTGAAAACTTTACTCGTAGATTTACTGAAACATCAACTTTTGGTCAAGGAAATTATAGCGTCGAATTTTATGAAATCAGTGAATCACCTGCTAAAGTAAGCCTAAGGATTATGGATTTAACCAATTCATATAACATCTATAATTCATTTAACGGAGGAGTTGCTACTGAAGCAACCCAAGTCCAAATAATTAACGAAATAACCGCCATCTTGGATGGTTATAAATAAAAAGAGAGGAAGGAAAGAAATGAAAGGTTTACAAAAATTCTTAAAAAATAAAAACACTGTAACAATTTTAGGAGTATTAGCTTGCTTAGTAATTTTATATGCTGGATATACTATGAGAATCAATAAAAAAACAGCACTAGTTGAAGTATACTATGCTAATCAAACTATTCAACCAAAAACTCTAATTACTGCTGAAATGGTTTCTAAAACAAGTGTTCCTGCATCATTTATACTAGGAACATACTATAAAAATTATAACGACATCGTTGGAAAATATAGCAATTACAATACTATGATAGCAAGTGGTAGTATCTTCTACACAGACTTATTAGTAAGTGAAGAAAATTTACCAGACTCAATGCTATATAACATCAATGAAGGTGAAAGACTAGTAAGCTTTAAAGTTAACACTGAAAGTACCTATGGAAACTCAATTATGCCAGGAAATCTTGTTGATGTATATGTAAAACTAGTTAATGACAATAATAAAGTTGTTTATGGTGAACTACTTGAAAAAGTAGAAGTATTAGCAGTTAAAGACTCATCTGGAAAAAATGTCTTTGAAACTACTGAAGAAATAAGAGTACCATCAAACATTTACTTTGCATTGCCCGAAGCTAAATACTTATTATACTCATCATTAAATTATGTTGAAGACTACTATAGTAAATATGAAATAGAAATTGTTTTAGTACCAAATACTGTAAAATATCAAGATACTGATCCAATGGCTACCGAAGTATCAAGTGATTATTTCTATGATTTTGTTACAAGCAAAATAGCTACTATTGATGATCAAAAAGATTTATATGATGCCTTAATCAACGAAATGGAACAATTAAAAAAAGAAAAAAAAGATAAACAAAACCAAAAAACTAACGATTAACAAATAAATAAAAAGAATAAAGGAAGGGATAAAGATGGAAACACAATTTCAACAAGTCGATTTTGGACCATTACAACAATTTTTAAATAATGATGATGTTACCGATATATCTTATAGTAATGGTGGACAAGTTTGGCTAAAGACACTTTCAAAAGGAGTCTATCGCGTAGAGAACACCGGTATTGATAATACTCTCGTAGAGAAAATAGCTTTTCAATGTGCTAATACTATGGGAAAATCATTTAATATGGCTAACCCCTTCCTAGATGCTGAAAGTGCCGAACTAAGACTTAACTTTGTTCACGACTCCATTGCACGTAACGGCATTGCTCTTCTAGTACGTAAAACCCCAGCCAAAATTAGACTTGAAAAAGATAAAATAATTGCTGACGATTATATACGTCTAGATATTCACGATTTCCTAATGAAATGCGTCGAAGGACACTGCAACATTCTAGTAAGTGGCGAAACTGGTTCTGGAAAAACAGAATTCATTAAATATCTTGCAGCTCATACCAAAGAAAATGAAAAAATAATAACCATCGAAGATACTCTAGAATTGCACCTAGATAAAATATTCCCTAAACGAGATATTGTTGCTATGAAAACAAATAACATTGCAAGTTACTCAGATGTATTAGTAACCTGTATGCGACAAAATCCTCGTTGGATATTATTATCCGAGGTAAGAAGTGCTGAAGCAGTAATGGCAGTCAGAAACTCCATTTCCTCAGGACATAACATTCTTTCAACAATACACGCTGACAAAGCCTCATCAATTCCCAATAGATTATACAGTCTACTAGAAAGTAATATTGATCTAGAACAGTTCCTAAGAAGTATTCATAGATACGTTCAATTAGGAGTACACATAAAAGGCTATTACAGTAAAGAAAGGCAAAAATTTCACCGTGAAATATCAGAAGTCGTCGAATTTTATGTTACCGAAGACAACGTTCCTAAAAGTAACATACTATTTAAAAAGACTCCAGATGGTCGTGTAACGTTGCATAATCCTACAAAATATCTCCTTGATTATTTAGAAAGCCAAGGCTTAATTATGCAACCAGATATATTGGTAAAAGAAGAATTTAAACCAATGGAAGAAGAAAAAGACTATAAAATTGATAATTCATTAAATCAAATGACTCCAGATGTTCCCCATAAAACCAATTTAATGAATCAACCACTTCCAATTAATACTAAACCAATATATAGTCAAAATATAAATAATTCCTCTAGAATAGTTTCTTCCCCAATAAATCAAGAACCATCTATTCCCGGTAACTCTAACAATCAAATGAATAACTTCCCACCAAGAGGTACCATCCAAAGACCAGTAGTTATTCAACAACCAATTAATGTTAATCAAACAAACCCCAATCAAATATACAACAATCAAATATCAAATATTAACAATCAATAAGAAAGTAGGTGATTAAATGGAATTTATATTAATAGGTATTATCCTTATCTTTGTTATGACATATAGAAACAGTTCAGGAGAAGGAATTTATAAATTTGTAAAAGAACAAGCCACAGTTGCCTATGATCAATATGCTCCATATTCCTATAAAGCAATGCGTGAAAAAATAAAAGAACTAGGATTAGAATATACACCAAGACAATATACTATTCAAGTAGTTCTATTTGCTGGTATTGCCGGAGCAATTGGATACTTATATTTTTATAATTTAATTGTCGCCATCGTCTATGCCATCATTGCTGTATCCATAATTCCATATCTTGCATATTTAAGATGCAAACGACAATATAGTGAGTTTATCTTTGAACAAGTACAAGTATATACCACTAATACAATAATGGAGTTTGCTACTACCCAATCATTCGTAAAATCATTAGAAGGAGTAGTAGAATCCGGAGTTCTTGAAGATCCTGTTTTATCTGATGTCAAAACAATGATAGCCTTATCATACGAAAAAGGCGATGTAGCTGATTCAATTAATTATATGAATTCCAAATATCCATATTATATGGTAAAAAATATGCATCAACTATTCCTTCAAGTAACCAAAGAAGGTGCTAAAAACACTGAAGAAACATTTGACAATATGCTAAATGATATCGATATTCTTGTTGAAGGAGTATATCGTGACAGGAGTGATAGAAAACAATTTCATAGCCAATTCCTAATATTTGGATTAATTCTATATACTCTAATAATGCTAATCCAATTAATACTAGGAGTTGATGAATATATCAATATGTTGGATGATACTATTATGAAAATTTTAGTCCATCTAGTAGTCATTATAAACAGTTACTTCTTACTTAAAGGAGAAAAATACTACAATGAGAATGTGGGGGCTGAATAATGTATATAGAAATATTATTAGTTGGAGTAATTGTTTTCTTTCTATTAATTTATAACGGTTCAATTAGTACCAGTAAATTTTTTGGAGAAAACAAAGGTATGTTTGAAATGCTCCAAGAAAAAGATTATGAATTTTTATTAAGAGCAAAATATGGCGAAAGAGTCTACGATGTTTCCCAAGTTTTTAGAAAAAGAGTAATGAAAGGCTTAATAGCTATGATACTAGTCCTTTTCATCTTCATAGCTAATCTAAAAATACTCTACATCTTATTAGCCGTAATAATCGGATATATCGTTTTCAAAATTCAATATTTTGATTTAAAAAAATTTTACAAAAAACATTTAAATACCATTGACTCATTATTACCATATTACTTAAAAAGCCTAGAAATACTAGTTCAACACTACACGGTACCTGTAGCATTAGCCAGATCAATTGATGATGCTCCAGAAGTATTTAAACCAGGATTAAGAGAATTAGTAGCTAAAATAGATGCCGGAGATTCTACCGTAGACCCATATATGGATTTTGCAAACCAATATCCAGTAAGAGATTCAATGCGTATGATGAGATTATTATACCGTTTAAGCTTAGGAGAACAAGACAAAAAGCACGAACAAATGCTATCATTCTCTAAAACAGTCTCATCTCTTCAATTGAAAGCCAGAGAACAAAAATATAAAGCCCGCTTAAACACTATGGAAAGTCAAACTATGAAAATGTTAGTATGCACCGGTGGAGCAGCCCTAATCATTATGTTAATCGCATCATTCTCAATGCTTGGTGCCTAATAAATATAAAAAAATTAGTAAATAATAGAAAAATACCAAAATACGTGTTATAATTAAATCAAATATAGTGAGGGAGGTGAAACGGATGAAAGAAGCAACAGGAGAAGTTTCAATGACAGTAATAACATTAGTAGCTATTGCAGTAATCGGAGGTATTTTAGTAGCGTTTTGGCCACAAATAAGAAATAAAATAGGAAGTTTATGGGGTTCAAATGTAACTTGCCCTGAAGGAACTACTATGGTAAATGGAACTTGTCAATAATATATTTTTGTAGGAATAATAGTAAAGAGGGTGATTACCAATGAGAGATGCTTTTGGTGGTGCATTTATGATAAAATTATTTTTAGTATTTATACTAATATATGTATGTTTTATTGCTTTAGCATTAAACTATGCCAAGGCTTTTAAAGTAAAAAATAAAATAATTGATTATCTAGAAACTAACGAGATAATTTTAGAAAGTAACACCCCCGCCTACATAAAAAGTGCTATGGAAGAATTTATTGACAATGAACTAATTAAAGGAATGAGTTACTACGGAAATGTAAAATGTACAAACGACACCAAAGAAGTTTATTGCAGTAGAGGAATTCGTATAACAAATGAAGTAACACCAGATACTCAAAAAAACGTTTCTGGAGTTTATTATAAAGTTCAAACAAGTTTTGGTTGGCAGTTTAAAGCCCTAAATTTATTATTTGAACTAAATGGTAACAATAACAGTCAACCAGTAATGTATGGCAATTGGATAATATCTGGAGAAACAAGATTAATAGTAAGAAATTAGGTGATATAAATGAGAGATGCTTTTGGTGGCGAATTTATGATAAGACTATTTTTAGTATTTATATTCATATACATAATGTTTTCAGCCGTATCATTAAACTACGCCAAAGCATTTAGATTAAAAAATAGTGTCATCGATTATCTTGAAAAAAATGAAATATTAGACATTAAAAATATTGACTGTGAAGGTCAATTATCACAAATAATTACCAATAAACAATACAATAAAACTTGTAAAAACGGTAACGGACTTGTAGGTAACAACGACGTATCAACAAGTTACTGTTGTAACGGAGTAATTATCACAAAAGATACCACGAAAAGTAATAATAATGTAAACTATTATCAAGTAAAAACCTATGCTGACTGGAATCTTGGTGGCTTAAATATGCTCCTAGCCCTAGGAGGCAAAGACCAAAATTCAGAAGAACCAGTATATGGTACGTGGATGATAAGTGGCGAAGCCAAAATAATAAAAAGAAAATAAGAAAGAGGTTAATTTATGAATGTTATCGTATCAAATAAAAATCAAGGATTATTAAGTAGTCTAGATATAGATGTTATAAAGTCTATCAACGGTGAATTTACCGCTGATGAAATAATCAGCACATTCTCCAATTTCTTTTTTAACCGTATGTTTCTAGATATTACAGCAATTAAAGATTATATGAATATAAACAATATTCAAAAACTATCTATGAACCTAGAAATGGAAAAAGTTATCCTCCTACTTGATAATCAACTAATGCATAATAACAATTATCTATCAAAATTAATT
Source organism: uncultured Mycoplasmatota bacterium (assembly GCA_900551455.1). Lineage (GTDB taxonomy): Bacteria > Bacillota_I > Bacilli_A > RF39 > UBA660 > RUG705. The sequence goes on from URVV01000005.1 coordinate 67,844, forward strand.
AGTATGGGAATATATAATTTTGCCAACAATAAAGAATCACTAATGTATTTGTATAATCACCCTAATACATATAAAGATGTTGCCCATATCCACCAACTAAATGGCATTCCTAATATTAATACCACAACTCAAAACAGTGACCAAGAAAAGTTAACAAGAACTGCTAAAGTAATAGGATTTAAAAACTGTACAACCGGTGCCGGAGCAACCACCTTAATATATATGCTAATGAAAGTCCTATCAGAAAAAGATTATGTCGTAGCCCTTGAAGTAAACAAAAATGATTTCGGATTCTTTAATGAAAAAAATATGTATTCTGTAAATGCCAATAATTTAGAAGCTGCTATTAACCGTTTTGGAACAGCTAACCTAATTTTAGTAGACTTAAATAATGCCAATAGTGAAATATGTGATGATGTTATCTATTTAATGGAACCAAGTACCATCAAACTAAACAAAATGATGTTAATAAACAAAGACATTTTTGATAAACTATATGGTAAGAAAATTGTTTTAAACAAAAGTCTTTTAACTGAAAAAGAAGTAAGCGATTTTGAATATGAATCACACGCTAGAGTATTATACAATATGCCTCCATTAAATGACCACAAAGACAATACTGAAGTAATCAATTCATTAATCGAAAAAATAGAAATTTAAGCCCCTTAATAAAGGCTTTTTTTATTATATAGAAAACTATCTATAAAAAATTCAATCCCCCAACTTATATATTTTAAGTAACAAACACTTATTACATTTTCTTATTCATAAAGTTTAAAATATTCCCCAAACAAAATTAAATAAACTTCTTCACTACCATAAAAAAATATGTTAAAATAATGAAAGTATTATTAAAGAAAGGGAATTTTATATGATAAAGATTATCAGTATCGGCAAAATAAAAGAAAAATATCTAAAAGATGGAATTGAAGACTATCTAAAAAGAATTACAAAATATCATAAAATTAATTTAATTGAACTACCAGACAGTAACATTGACTCTGAAGGGAATGAAATAATAAAATATCTAAACAATAAGGATTATATAATATCACTTGCTATCGAAGGAACAAATCTCTCATCCGAAGAACTATCAAAAAAAATTGACAATATCTTTATTACTAATCCTAATATTACCTTTATAATTGGTGGTTCAAATGGCATCAGGGAAGATATTAAAAAAAGATCAAATTACCTTTTATCATTCTCAAAAATGACATTTCCCCACGGATTATTTAGATTAATTCTTTTAGAACAAATATATCGTAGTTTCAAAATATTAAATAACGAAACATATCATAAGTAGGTGAAAAAATGAAAATAGGAAATATAAATCTAACTGGAAAAGTTATATTAGCTCCAATGGCTGGAGTATGTAACAGTGCCTTTAGAGTAATTTGCAAAGAAATGGGCTGTGCTCTTGTATGTGCCGAAATGGTCTCAGATAAAGGAATGGTTTATAACAGTAAAAAAACCAAAGAAATGCTCTATTTTGAAGAGATAGAAAGACCAATTTCCCAACAGATATTTGGTAGTGATAAAGAAACCTTTGTAAAAGCTGCCACTATGGTATATGAAATAATGCATCCAGATATTATAGATATCAATATGGGTTGCCCCGTACCCAAAGTTGCCATCAGATCACAGTCTGGTGCAGCTCTATTAAAAAATCCCCAATTAATCTATGATATTGTCTCATCAGTTGTCTCTGCTGTCCCTGTTCCCGTAACTGTAAAAATAAGAAGCGGTTGGGATGCCAATTCAATTAATGCCGTCGAAGTAGCTAAAATATGCGAATCAGCCGGAGCAAGTGCCATCACAGTACACCCACGAACAAGAAGTCAACTATATAGTGGCAAAGCCGATTTAGATATTATCAAACAAGTAAAAGAAAATCTCTCTATACCCGTTATTGGAAATGGTGACATTGTAGATATTGAATCAGCAAAACATATGCTAGAATATACCAAATGTGATGCTATTATGATAGGTAGAGGTGTATTAGGAAATCCTTGGTTAATCAAAGAAATTGATACATATTTAAAAACAGGAAAAATCATTCCTAAACCTACCTATAAAGAAAGAATTAATATGTGTTATCATCACCTAAATTACTTATTAAAATTCAAATGTGAAAGAGTAGCTATTCTTGAAATGCGTTCTCACATTGCTTGGTATATTAAAGGTCTTCCATACCATAAAGAAGTCCAAAACCAAGTATTTAAAGCAAAAAATAAAGAAGAAATAACACAAATACTTGATAATTACCAAAAAAGATTATATAATGAGTAAAAGAGGGATAAATATGAATGCAACATTTTTTGAAAGAATCGGAGCATACTTAATTGATGCAATTTTAATCGGAGTTATCGCTTCATTAATCTGTACTACCATTCCAAATAATACAGAAGATCTAACAAAAGAAATGGAAGAACTAAGTGAAAAAATGACTCAAAACGAAATAACCGCTCAAGAATATTTTGAAGGATATAAAGAGTTAATCTACAAACAACAAAAAAGTAACGTTCTAGAAAATACCGTAAACGTTATTTTAACTCTTGGTTATTTTGTAGTATTTCAATATATGAATAAAGGACAAACAATTGGTAAAAAACTATTAAGAATTAAAGTAGTAGATAAAGATACCGAAAAGCCTACGACAGTTTTAAAAGGTCTATTAAGATCAATATTCACACTAAGTATAGCATCTGCTACTCTAAACATCCTATTTATTTTCATCTTTAACAAAGATAGTTACATAATAGGATACCTAATTACTACAATGATAGAATTATTATTTGTATTTATTACTATTATCTTTATCGTATATCGTAAAGATAGAAGAGGCCTACACGATATAATGGCCAATACCAAAGTTATAAGAGAAGGAAAGTGATAAAATGGCAAGAGAATTTACCGATCAAGAATTAGCCAGAAGAGAAAAAGCTAATAAATTAAGAGAAATGGGATTAGATCCATTTGGTAAAAGATTTGACAGAACAGCTTTTTGTAACGATATAAAACAAAAATATCAAGATATTGACCACGATGCATTTGAAAATATTAATGATGAATATACTATTGCTGGAAGAATTATGTTTATAAGAAAAATGGGTAAAGCCTCATTCTTTACAATACAAGATAAAACAGGTCATATGCAAGTATATATATCAATCAATGACGTCGGCGAAGAAACATACAATCTCTTTAAAACTGCTGACATTGGTGATATCGTCGGTGTTAAAGGAAAAGTAATGAAAACAAGAACCGGAGAAGTAACTCTAAAATGTATTGAGTATACTCATCTCGTAAAATCACTACGTCCACTACCAGAAAAATTCCACGGTCTAACAGATATTGAAGAAAGATATCGTCGTCGCTATGTTGATTTAATTATGAATGAAGATGCTAAAAAAATAGCCTTTACAAGGCCAAAAATCATTCGCTGTATTCAAAACTTTATGGATAATCGAGGTTTTGTAGAAGTAGAAACTCCAGTTCTATCAACATTATTAACGGGTGCTTCAGCACGACCATTTGAAACTCATCACAACGCTCAAGATTTAGATATGTATATGCGTATAGCCCTTGAATTACCACTAAAAAGATTATTAGTCGGAGGTATGGAGGCTGTATACGAAATTGGCCGTGTATTTAGAAACGAAGGTATGGATCCAAAGCACAATCCAGAATTTACACTAATGGAAGCCTACCTTGCATATTCAAACCTAGAAGGAATGATGGAATTAACTGAAAGTATGTTTAAAACAATTGCCGAAAATGTATTTAATAAAAAAATCTTCAATTGGTCTGGATATGAAATTGACTTAGGCCAAGAATTTAAAAGAATAAGTATGACTGATGCGATTAAGGAAAAAACAGGCATTGACTTCAAAAAAGAAATGACTATTGAACAAGCTCTTGAACTAGCCAAGGAACACAATATTGAAGTTGAAGCCCACCAACAAAGCGTAGGACACATCATCAATTTATTCTTTGAAAAATACGTTGAAGAAACATTGATACAACCAACATTCTTATATGGACATCCCGTAGAAATTTCTCCATTAACTAAGAGAAATCCTGAAGATCCAAGATTTGTTGATCGCTTTGAATTATTTATTGCTGGTAAAGAATTCGCCAATGCTTACACAGAATTAAATGATCCTATTGATCAACTAGAAAGATTTGTTGAGCAAATAAAAGAAAGAGAATTAGGAAATGATGAAGCCAATGATATTGATATGGACTTTGTTGAAGCCCTAGAATATGGAATGCCTCCAGCCGGAGGAATTGGCTATGGAATAGACAGAATGTGTATGTTATTTACAGAACAAGAATCAATAAGAGATGTAATTTTGTTCCCGCAAATGAAAAAAAGGTAATAAAAAAAAGAAGAAAGCGTGACTTTGTGATACTAAAAAGGAGGAAAAAATGAAAAAACACGGATTATTAAAAATTATTGGAATAATTCTACTATTACTAGTAATAGTTAGTTATATTCTACCCGGAAGACAAGGAGTAGTTTCTTACACTGGAATCGCTGATATTCTAGTAAACTACTTTGGAATTGTCCCACAAAACTTCTGCTACATAGCTCTATATATTTTAGCTATTGGTGGACTATATGGAGTCCTAAATAAGACCCCTGCTTATAAAAAACTACTAGATAATATCGTAACTGCAGTAAAACCATTAGGTAAAAAATTTATTTTCATTACCATAATATTATTTGCTGTTACCGCATCATTAACTGGAATGACCCTAGAGTTGACTGTTTTTGTTCCATTTGTTACTGCTATTATTCTTCTATTAGGATATGATAAATTAGTAGCTCTATCTACTACAATAGTAAGTATCTTAATCGGATACATAGGTGGCGTATTTGTAACATTTTTAAACCCAAATACAGGAAACCTATCTACCTTTGAAGAATTTGCTGGAGCTGAAAAGTTATCTAATACTTTTCCAAAATTACTATTATTATTTGCCGGAATAACATTATTAATCTATTTTGTAAATAAACATATAACAGACGTTGAGAAAAAGAAAGTAAAATATGAATTAAATGATAATTCAGAATTATTAATAAGTGAAGTAAAAGGTAATTACAAAGACATTCATACTTGGCCATTAATAGTTAGTTTACTACTAGTATTCATAATATTAGTATTAGGTATGATGCCATGGACAACATTGTTCAAAATAACTACATTTACTGATTTCCATACTTGGTTGACAGGATTAAAAATAAAAGATTTTGCTATCTTCCCAAGCATCATTTCATCAAATTTACCAGCTTTAGGTTCTTGGGTAGCATCAAATCCATGGTTCCACTATGTATATATCAGTATGCTTGTAGTATTCATAACTATAATAATTGCCCTAACAAATAAAGTAAAAATAAATGAAACTCTAGACAACTACATTGAAGGTCTAAAAAAAGCTCTACCAGCAGCAGTTTTAATTTCAATTGCCTACATTGTATTAGTATGCTCATTTAATAATGGCTTCCTAGAAAAAATCATTTCAGATTATGGTAAGTTTAATTATGGACTATCATCATTATTAGCTTTTCTTGGATGTATTCTAAATGTAGATTTATACTATATCGTTGTTGGAAGCTTCTCACCAATATTAAACTTAATAACTGATGAAACAATATACTCATCAGTAGCCGTTCTATTTCAAGGAATATATGGTATCTTCAGTATCATTGGCCCAACAAGTTTAATTTTAATCTTTGGCCTAACGTACTTAGATATACCATATACTACTTGGGTTAAATATATTTGGAGATTTATCCTTGGATTAGTTATATTATTAGCCCTAGTAGCTTGTATAGTAGTATTATTATAAAATAAAAAAGAACGAATATAAAGAGTCTAACAAAATTCACTTTATATCGTTTTTTTAATGACTATCTTTTCTCTTTTGAATATTATAAGTAATTCTAAGTAGCACTTTAGTAGGTAAAAACCTCGTAGCAAATATCCCCAACTTAACAGATAAACCAGGTATAATTATTAACTTATTCTTAAACATTTCCTTAATTGCATATTTAGCCACATAAGGAGCACTTAAAGAATTTAAATTAAATTTCACATTCGCTCTCTTATTAAATCCAGTATCTACAGGGCCAGGACAAAGAATACATATATGCTTATCACTTTTATTTCTTCTAAGTTCCTCATAAACCGCCAAAGTATAATTACATACATAACTCTTTGTTCCATAGTAGCAACTCATTAATGGTCCACCTTTCATTAACCCCGCCGAACTAGCCACATTCATAATATACTTTGTATTACAATTATTTACAAATAACTTTGTCAAAATATGTAAACATTTTACATTAAGATCAATCATATTCATCTCTTTATCCAAATTATCCGCTCTATAATCACCAAAATCCCCAAAACCCGCATTGTTAACAACTATATCAACTTCCATATCCTTGACATTATCATATAAACTATAACAATTTTCTATTAATGATAAATCATATTCATATACCAAAACAGAAGTTTTAAGTTCCTCCTTAAGTTTCAATAATTTATCCTTACTTCTAGCCACTACTATCAAATCATATCCCCTCATCGATAACTCACGAGCTATTTCCAAGCCAATTCCTGAACTAGCACCTGTAATTAATGCTTTCATATTTATCACCCACTATTATTATACACTATTGTTTAATTTTTAAAAATAGTATATAATACATTTCAGGTGAGTATTTATGGAAAGATTACAAAAAGTAATAGCAAACTTAGGGTATACCTCAAGGAGAAAGGCTGAAGAACTAATATTAGCAGGAAAAGTAAAAGTAAATGGAGAAACAGTAAAAGAACTAGGGACAAAAGTAAAAAACAGTGATACCATTCAGGTAGAAAACACTATTCTAGATAATAATAAAAATTATGAGTATTATCTTCTAAATAAACCACGTGAAGTAATATCTTCCGTAAAAGATGAATGTGGAAGAAAAACAGTCGTAGAATTAATAAATACAAGTGAAAGAATTTATCCAATAGGAAGATTAGATTATGACACAACTGGAATAATACTACTAACCAATGATGGCAATTTAGCCAGTAAATTAATGCATCCATCAAGTAATATTGAAAAAAAATACATAGCTAAAGTAAACGGCTTAGTAACAGGCTATGAAATAAAAAAATTACGTGAAGGAGTAATTGTCGATGGCAAAAAAACTCATCGAGCTAAAGTAAACTTAAAAAGTTACGACAAAAAAAGTGACAAATCACTAGTTGAACTAATAATCCACGAAGGTAGAAATCATCAAGTAAGAAAAATGTTTGAAGCCATAAATCACGATGTACTAAAATTGAAAAGAGAAAAGTATGCCAATCTTGATTTAACAGGCTTAAAACCCGGAGAATATCGAAAACTATCAAATAAAGAAATAGCCATTCTATATTCATTAGTAAAATAAAAAGAAGTTAAAATATAATAAAATTTACTTCTTTTTTTTCTCTTCTGCTATCATAATATATTTAACTAAAGCAATTATTTGTAGTCCTGAAGTTATCATTGATAAATTAAACAAAATATTTTCTCTAATACCAGGTATATAAGTAAAAATTAACGTAATAGACAAAAATACAGTTTTAATCTTTCCTACAATTATTGATTTAGAAATATTATCTCTAGAATAAGAAATAACATTAGTAATACTAATTGCAAATTCTAACAAAAGATTAAGAATTAATATATTAAATTTAAATATTGCTGGAATTACTAAACTAATAGCAAAAATTTTATCACAAACCGCATCTAACTTAATTCCAAATTTAGAAACCAAATTATATTTTCTAGCAATTCTTCCATCGAGAAAATCTGTAATAGCAAATATTGTTAACTCAGCAATCGCTATTTGCATCTTATTAGCCATAATCGTGGGAATAATTATAAATGGTGCCAGAGCTCTAGAAAAGGTAAGTATATTAGGAATTTGCTTCTTAATATGTCCCTTCTTAATATCATCTAATTGTTCCATAAATTCCTTAAGAAAATTTCTTATTACCATCACACTATCCCTCACAATCCATAAACTATTGATATTATAACTTAATTATTTATAAATTACAACTATCAAAAGAAAAAAAGTAATGTGTTAAATTACTTCTTTAATCTACCTCACTTGTAAAAGTAACTTCCACCCTACAATGGAATTTAAGTTTACAAATTTT
>URVV01000006.1 GCA_900551455.1 uncultured Mycoplasmatota bacterium
TATATCCATAAATTTCTTTAGCAGAAGTAGTATATTCATTATCAATTAATCCGGTTTGAGAAATTGGATCTGATATTTTTTGGTTAGATTCATCTACATATTTAGCTATTACACGAGATGATTTGATTGTATCGGTAGTATCAGCAGTTTTTTCACTGGTGTTAGAACCGTATTTTAGTGTTGATTTAACATTATTGGTAACATCTAAATCTTTTGTTGAGATTAAATCTTTATATTTAACTATAACATTAAATGTAGCTTCAATGTCTTGAATTATTTCACCTTGATTGTTACCTAGGGTTACTTCTTTTTTACAAGTTAATTCTCTATTATTGGCATTATAACTACAATTGTCAGCAGTAATAGATGCAACTTCGTATGGTAGAGTATCTACTAGGGTAACAGTTACGGTACCAGTATAGTTTTCTATTTTACCATTATATTTTAGGATGTATTCAAATTCTGAGTTAGCTCCTAAGATTTCTCTTATTTGAGTTTTTACTAATTCATCTTTAGTAACAGTACCTTCATTTTTAGTATAAATATAATTTACTATAATGTTTTTGTTAGGAAGATAAGTTCCTTCTCTATTTCCTATTACTTCCTTTAGAGTGTATCCATAGAATACTTCTTCAGTAGTTTTATATTTATCTCCACCTAGACCTATAGATATTTTGTCAGCTGTTAACTTAGGGCCGTTTTCAGTATCTACGGTATAAGTAGCGGTAACTTTTCCTTCTGCACGATAGATTACATTTATTTCTTTTATGCTACCGTCATTAGTGATAGTAATACTTTCTGGAGTAATATTGTTAAAACTATATCCTTCTCCAGCTAAGGATAAATACTTATTTACTTCAGCATTACTTTGATCAATCTTAGTTCCTTTTGGAGTTCTTCTGGTATCACTTTTTAATAGTTCGCCATCAAGACTATCTTTGTAATAGTTTACTTTGTATTCATAAGTATTTTGAATCCAATATACTTCTGGATCATTTTTTGGAGTTATTGTTTGTAACTTATCATTTGAATCATAGTATTCTAGAACAAAGCCATCATTAGTTTTATGCCATCCAGTTTCAGCATCTTGATCAATTTCAATATCAAACTCTAAAACGGTAATGGTTTCTTTAGTGATTTTGTCTATTTTTTTACTGGTTTTAACCGCTCCGTATTGACTGAAGGTATTGTCTTCATTTACTATTCTGAAATTTTTACCAACAGTATCAGATACAGTAGCATTGAATCCTGGATAAAGAATATTTGAGGCAACTTCTTTAAAGGCATCAACAATTGAACCTCCAGTTTCTCCTTCTTTGGCTTCGATACAGTGGGTAACACTTCCTTCAGTATCTTCAGTAGCTACTTTTGTTAAGATATCTTTAGTTGTTAGTTTAGCATTTCTAATAGTTTCTCCATTATAGGTATAGTCACCAGTATATACTTTATTACTATTTAGTGAATATCCAATAGAGAATATTGTAGCTCCGCCATCTTTAATACTCTTTGCAGCTGCTAGAGTTTTTTCTAAAGTTATTCTACTTGTGCTATCGCCATATCCACAAACGTTAGAATATCCTGGATAATATTCTCCGTATGGGCAAGAAGATTGTTCTTTGTTATAGAATGTTGGTTCTCCATCACTCATAACAACAACATATTTAAGAGCAGTTGGTTTATCTTCATCTGGAATATTATTTTCTAGTAATTTTTGAGCTTCTACTAAACCTGCTTGTAGGTTGGTTCCACCATTGGCTTTACCAAATAAGTTTTGGGAATTGTTATTTTGATTTTCAAAATCTTTATGGTCAAAGCCACGAGATTCTTTTGCTGATGTAGAGAATGTAACTAGGGCTAATTTTGATGTTGGAATACTTTCAGTTATTTGTTTAGCAAAAGCCTTAGCTCCTTTAACGGCGTTATCCCATTTAGTGCTATTTCCCATACTTCCAGATCTATCGAAGACAACGACGATATAAACTGGTCTTGTTTCAGTTGTTTCTTCTCCTTTCACTTCAAATTTTACTGTGTATTTACCATTAGCTGCATCTTTGGTAGATACGATTTTTGTAACAGTAATGCCATTTTTACTTTCAGGACTACTTACTGTGCCATCTTCTGATACTTTGCCATTTATTCTAATTGCACCTTTACTTATATTGTCTTCAGAACTTATTTCTGAGGCTAATACTTGTATAGGAGTTTGTAAACTAGAAAAAATCATACTGAAAAGCATCAAGAATTTTAAAAATTTGTCAGTTATTTTTTTCATAACTAAACCCTCCTTATTTATTTTTACCTTGGAATAACATCATTACTCCAGATATGGCCTTATATTATAGCTTTTTAATTGTATTTTGTCAAGTATAATTGAAACTATTTTAGATTATTATTTCTTTTAATTATTGAGATTTTGTTTGGTAGTTAATATTTACCAGATATCTAATATATAATATAGATATTTTAAATTTATTTATACAAAAAATGGTATTAAAAAAAGCGACATTTTAATCGCTTTATAATTGGTAATACTTATAATAGAAGTTATACTCTATTGAAATAATTGAATAAGTATATAGCTATTATTACTACTAGGGAAATACCAAAGACTAACATTAGTATTTTAAAAAAATATTTATGGTTTCCTTCATCACTGAAATCATCATCGTCATCATTGGATTCTTCTTCTGTAGGTTGTTTTTCATTTTCTTTTTTATTATCAAAATCTTTTTTATTAAATTTATAGGTACTGCTGAAAAACTCTGTGTCTACTTGATTATTGTTTTCCTCTAAATCTTTTTTTATGGGAATATTTACCATTGTGTCATCTTTATCGCCTTTTAAGTCTGATAATATTTCTAAAGATAAATTAGCTGTTTTTAATAGAGATTCATCTTCTTCTTTGGAGTCTTCTTCTATTTCGTTATACATTTCTTTTACTTTTTCTAGGTTTGTTTTACTACTATCGTGATCATCTAGTTTTAGTCTTTTTAAATAGTTTTCGTTTGATAATGTAGGTCCTATAAGTTCAGGTTTCTTTTTTTCTTCGACAGCTTTGTTAAGTAATTCTTTAATGTCGTATATTTCATTTTCTTGGCGTTGTTTTTCTTTAGCTTGTTCTTTTCTTATTACTTGATTATTGGTGCTGATAATATCGTTATATTCCTTTACTTTTTGATAGTCATCTCTGTTTTTTATTTCTCTTTGTAGATCACTTAAATCTATTTCTCTAGAGTTTGAAGGAATAATTAGATTCTCGAATTCATCATAGGCATTACATACTTGTTTATATAAGCCTTTAAATTTATCACTTCTCGTAGGAATATTTTCTTCATTATCACGTTGTTCTTTATATTTATCCATTCGACTACTCATAGTAACACCCTCTACCTATCATATATATAATAACATATTTTTGATTTAAATAAAATATTTTTTATTGATTTTTTTCTTTTTTACACTTATAATTAAGAAAGAAGGAAGGTAAAATATGAAAGCAAATGTTAATAAAGATAAATGTATTGGTTGTGGCAATTGTGTTGCTTTGACTGAGAGTCAGGTTTTTGATTTTAATGATGAAGGATTAGCAGAATGTATAATGGATGAAATAACTGATGATTATGAAGATTTAACTAAGGATGCGGTTAGACAATGTCCTACCGAAGCGATTGATTTAACCGAGGAATAGTAAAGTAAAAAAAGAATTTTTCAATTCTTTTTTTTATTTTGACAGTATTTTTTAATTTCACAGGTCTCACATTGAGGATTGATAGCTTTACAATAATATCTTCCAAATAATAGTATTTGGTTACCTACTTTACTCCAATTATCTTCGGGAATTTCTTTCATTAGTTTTTTTTCAATTATTTTAACATCATCTTGTTCTTTGACCAGACCTAATCGTTTACTTACTCTTGTGACGTGAGTGTCGACGGCAATGGCGGCGGTTTTATATATGTTAGATAAAAAGACATTGGCAGTTTTGTGGCCTACTCCGGGTAAGGATTCGAGGAAGGATCGATCATTGGGAATTTTGCTTATACCTAAGGTATTTAGTTTTTGGGCAATATCTATTATGTAAAGACTTTTTCTTTTATATGTACCAATTTCTCTGATAATATTTTCAATATCTTTTTGATTAGCTTTGCTTAATGATTGAATACTTGGATATTTTTCAAATAGAACTTTGGTAACTTTATTAACTCTTTTATCAGTGGTTTGAGCACTTAAGACAATGGCAATTAATAATTCATAGTCTTTTTTGTAATTTAATTCACATACAGGATTTGGGAATAGTTTATCTAGATAAGTAGTTATTTCTTTATTCATTTAACCAGTCAGTATCATAGACTTCAACTTTATTTTTTTTACTACGATACTTCTCCCTGTCTTTGATTACATCTTCTTTGTTCTTATAGCCTTTTTTTCGCCAATCATTTAATATAGTATCTATGTATCTAAAATTGCCAATACCATTTAAAACGGCTTCTTTTAGAGCAGATGAAATTAGTTCTTGACTTAATCCACTGGTAAGCCATTCTTTTATTTGCTCATATTCCATTGGTGAGAGAGTCCTTCCTAATTCACTTTCAAAAATTGAGAAAATGTTGGTGGTAGGTTCTTCTTCTGATTCAGAGTTTTTATCTATTATGATATTAAATATTTTTTTATATAATAGCTCTAAAGAAATATATTCACAACTTTTTCGATTGTTTCTATCAATTACAATAGAGATAATATTTTTTTCTATTAAGCTATTGATTAGTTTCATTACTTCGTGTTTACTACTGTTAATACATTTTGCAAACTCTTCTGGATTATAAACTATTTTATTTCCATTATTATAGAGAATCATTATTATTATTAATTCACTATCGGTAATATTTAGTTTTCGATAATTACTAAGAAATATTTTAGGTAAAACTAATGGTTTATCTTTTAGTAAATTAATTAAATTATCTTCCATATAATCACCCCACTGTAATACTTTTAATTAATTTATAATTATATATGTCATAGTATTCATATATTAATTTATTATTTTTAGAGATATCATTAAAATACATAATTTGTTCATCTTTATATATAATATCATAATTATCTTTATTTTCATATAATATTTTTCTATCTATTTTAGATATTATTTTATATGTATTGTTAATTAGATATAGGTATTCTTTATCTAGGACGAGATAGTAATTATCATAGTAATTTAGATATTCGATACTAGTGATGGTAGTATTTTTTTTAATTAATTTGATATTTTTTTCGTTATACTTTGAATCGTTAATATCTACGAGAAAGATTAGAGATAAGATTAAGAACATTATGGTTATAAATATTATTATTTTTTTCTTCATATTCATCAGTTAAATTATAACATATTGCTTGATATATTCGCAACCTAATCGTGATAAATTTTGTTTTAAATGAGATATAATTTGTTATATTTTGGAGTTTTTTTATATAGTATAAAAAGTCTCAAGAATTTCTTGAGACTTTTATTGTTTATTTAGATAATAATTTCATTTGTTTCGTAATTGTATTCTAATGTTCTTTGACGAACTTTTGGTGATACAAGAGATGCTTCTTTTGATAGAGCACATTCTTTTAATAGCGCATTAATGTCTCTAATTCCACCAGCTGACAATCCATTATTAATGTATTCTTCTGAATCAGTAGCATATGGTACTAGATATTTAATGGCATTTAATCCTCTTTCGTTAAAACGATCATCTGGATTTAATACAGTTCCATATAATCCTCTTACTGGTTCTAATACTTCTTGTAATAAGAAGATGGTACCAGCATCTAAGTCATATAACTTATCTTTTGGATCATAAATTTTATCTAGTAAATTAACTACTGCTTCATTAAATTTTTCGTTATCTTCGATGGTACTAATTTCTTTTACTAAGTCAATAATAGTTTTAGTTTTATCTTTTTGATTTGCACTATATACTACTAAAGTTGGATCAAGAAATTTAGAACTATCGTTAGTTTCACTATACATTTCATAATTGTATGTTACTCTTGCTCCCATTACCATATAAGCATCTTGTAAAACAACATTAGGATCTTTATTACCAATAACTGTTTTAATTAACTCAGGGTTTTCTCTGGCTATTTTTTCAATGTTTACAATCATTACATAGCTAACAATTTCATCTTGAGTTAATTTAATTCCACGATTGTTTAAATCTTCAGTTACTCTGTTTACTAGACTAACAAATTCTTTATCAGTAATATTTTGTTCTGCTAAAGGAGTTGATGTTGGAATACTGATTGGGGTTGTAATATTTGAATTGGTTGAAGTTTTGGTTGGTTTGATTAATTTACCACCCTTAGCTTCTTTTACTAATCTGCAACCTCCGATAGCTAGGATAGTTACTAAAGCACCAATAGCAAAATATTTTATTTTTAAATTACCATTTTTAGAAGTTTTTTCTTTTTCTTCAGATACTTCGGTAGTTTTTTTGTCATTTACTTGCTTTTCTTCAGGTGCATCTACTTTATTGTCTTCATATGTTTTTACTTCTTCGATGGCTTTTGCTGTTTCTTCGGCTAATTTTCTAGCTTCTTCAGCTTTACAATAGGCTTCAGTTGCTCTTTGGGCTTCTTTTTCAGCTAGTTTTCTGGCTTCTTCAGCTTTTCTAGCTGCTTCTTGCATAGCTTCTTCTTTGTTTTTTTGACGTTCTTTAAATTCTTCTAATTCTTTTTGAATTTCATCTATTCTACTCATTATAATTCCCCCTATCTTGTTCTTCCTGTTAATCTATATCCAGCATTTAATAAGTCTTTATCTTCTTTGGATTTGCTCCATTTGTAATCAACAGTACTACCTATATATTGTCTTATACGATATCTATAGTAAGTTACATTTCTTGTTTCTTTTACAGGGACAACTGTTTCAATATCTTGATAACATTTGTTATCTCTTAGATATTGTCCTGTAGGACACATTACGTTTTTAGTGATAGTTTTGATACTACTAGTAATACATCTACCATTAGAGATAGTACCAATGCTACAATAAACTTTTTTAGTTTCATATGTGGTGTTAGTGCTTATGCATTTACCGTTTTCTTTGGTGTATCCAGCTTTACAATAAGTGGCTAAAGTTTCATATGATGTGTTATAACTTACGTTAGCCTTTTGTTTTTTAGTATCTGTTACACTTTGCCATACACCGGCACAGCCATCACAAGATGAAACGAATTTTTTATATGTTTTAGTATAAATACAGGTGTCGCCTTCTCTACTCTTATAAGTAAAGCCATTACCAATTGCTGGACAACTATATTTTGCTTTAGTCTTTTTATAAGTACAAGTGTTGCCATCATTTGAAACATATGTATAACCTGATGGGGCGGTTGGACATAAGGCATCAGTTTTAGTAGTAACTGTTTTACTGTATTTACATATTTTACCATCATTTGAAACATATGTATAACCTGATGGAGCGGTTGGACAAGATACAGTGCCATTATCTATAGTAACGCTCTTTTTGTATGTACAAGTACCGTTATTTTTAGAAACAAGAGTGTATCCTGATACTTCTGGACAAGTACCATCACTTATATATTTTTTCTCTATAATTGTTTTGTTATTTGTATATTCTTCTTTTACTACTTTAGTTTCTACTTGTCTATAGTCTGTTTTTGTTACAGATACTTTAGACCATTCACTCCAAGAGCCGTAATCTGTCCATTTACCTCCAGTATTCTTTTTGTATTCGTATTCAATTTGTTTATTTGGAGTATTTTGATCTGTTCTTTCACAAATATCAAATTGACAATAATCGTAGCAACCCATAATGACGATGATATAGTCTGATTCTTCACCACACTCTAGGTATACTTTCATTTGATATTCGTCTTCTAGTTTTTCTACAGATACGTATGAATTAGTTGCAGAGCAAGCATGTCCATACTTATCTTTTATTTCTAGAATTAACTTCTCATCATACATTTTAGCAAGTGTAAGAGTTTTTACTTCACCAACATTTTGTGGTAATCTCTCAGTTGTAAAATAGCTTTTACCTACTTCTTTCATTCTATCGATATTCTCTTTAAAAATGTTGTCAGTAAGAACGTTAAGTTGGTTAGATATTCCTTTATTAGATAATGATAGTAACCATACAGCAAATAATATGAAAATAATTACTATAATTCCTTTAATAAAGAAATTAGTCCAACTAAATTTTTTATTTTCTTCGTACATATAAATTCCCCCTTCAAAGAAATCGACATTTATAATAACACAAAGTATATATTTTGTCAAATATTTTGTTGTTTTTATGAATAATTGTTTGCTTAGTTTTAAAGTGATTTATAATTTATCTTATTCTTCTTTTGATTTTTCTTGATAATAATTTGTTTCTTGCAAGAAATGTTACATCAGCTTCTTGTAAATTAGGAAGATTTATTTTTTTTAATTTTTGATTAAAGAAGAGACAACCAAGGCCAATATTTTCTAGACTAGAGAGATCTATTTCTTTTAATTCAGTGTTACAGTAAAGAAAATTTGAACCAGTAGATTTTAGTAGAGGAAGGTGGATACTGGTCATTTTTTGATTATAGTAAATAAAGTTATCTTTTGCATTTTCTAGTTTAGGAAATGATGCTTCTTTTAGGTCTTTGTTAAATTTTAAAAAGTTATTACCTACTTGTTTAATGTTTTGTAAGCTTATATTTTTTAAGACATTATTTCGATATAGGAAATTATCTTCGATATGAGTTAGGGAATTATTTATTAAGGAAGTTATTCTTGATCTTTTATCGGTTGTTAGGACTATTCGGTTGGTACTTGTTGTGATAATAATTCTTTTGCCTTCTGGGAGAGAGTCAATGGTTATTTTCTTAACATTTTTTATTGTATCTGGAAATGTGTCTTCGATAGTGGGATCATATAGGGTTATAATATTTTTATCAGAATCTTTTTTTGTTCTTAAATTGATGATAAAGTAATCTACTAGGAGATATTCTTGATTGGTAATCTTTTTTACTTGGTAGTTATCAATAATAATGTTATTTTGGCAGTAGTAAATATTATTTATTTTATAGTTATATTTATAGTATTTTCCATCTAGTGCTAAAACGTAATCTGGAAGGGTAAATTCTTTATTTTCATATCTTTGAATTAAGCCATAGTCTTTATAAAAGGCTTGAGTTAAACCAGGAATTATATTGTCTAGATTGTTAGAGAAAGTGGCATCAGCATCTTTAACGGTATCATTGTATCTATTTTTTATGGATAAAGTATAGCAACCATCTTTGGTAAATTGAATACTGATAACTGAGGTACCATATTCATCTTGTCTATCGGGATTTTTAAAGGTATATCTTTTTAATGATGATGCATTATTTTTAATAGCAAAGAAGACATAACAGTCATTTAGTCTTTCTGTTTTAAAGGTACATAATTCCTCTCCTTTAGCATAATATTTTTTAAATCTCTGAATTTCTTTTTCGTTGTGGCAAATATATAAACTATATCCAGCTATTTTTAATAGTTCTTTAGCTGTTTTATTGGTGTTTATAGGAGATTCTTTTTTTAATGAATGGTTCATTATAAGATTTTTAAATTCATAGATTTTACCACTTAAGATGATATCTTCACATAGTGTATGATTATATGCAAAATATCTTAGAAGAATTTCACTTAGTTTCCCTTCTTCAAGTAGTAATGTAGGAAATAATTTTCTACATAGATGCCATAGATTTTCTCCATAGTATTTTCTTATTATTTTTTCATCATAACTTGTATTGTTCATATAACCACATCCAATATTTCTTATGCATTTTACTATTGTATCATACTTTAATAATTTTTCCAGATATTTTTATTGAATTTTTAGAAAATATATTATATAATTAAAAAGAATAGAGGGAATAGGAAGAGTGATACTATGAATAACAGTATTGATTTTGTTAATACTCCAGTTGTTGATGTTGTTAATCGTATTATTTTGGATGCAGCTAAAGCTGGAGCTAGTGATATTCATTTTGATCATCAAGAGAATTCCCTTAAAGTAAGAATTAGGATAGATGGTATATTAAATGATTATGCGGATGTTCCTAATGAAGTTAAAAATAATGTTATTACAAGAATTAAGATATTGTCAGGGATGAATATTACTGAGACTAGATTACCTCAGGACGGAGCTATTAAGACTAATCTTGGGGGAATGGATTTGGATATGAGAGTCTCTTCTTTACCTACTAAAAGAGGAGAAAAAATAGTTATTAGAATATTGGATTATTCTAGAAGTATGCAAGGTATTGAGTATCTCTTCTTTTCTGAAGAAAATTATAAAAAGATATTGAAGATGATTGCAGAGCCAAATGGAATTATTTTAGTTACTGGAGCTACGGGTTCTGGTAAATCTACGACAGTATATTCTTTTTTACAGAAATTAAATGTTAAGGGAACTAATTTAATTACGGTTGAGGATCCGGTGGAAATGGATATTGAAGGTATTAATCAGGTTCAAGTAAATAGTGATATCGGATTAGACTTTGCAACGGTATTAAGAAGTATTTTGAGACAAGATCCAAATGTTATTATGATTGGTGAGATTAGAGATAGTGAAACGGCACAGATAGCAGTTCGTGCTTCAATTACGGGGCATTTGGTATTGTCGACGTTACATACTAATAATTCTTTAACTACTATTGAGAGATTACTTGATATGGAAGTTGAAAGATATTTATTAGCTTCGGCTTTATCAGGAATTGTTAGTCAGAAGTTAGCAAGAAAGCTTTGTGATAAGTGTAAGAAATTAAGGGATACTACACCGTATGAGAGAGAAATGTTTCATAAGTATTTAAATTTTGATGTTACGCAAGTTTATGAACACGTGGGTTGTCCTGAATGTTCTGGAGGATATCGTGGTCGTATTGCTCTTCAAGAGGTTTTGCTTATTAGTCCGGAGATCAGAGATGCGATTAATGCTCGTGTTCCTAAGTCAGAATTGAGGGGGTTAGTTTATACTTCTGATGTTATTACGCTTCTTCAAGATGGCCTTTATAAGATAATTGCTGGGTTAACTACTATTGAAGAGGTTATTAAGTTAACAGAGGCTGACGATGAAGTTAATGCAGAGACAAAAATAAAGAGTGTTTTAAAAAATAATTCCTCATTACCTAAGTAATGAGGTTTTTTATACGATTATTTCAATGGTTTTTATGTTAGGTATACTTTAATTTGATTATAACAGATATTATAATTTATGTAGACATTCTGGATACGTATAAAAAAGAAAAAAATCACTCATAAGTTAAATTTCAAGGTGTATAATTGATTTTACACGCTAGTTTTAATTAAGTGATTTTTTTATTACATTTCATCTTGTTCTTCTTCTAATTTAGTTGAAGATAATTTTTTATATTCATAATTTTTAATAGAATACTCTTTAATTAGATTGTCTAGTAATTTTTCAATTAAGTCATCTTTATCTTGGGTTATTTTTATGTTTAGAGTTATTACTTTTTCATTAACTTTATAACTAAGTTTTTCAATGTTATTTTCTTTCTTGATGAAGTTATTTATGAATGTGTTAATTTTATCAAGATCTTTTTCAGAAGTTATTTTAATAGAAAATGTTTCACTGGTATTTTTTCTTTCAGTTTGACAGTTAATTACTTCGTTTACATATCTTAATACGATATTGGCAAATAAGACAAAGATTGTTGAAACGATGGCTTCTTTAATAAAGCCTCCAGCACATAGCATTCCTAAAGCGGCATCGCACCATAAGGTAGCAGCAGTGGTTAATCCTCTTATAATGTTTTTTTCATTATCTTTAATAATTACTCCGGCACCGAAGAAGCCAATGCCAGTTACTACTTGAGCTGCTACTCGGGTAATATCAAAATCTTGATTATTAATTAGAAATGAAAAACTGACAAACATATAAGAACCAAGGGCTACTAGAATCATTGTTCTTAATCCTAAGGATCTTCTTCTTATTTGTCTTTCTATTCCTAAGACGAAGCTAAGTAGAAAACATAAAAGCATTCCTAGTATAAAGGTATTAAAATTCATATTGTTACTTCCTTTCTATATTACTATAATTATTATATAATAAATTTTGAAATTTAACAAGATAACAGTTTATATTTGGATTATGGGCTAAATTAAGGAACAGATAACCTTGAATTGAGTAAACTATAATAGATACGAAAAGGAGGTATCATTATGTATTATTATGGAGGATACTCACAAGGCGGTAGTAGTTGTGGTTGCAGTGGAGCAAATTCTTATCAAAATAGTTATGCTTACCCATCTTACGGTGGATACGGATATGGTGGGTATGGATATGGCAGTGGATATGGATATGGTTCCGGAGCTGCTATTGTATTAGTTTTATTTATTCTATTGGTTATTATTATTGGAACTCGTACATTTGTAACAGCATAAATTTAATAACTATATCTAATTTAAGGGAAGAACTTCCCTTTTTTTTCATTTTGTGATAGAATACTTGCAAGAAGGAGTGATATTATGCTTAAGACTTCTGATATATTAGATGAAAAGGATAAACATTTAAGAGCAAAGAATAAAGATGTTACTTTTCCATTATCAAATGATAAAAAGAAAATAATTGATGATATGTTGGAACATTTATATTATTCACAAATTGAAGAATATGCGGATAAATATAATTTACGTCCAGGAATGGGATTGGCGGCGCCACAAATTGGAATTAATGAAAATTTCTTTGTGGTTTGTCACGAAGAATCGGAGAATAATTTTAAAAATTATGTTTTGATTAATCCGAAAATGGTATCTCATTCTGAAGAGATGATTTATGTTTCTGAGGGAGAGGGCTGTCTTAGTGTTAATCGAGAGGTAGAAGGAATTGTTCCAAGGTATGCAAGAGTTACTTTTGTTGGACAGGATGTAGATGGTAATCCAATTAAATTACGTGCTAGAGAGGAATTATCTATTGCTTTTCAACACGAGTTGGATCATTTAAACGGAATTTTATTCTTTGATCATATTGATCCTAAGGATCCTTATAAAAATAAAGATTATATGCGTGAAATATAATCTTTTTTTATTGGCAAATATTTTCTTTTAATTCTTTAGAGCCAAGATATACTTTTTTACTATTATTTATAGTACAAGTAAGTATTCTAAAGTTATTATCGGGGTATTCATATAGAGTATAATTATTGTCTTTTTTTATAATATTCATTTTGTTTGTAAGATCTTCAGGGGTAATGGTTTTACTTAGAAGAAGTTTACTTAGTTCTTCTTCGTTAATAGTTATTTTATTACTTCCTAGATAATATAGACTATATTCTGTATCTTGGTTAATATTAATTAGGCCTTTTAAATGGATTAGATTATCATTATCTGAGATTACTTTTATGTTGATGTTATTTAGATCAATTGCTTGATTAGTAATATTAGGACAGTTATATTTAGTGAATTTACTTTTTATTATTACTTTTTTATATCCAGGGCAGGTGTATACGTTATAGATAAGTCCTGTATATTGGTTATTGTCTTTTTTTAGATATAGAAAGGGAGTGTGTTTTAGGTAAATATGGGTAAAATCAAGTATTATTAGAAAGAAAATAATTAGAACAATTAAGATAATAATATTTGTGATTTTTTTCATTTTATCACCTACTTTCATATATATCGTAGCATCTTATAGAATAATTGTAAATAGTTTGTTTTTCTATTAGTTCTACTCACACTTTTAGTTGTTTTAAATATACTATTAATGAAAGGTTGTGAATTATGTACCCTATTAGAAATAGAATGCCTATGCCTACGGGAGATCGTTTTATTGGGGGAGGATTTTTGGGACCATTTATTCTTGGGGGAATTACTGGTGGTTTATTAGCTCCATCATTTTATCCAAGACCATATCCTTATCCAGTAGTGCCTTATCCATACCCTTACCCATCATATCCAATTTATTAATTTTTTGGTTAATTTTCTAACACATTTTTTAAATATATGCTATAATTATATTAGGTGAAAATATGAAAAGTAGTTACATAATTGATTATATTAATGAAAATGAGTTTAGAAAAAAAGAGCGTGCCATAAAGAAATACAATATGTTAGCATATAAGAAACTATTATTTGATTATTATCCTAGTTTGAGAGAGGGTGTTTTTCAAGGAGTAGTTGTTTCTACGAATGATAAAGATCAGATTGATAAATATGAATTAACTCTTCCTACGGATAAGACTTTTACAATGGTACACGGCCCTATTACTTTACATTATAGTGTTTATAAGAATCAAAAGACTGTTATGTTAGAAACTCTCACCCCAGAAGATATTTTAACTGAAGGTCATCAAAAAGAATTAACTACTTATAAAGGGGTTATGGTATCAAAGTCTCACAAAGATTTGGATATGTTTAAGATTAATCTTCTTAATAGTATGAATAAGAATGGATTCTTTAGTATTAAAGATTTACCTCTTTGGTTATATATTGTTTTAACTGTTGGTTTTATTGCTTTGGTAGCTTTAATAACGGCAAAGATTTTTATTGGATAGTTTAAGAACTTTAAAAGTTCTTTTCTTTTTTTTATTTTTGTGGTAGAATATTCTGTCAAGAAAGAAGGAATTATTATGTCATATGAAGATTATTGTGCTGCTTGTACTTATTTAAGTGAATGCGCTGATTATAATGGAACCTATTATTGCGATAGAAAGAATGAGAGAAGAATGGCGTGTGATGCGAAATGTTATAGTTTTTGTGAGGCTTATAGTAGAAGTAATTATTCAAGAGAGAATATGTTTGAAAATTCTAGGGGGCATCAAAGTAGTGGTTGTTATTTAACAACAATGATGTGTGAAATATTAAATTATTCAGATAATAATTATTATTTACAGACTTTAAGAAACTTTAGAGATAATGTTATGAAAAGAGATATGAAATATTTTCCTTTATTATATACTTATGATATGGTGGGGCCAACTATTGCTAATAGATTAAGAAGTGATCCTAATAAGGAAGAAATAGCTAAGATGTTTTTTACTAATTATATTGAAAAGAGTGTTTTATCTATTGAAGAAGGAAAAATAAATACAGCAATTAATATTTATATGGCTATGACTTTAGCATTGGCTAATCATTATGATTATCCTTTACCTATTAATATTACAGAGATTGAAAATGTTGATTTTAGGACATTAGGACATGGCTATGTTAGACAAAGAAAAAAACCAGTTGTTAATCAATAACTGGTTTTTTATAGTTTATTAACTAAATCTTTAAATTGTTTTCCACGGTCAGCAAAGTTTTTAAACATATCAAATGAGGCTGAAGCAGGACTAAATAGAACTATTTCTTTAGGTATTGATACTTGATGGGCGATTGAGACGACTTCTTCTAGAGTATTGCAGATATAGATATCAAGAGATTCTTCTTTTTTCTTATTGATTACGGCTTGGTATATTTTATCTTTGGTATTTCCAAATAAGATTAGTTTACTTACTTTCTTTAGGATGGGTTCTGCTAGTGGGGTATAATCTAGATTTTTATCATAACCGCCAGCTATTAATACGATCTTTTCTTTAAAGGAATTAAGGCCGGCAATAGTTCTGGTTGGGCTTGATGATACGGAATCGTTATACCATTTAACACCATTTATTTCTCTTACAAATTCAATGCGGTGCTCTACTCCCTTAAAATCAGTAATAGCTTTGACGGATGTATCAAGATCTATCATATCATAGATGGCACTAAGGCAGGCACAAATGTTTTCGTAATTGTGAAGGCCTTTTATCTGTAGTTGTGAGGTATCTATAATTAGTTTTCCTTGAAAGTAGATATTGTTTTCGTGGATGTAAAAGGCATTTGTTTTGGTTTCTTTACTGAAATATCTTATTTCTCTTGAGGAAGTTATTTTATTAGTTACTTCGTTGTCATAATTTAATACTAAGATGCCATCATTGTTTCTAAAAATATTTTCTTTGGCTTTAATATATTCTTCATAGTCTTTATGTTTATCTAAATGATTAGGACTGATATTAGTGATAACGGCTATTTCTGGACTTGTTTTCATATCCATTAGTTGAAATGAAGATAATTCTAAGACAACAATATCGTCTTCTTTCATATTTTCTATTTGGGTAAATAATGGAGTTCCAATGTTACCTCCAAGATAAGTATTGTAGCCGTTAGCTTTTAAAACAAGGTTGATTAAGGTAGTTGTTGTTGTTTTTCCATCAGAACCGGTTATGCCAATTACTTTACTTGGAGTTAATCTCACTACTTCGGCGACTTCTGTTGTAACGTAAGCTCCTCTTGAAATTTCTTCCTGAAGCTCTTCCCTACTTGGTAAACATCCAGGAGAACGAAAGATTATATCAAATCCTTTTAATTCTTTAAGTCCATAATGGATAGGATAATTGTATTTACTAATATCTATTTCTAATTTATTGTCTTGAAAGATTGTTACATCACACGATAGGTTATATAGGTATTCAAGTAAAGGGAGATTACTGACGCCAAGACCAATTATAGCAATTTTACTTGTAGTTAGTTTTTCTTTAAATTCTTGAAATTTTTTATTCACTTTTTTTCCTCCATAAATTCTTTTGCAACATTAATTACAGCTATCTTACCATAATCATATGTAAGTGATCCTTGTAAATATGCTATATATGGAGTTCTTAGAGGGCCATCACAAGATAATTCAATTGATGAACCTTGGGTAAATGAACCTGAAGCCATTATTACTTGGTCTTTGTATCCAGGCATATCTGATGGTACTGGACTAACATTAGAGTCTATTGCTGAACTACTTTGAATTATCTTACAGAAATCTATTAATTTATATTTGTTTCTAAATTCGATATTTTGAACAATATCTACCCTCTTGTCACAATATCTTGGAGAGACAGTGTATCCTAGTTTTTCCATAACATAACTCATTAGAGTAACAGTTTTGATGGCTGAGCTTACAACTAGAGGACTCATATATAATCCTAAGAGGAACATTCTGTTGGCATTGCCTGATGGACCAACTTCTTTTCCTTGGCCAGGAACATTTAATCTTTCGGCACATAATTCAATTAATTTTTTCTTACCACAGATGTATGCACCGTTTGTAGCTATGCCGGCACCTAAATTTTTAATAAGACTACCTACTACTAGATCGGCCCCAACTTCAGTTGGTTCTTTATAAGTTACAAATTCGCAGTAGCAATTATCTACCATAATAATTACTTCTTTATCTATTTTTCTAATATCAGTAATTATTTTTTTTAACTTTTCTATGTCAATACTTTCTCTAGTAGAATAGCCTTTACTTCTTTGAATAGTAATTAGTTTTACTCTTTTACTAAGGAGGGATTTATAGATGGCTTCTTTATCAAAGTCGTTGTTTATTAGGTCTATTTGTTCATATTTAATACCATAGCTTATTAAACTACTGTCATTGTCTTCTATTCCTATTACTTTGTCTAGGGTATCATATGGTTTTCCGGTAATTGATAGTAAAGTGTCACCAGGACGAAGCATTGCACTCATAGCAACAGTTAAGGCGTGCGTTCCGGAAATCAATTGGCTTCTTACTAGGGCATCTTCACATTTAAAGACGTCTTTATATACATCTTCAACAATGTCTCTTCCAATATCATTATACCCATAGCCAGTAGTACCGTTTAAGTGACTTTCGCTTACTTTATTGTTATGAAAGGCTTTTAATACTTTCATACTGTTGAAGAAACTTATTTTTTCTATTTCTTTATATTGTTCTTTTAATACTTCTTCGCAGTTGTATACGAATTCTATTACATTTTTTCTATCCATAATTTATCATTCCTTACATCTATTCTTATTAATTTTTCTTTGATATTATTATTAATTATATCGATAATTACATCTACTACTTCAGATATTTGTAGTAATCTACTTTGGTTAATTCTTTTTAGTTCATTAGATAGATATTCTTGGTTCATTTGTCTGGTACTAGAGGTATCTATCCAGTTGGGACATAGACAATATATTTTATTTGTGGTATATGATTCAAGGGCTTTAGACATAAAAATTATACCATTTTTACTGATGGAATAATCTAGACTGTACTCGCTATAGGTATCTATTCCATCAGTACTACTCATATTGATAATTATACCATCATCTATATATCTTGAGTAGATTTGATTTAGGAGAAATGTTCCTACTAGATTGACTTCTAGTACATCCATAAATTCTTTTTTAGTTTTATTTAAGAAAGAGTTATCACAACTAATACTTTGGAGATTGATTATAACATCTATCTTTTTATATAAGTCTATTCCATATTTTATAATTTCTTCAATAGATTTTTCGCTTGTTACATCACATTTATAACTATTTATTCCGGTAATAGTTATGGGATTTTTATAGTAGCTTAAAATGACGTTATTGCCATTGTTTTTCAGTTTTTGTCCTAGGGAAATACCTATATCTGAACTTCCACCAATTATTAATATGCTTTTCATCTTTTCACCTATATATAATTATATCATTAATTGTTTTTTTTGACTATTATAATTAAGATTATTTAAGTAAAATACTTCCAAATGTAGATTTTCATTGACATATAGTTTGTAGTTATTAAAATTAATTATATATTTAATTTTTATTTAATTATTTCTGATACTTTATCAATGGAATCTCTGACGACTTCTAACATATTTCTTATATCTGGATGTCCTTGTGTTGTGTGTTCTTTCCAATCGTTATTAAAGACATATGATCCATTGGTACATAGGGTTTGAGCTACTAGCATTAGCCAGTTACCTAGAGCATTTTGTTCGGTACTGGTGAGGTTGTCTATTAGAACATATCCGAGGAGAAAGGCAGCAATAGTATATGTTTTTGATTCTTCTTTTTTATTCATACTTAAGTATATGAAAAAGAGATGAAATTAATCATCTCTTAAAAATATATTACTTGCTAGTATTTTAGCTAATAGTGGTCTTTTCTTAATTCTGACTTTTTTATTTAGGTGTTTCTTTATTTCTTGTAAGACCTTTCGACGATTTGTTTCGTCGTCTTTATTTTCAGCTTTATAACGATATGTTTCCATAATGAAACTTTTATTGGTTATTCTTGCTTCCTTGAAGACGCCGATTTCTTTCAATGTTTGATTTAATAATTCTAGCATTTCTTTATCAGTTATTCTTTCTTCATAAACGGTTATTCCAAATGTTCTTTCGTCAATGATTGTTGGGTTATAATTGTAATAGTGTTGGGTATCATTTTCAGATTCTAAGGAATAGCCAGTAATATTGTTTATTACTTTATCAGATATGGGATTATCAAGTAAGAATTTATTGCTTACTAGGATCGGCCTTTGCTCATCTGACATATTTTCTAGGGTGTCGGCTAACCAATAGGCAATTAAATTGATATCACTTTTTTCTTCTACCGAGGGTAAATCCTCATCTTTTAAAGTAAAAGTATAAACCTTTTTCATTTTTTCATCTTCCTTTTTTCATAAGTACATATAATGTTACCACAAAAAATGTTTGTTGTCAAATTAGTAAGGTTTTTTAAATTCGATAATTATTTTTTCATTTATTTTTTCTTGGGGATTGATATTTTGCTTATAAGCATAACCATATCCTTTTAAATCATATTCAACATTCATTAAATCTAGAATACTTTTAGATTCTTTATATGATAAGTTTGTAAAATCAATCATTGTTTTATCATAGTCGTTAGTAAGTAATACTAAGAGGTCTCCTTTATAAAGATTAACTCCTGATTCGGGATATTGTTTTATTATTTTATTACCAGTTCCTAGAGTTATTACTCTTATATTATTTTTTGTTAATTCTTGCTTTATATCTGTTACGGTTTTATTTAGATAGTTATCTACTTGATACTTGTTATTTTCTTTGTTGGAATTATCAATATTTAAGTATTTAGAAACATTTACAATAATATCTTTTATTGGGCCTGCCATATAATTATAGCTATCTTTGGGTTTTTTCATTGCAATATAGACAATTACTTCGGGGTTATCTCCAGGGTAGATTCCAGCAAAGGAATAAATATTTTTACCGTTTTCTGTTAAGTATTTACCATTTTCAAAGATTGAGGCGGTACCAGTTTTTCCTATTAAGTCATAGCCTTCCATATAATAGGCTGAACCTGTTCCTTCGGTGGAATCTTTAGTTACTACACTTCTTAATAATTCTTTCATTTTGTCGGTTGTTTCTTTGCTTACTACTTGTCCTAATTCGGTTCTTTTATTTTCTATGATTACTTTGCCGGTGCTATCTTCAATTTTAGATACGACATATGGTTTTAACATTACACCATCATTAGCAACAATAGAATATCCTTGTAATAATTGAATGGGACTTACAGTGATACCTTGGCCATAACCGGCAGTGGCAGCTTCAACATCGTATGTAAATTGGATTGTTCCACTTAATTCATTATCTAGGGTTATACCAGTCTTTTTACCAAAACCAAATTTGTCATAACAGGCTTTTAATTCTTTTTTGGTGATTACACCATCTAATAGGCTGGCAACACCAATATTTGATGATAGAGCAAATCCTTTATCATAGGTAATTTCTCCCCAACCGGTAATATTCCAGTCTTTAATAGTTGTTTTATCATTAGGGTTTATTTTTGATATATATGTTTTTGATCCAGATTTGAATTTGTCATTGCCATTATATTTACCACTGTCAATAGCGCACATATAACTAAATGTTTTCATAGTAGAACCTGGTTCATAAACGTTACTTACAAAGGGATCTAAGTAGTTTGTTAGGTTTCTTATATTAGGGTCAAAGGATGGGGTTGAAGAATATCCAAGAATAGCTCCAGTTTTGGCATCCATAACTCCTAGTACAACCCATTCGGCTTGACTGTCTGCTTGAGCTTTTTTGATGGCTTTTTCAACAAATAGTTGAATACTACTATCAATTGTTAAGTAGATGTTCTCACCGTTAATAGCTTCTTCTTTGTATTCGTTAGAATTTGCTATTTTATTACCACGGGCATCTTTTTCATATTTTATATATCCAGATTTTCCAGTTAATTCTTTATTATAATAACCTTCTATTCCTAATTCTCCGACCATATAACTATTTCCATCAATCTCTTTATTTCTGGTGTATCCTAGAAGATATGAAGCAAAATCTCCGTTTGGATAGTATCTTTTTGTACTTTTAATAAAGTCTATTCCTGGGAGGTTTAAGGCTTTTATTTCTTCCATTTTTATTTGACTTAATCCTTTACCAGCAGTACCAAATTCTACTTGATAGGCTTTTTTATTTAATCTTTCTAGGATTTTATCATATGGCATATTAATTACTTTTTCTAGGGCTCTGGCAGTACTTTCTTTGTCTTTAACGTGTCTAAGATTTTTTTCGGTACTTCTTGATTCGTCAAGGTATGCGATAAGGGTATAACTAGAAACATCTTGAGCTAGTGCGGTACCTTTTATGTCATAAATAGTTCCTCTATCAGGAAGAATTGTTTGTTCGTAGATGTTTCTGTTAGAGGTAAATTCTTTAATTGTTAGTTTGTCAGTTGCTTTATAGTTAAATAAGCATCTATATATTAGAGTAAGAATAAGAGTAATAAACAAAAAAAAGACAGATAAATACACTAACTTATTTATCTTAAGTTTATTAGTATTTATTTTACTGTCTTTCATATTATCACCTATTCTGATACTGATTTGATATTATTATTATTGTATGTTAAACCTAGTTCACTACTAACTTTTTGGATTTTTTCTAAGGAAACCATTTCATTTATTTTCATTACTAAACTTTGATTGTCTTCGGCCTCTTCTTTTATTGTACCATTAAGTTCTTGTATTTCAAGGTTTATTTTACTTAACATAGCTTTGCTATAGATTATTCCCATTACTAGAAAAACGGTTATAAAAACAAAGGTTTTATAAATTAATTTTTCTCTTTTTAAGTTTTTATTTATTCTTTTCTTTTTTTTCATTAAGATCAGTCCTTTATTTTTTCTACGACGCGTAATCTGGCACTTCTAGCACGATTATTTATCTCGAGTTCTTCTTTACTTGGAGTAATTCCTTTACTAATAATTTTTAGTTTTGGCAAATATTCTTCGGGAATTGATGGTAATTTTGAAAATCTACTATCAATTTCACTATATTTTTTAAATTTATTTTTTACAAGGCGATCTTCTAGGGAGTGGAAGGTTATGATACAAATTCTTCCTCCTATTTTCAAAAGATCAATTGCTTGTTCTAAACCACTTTCTAAAACATCTAATTCGTGATTAACTTCTATTCTTATTGCTTGAAATGTTTTTCTAGCTGGATGTCCTTCTCTTAAGTATTTGGCTGGGACGCTTCTTTTGATTATTTCTACTAATTCTAGGGTGGTTTCTATTGGTCTTATGCTACGCTCTTTAATGATGTTTTTAGCAATACTGGTAGCATATTTTTCTTCGCCATATTCTCTTAAGACTCTAACTAAATTTTGATAGTCGTAGTTGTTTACTAGGGTGTATGCAGAGAAGTCACTATCAGTATCCATTCGCATATCTAATCTAGCGTCATTATGATAGCTAAATCCTCTATAGTCTTCATCTAGTTGCATACTACTTACTCCTATATCAAATAATATACCATCTACTTTGGTTATGCCTTCTTTAAGGAGACATTGTTTCATATTTGAAAAATTGCTTTTGATGATTTTGAAATTATCATATTGCGACAATCTTTCTTGACTATATTGAATAGCTTCACTATCTTGATCAAAGCAGAAAAGAAACCCCTTATTAATTCTTTTCAAGATTTCTAAACTATGTCCTCCGAATCCTAAAGTAGCATCTACGTAAATTCCTTGTTCTTGTATTTTTAATTCTTCAATACTTTCCTCTAATAATACACTCTTATGCTTCATCCAAATCTTCCCCATCAAATAAGTTTTCTGATATTTCATCCAACTTTTCATTATTTTCGGTCATTAGTTTATTATATTTATCTAATGCCCAAATTTCTAGACGATCATTTACCCCAATGATTGCACATTCTTTTTGTATTCCCGCATATAAAGTTAAAGAATTTACTAAGTTTACTCTACCTTGTTTGTCGAATTCACATACAGTGGCGCTTGCCAAGAAAAATCTGGTAAATATTCTGGCATCCTTTTTAGTAAATGGAAGTTTTTTTAGTTTAGCAACTATCTTTTCCCATTCAGATAATGAATATACGAATAGGCAACCATCTAAACCTTTTGTTACGATAAAACTTTCACCAAGTTCTTCTCTAAATTTTGAAGGAATTATTAATCTTCCCTTTTCATCAATATTATGATGATATTCTCCAATTAACATGACTATCCCCCACTTTCTTCCACTTTTCACCACTTGCAATTATATTCTATAACAAAAAAAACTATTTGTAAATACTTCAAATAGTTTTTCTCAATACTTTACACTATTTTTTTTCATCATTATTTTCTGGTTCAGGGTTATCGATAGGTTTTTCTTGTTCTTCTTGGGAAATTTTTTCTTTTCTTCTTTTTTCTTTTACCTTATCACTTTTTTTCTTTCTTTTTATTTTTTCTTTTTCAAGAAGTTCTTCTTCTACTTTTATTTGTTCTAGAACTAGTTGCTGTTCTTCTTTTTTAGAGACATTAATAGCCATTCCTAGAACGAAGATATATGATAAGAAATATAACCATGCTAGCATAATAATCATTGATGATAAGTTACCATACAAGATATCATATCTGGCAAAATATGTTAAATAGAATTTAAAGACAATAGTGGCTACGATCCATAGAATTGTGGTAAATATTGCTCCAAGGGTTGTTTCATTACTTTTAATATTCTTACTTGGGGCAATAGTATATATTAGTTTTATATTAAAGTATATTATCATTAAAGTTAATGGCCACTTAATTATTTTAAATAGGGTTAGGGCTTCATCAGCATAATTTTCTAATAGTTTAGCATTTCTCATTAATGATAAAATGTTTTCACCAAATACAGGAACTATCATTAGAAAGACAAATAGAATGATGATGATTATTAGAAGAATAAAGGAACTTATTCGGTCTTTAATAAAATCACTATTTTTTATTCCATATAATGTATTTGAGGTGGTTATTACAGCGTATGTTCCATTTGAAGCAAAAATGAATGCTAAAATATTAAATATTCCTACGTTGGTATCGAAACCTTTACCAGAAATTATTTCTATGATGGCTCCGCTTACTTGTTCTGGCATAATACTTCTTACTAAATTACTAACTAAATCGATAGATATGTCAAATGAGGATGCAAGGAGAACTAGAATTGTTAGTAATGGAAAGATTGCTAGAAATAGATAGTAAGCAATGTTAGCTGGTAATATGGCCATTTCGGGCATCTTTAATATGTTAAAGAGTTTTTTGAAGTACCCCTTAATTTTTTTCTTCATATTATTTCCCTCGTTATAGTTTTTCTTTTGCTTGTCTCATAGATAGTGTTGCTTCGTTAATAGCATCATCAATTGTTTTAACGTTATCAATAATCATACTGTAACCTAAAGTAGCACCAAATTCGTGAGGAAGTGTTTTAAATTCTTTACTTAATCTTCTTGTATATTCGATGACTTTCTTTTCATCATATCCGACCATATATATTAAGAATTCATTACCATCGGTTCTGATAATATCTGTATTTTCTTCTTGATTTACTATTAGGATACTAGCAGCTTTTTTGATAACTTCATCGCCTTCGGCGTGTCCATAATTATCATTAATATATTTAATATTATTAAGATCAATTATTACTATGGCTTGAGGATAGATAACGTTATCTTCCCAAGATTTAATATTATAATTTAGATAATTTCTATTTTTTAAGGAGGTCATTACATCAATAAATTTTAGTTTTTCTTCTTTGTTCATTTCTTTTTTCTTTTTATTTGATCTAATTATTAAGTATACAGATATGCCAACTAGAAGGATACTTCCTAAAATTATTAATAGATATTTAAACATTATACTTAATTCATTTTTAGAATTGGTCATATAACTGGTATTATATTGATATTTTATTTCTTTGTAGTTAATACTTGATACGTAATAATTAAATAGTTCATAGAAGGTAGTATTTTTATTAACATCCCTTATTGTAAATACATAGTCTTTATCTAATTTGTCTTGATATATTACTTTAAAGTTTTTAAATTTTCTATCTTTGTAGTATTCATATGTATCTAAGTCCATTATGATAATACTGTCATTCTTTACTCCTCGTAGGAGATCATCAGTATTAGAAAAGGCTAATTGATTAATACCATTTTGACCTAAATAATCATATAGATAAGTGTTTGCTACGACATTTACTGTTTTTCCTTTTAGGCTTCTAATAGTATTTACGACGTAGTTTTCTTTACTTAAAATTACATAATCTTCTTTAAATGGACTAATGGTGTTTAGTACGTCGACATTTACTCCGTTAATATTAAAGTTATTAAATAATAAGTCCACTTCACCTCGTGAGAAAGCTTGTTTTAAGGAGTTTACATCGGGATATCCGACCATTTTAAAGTCAACGTTTACAAGATCTTCAAAGCCTGATAAATAGTTAGAAATTGTTCCAACAAATTCTTTATTAACGGTATTTTCAAATGGCATATTTACAACATATCCATAGACATAGTTTGATGAGTTATAATTCATTTTTTCGGCTTCGCTTAATTTTCTATATTTAAAGAAAGTATTAATAAAGGAAGTTTTATAATCCTCTTTTTCATATTCTTTAAGGTATATCATAGTAAATTTATTTAAAATACTTCTTAGGGTTTTATCTTTATTTACTGTGATAAGATAATTCTTATAAATATCGTATAAGTGATATGAGATGGTTAGATCTCTTTTTAGAATTTCATCTAGGTATAAATTTTTTGGTAAGATGATATAATCAACTTCTTTATTAGTTAAATTAGTGAAAATTTCCTCTTCATCTTTACAGGTAGTATATTTAATATTTTTTATATTACTTAGAAAGTATCTGGCATTGCTAATATCATTATCAAATATTCCAATATTTTTATCTTGTAAGTCTTCAAGACTATTTAAACTATTTTTCTCATTTCCAACGATAACATAATAATCTTTAGATAAGAGAATATCATTATCAGTAAGTTGATAATTATAATCTGTTACTTTAAAGGCAACATCTAATAAATTAGTATTTCCGCTTTGTAAGTATGGAACTTTATTAAATTCTATATTGTAACTTTTAGTAAATTCTTCTAGATATGAGAAGATTATTCCTTCACCGTCTTGTCCATAGATAGGAACATCGTTATATACGCTTATATCAATGACATTATTTTTGTGATTATTGATCCAAGTTTTCTCTAATATTGAAAAACTAGAACTGTCTTTAGTATAGTTAAGGATAAATATTACTAGAGATAATACTAGTATTAATCCGATAATGGATAAGACAATAATTTTATTTAATTTGTTATTTTTTTTCATAATTTACTCCTAATTCTTAGTCCATGTAATGTGATCCATATCTGGGTGTTTTGCTCCAGCTACGGTGTATGATTTATCTTCTTGGCCCTCTTCTACTTTAATGTTTTGAGTGATAAAGAATTCAAAGTCATATGCTTTTTTTATCTCATCAGTGTATTCTTTTAATGTATTATTGGCTATTTCTTTAGCTTTATCTTTTTTGACATTTTCTTTAAAAATGATTGTAGTATATATTATTTTTCCTTGAGTCCTTATAGTTATATCTTCTACTTCATCCATTTTTTTAGTGTCATTGGTAACTTTTTCAATAATACTTTTGTCAACCTTTATTAGTCCATTTAATCTGTTACCATATTCGCCATTATTAGATGTAAATATCATTCTGGCAAAAATGATAAACATTATTATTAATAACACTAATGCTAAACATCCAACTATTGCTAACCCCTTGTGTCTTCTTATTAAATTCATATAATACCTCCACTATGTTTTAATTATACAATAAAACTATTATTTTTTCAATTACTAATATATAATATGCTGATATTACTTCTATTTTGTTTATAGATATTTAAAAATTAGCTAGAATTAGCTAATTTATTTATTAATAATTATTGGCATTTATATGGTGAAGAGGCATAGTTTTCTTTGATAGCTTCTAAAGTGGCGGTTGAAAGATATTCTTTGCTTTCTTCAGAATTTAGGTCAACCTCTGAGACTACGGTGATGACTTTATCTTTTAGGCTTACTTCACAAGTTTTATAAGTTTTTTGATCTTTGTTTTTGCAATCATTTTCATAGTATTTTTTTAATGACTCCATATTGTAGTCTACAAGAAATTTATAAGTAGTTATGTCATAATATGCTAACAATTTATCACCTGCTTTGTTGAAATCATAACTCCTAGAAAAACTAATTTCAACGGCTTGTTTTCCAGCGTTAGGTTCATTTAGAACTTCTTCTTTGGTAAGGTAATAAACTTGACTTGTATTAGATGTTTCTGTTCTAGTACAAATATATTTATTGGTATAACTTATCTTTTCAGGGTCGCCATTATTTGTTTTAGTGTTTTCACAACCGGTTGCTAGAAGTAAACTACTAACTAGGATAGTTGACAATAAAATTTTTTTCTTTATTTTGTATCCTCCTTTCATTATAATTATATAGTAAAAATACTATTTAGTCTATATAAATGATATTTAATCGGTATCTTCAATCTTTTTTAATTCATTATAGATATTTGGATATGCTTCTTTGTTGGAAAGAAATTTCGGAAGAAATTCTGTAACGTCTTCTTTGACTCTTAGAAGCATTTGATAGTCTTTTTTTACATTTGCTAGTTTTAATCCGGCTTCGCCACTTTGTCTAATGCCAAATAGGTCTCCTTCTCCACGATTTTTGAAGTCATATTCACTTATTTCAAAGCCGTCTGAACAGTTTTCTAAGAATTTTAATCTTTCTTGATATTCTTTGGCGATAAGGATACAGTAACTTTGGATATTGCTACGGCCGACACGACCTCTTAATTGATGAATAGTAGATAGGCCAAAGAAGTTAGCGTCAAAAATTACTATCATACTGGCATTAGGAACATTTACTCCGACTTCTATTACGGTAGTGGAAATTAAAATATCTATTTTACCTTCTTCGTATTCTTTCATTATTTTGTTTTTTTCGGTGGCTTCTAGTTTTCCGTGAATGGATTTTATTTTACAAATTTTGCCAAAGGCTTTGTTCATTTTTTCTTCTAAATCAGTAATATTTTCTTTTTCATCACTGTCACTATCAATCATTGGAGCTATGACGTATATTTGATGATGATTGTCTAATTCTTTTTTCATTAGTTCTAGAACTGTTAGAATATCTTTTTCTTTTTTAAAGTATGTTATAACTGGTTTTCTTCCTGATGGTTTTGTTTTGATATTAGATATTTCCATATCTCCATAAATAGTTAGGGCATAAGTTCTTGGAATAGGTGTAGCACTCATAGATAAGACATCAGGAGCGATTCCTTTATTTTTAAAAATGGTACGTTGATTTACTCCGAAGCGATGTTGTTCATCCGTTATTACTAAACCAAGATTATGATATTTGACACTTTCTTGAATTAAACTATGAGTCCCAATAATTAGATCTATTTTACCATTTTCTAGATTATTATAAATACTGTCTTTTTCTTTTTTGGGGGTTGATGAGGTTAGTAGTTGAATATTTATTGGATAGTTTTTAAATAGTTTTTTGGCCTCTTGATAGTGTTGGGTAGCAAGTAATTCAGTTGGTACCATTATAGCTGTTTGATAGTTTGTTAAGTAATTAGCATAAGCTGATATTAAAGCAATAATGGTTTTTCC
Source organism: uncultured Mycoplasmatota bacterium (assembly GCA_900551455.1). GTDB lineage: Bacteria > Bacillota_I > Bacilli_A > RF39 > UBA660 > RUG705. The sequence continues at coordinate 28,817 of URVV01000006.1, forward strand.
ACTACCGACATCCCCTTGTAATAATCGATTCATTCTTTTTGGACTAGACATATCTGATAGGATTTCTTCTAGAGAAGTCTTCTGATCAATAGTTAGTTCATATGGTAGTGAATTAACTAAGGCAGTTATTTTTTCTTTATTTATGTTTCTGATTATCGATAAAGTATCTTTGGATATTTTGTTTTTTAAGTAATTTATCTTTAGTAAATAGATAAATAATTCTTCATATTTTAATCTTTGCCTAGCTTTTTTGAGATTGGTAACATCAGTAGGGTTATGTATTTCAGAGATAGCTTCATATTTGTTTAAGAAATTATATTTTTCAATTATGTATTGGGGTAATTTCTCTGTTGGTTTATAACCGTTCATTATTAGGGAGGTTATAAATTTAGATATACTCTTTCTAGATAAGCCATTAGTTGTATAGTAGATACTTTCTATTTTAGGAATTATTGGTAGTCTTTCTAAGCGAACATCGGTAGCAATAACAGAATTTCTTAGTTTGTCATATTTGCCAATAATTGTTACGTAATTACCCATTTTTAAATTTTCCATTAGATATACTTTATTATAAATGGTAACATTTAAAATACTCTGAGTTGTGCTTATTCTGAAGATTATTTTTTTTAATTTTGGTGTTAGATAGATTATAGTAGGTTGTCCTTCAATTACTCCATCTATTACTATTTTGTCGCCATCTTTCATTTCTGCAAGGTTACTTTTTTTTAAGACTTCATATCTAAACGGATAATGGCTTATTAGATCTTCAATGGTATATATTCTTAATTTAGCTAATAGTTCAATTGTTTTTGGGCCAATGCCCTCTACTTGTTCTAATTCGTTATTCATATTACCTCCTGGATTGTATTTTAATTATATCACGTAAATTAACTAGTTGTCTAGTTATAGAAAAAGAAAAAGCACTTATTTTGATTTAATTTGGGCTTTTTCTTCGATTAATTCTAATAAAATTGATTTTAGGATAGTTATCATATCTTTAGTATTAATACTTATTTTAAAGTCACTGGTATTGTTAATAATATTTTCTAATATTAGATGATCATCTTTAAAATAATACGTTCCTTTTTTGGTTATTTCTTTTATTTTGTCAAAGAGATAATCATTCGGTATGGTTACTTTGTTCCATTTTGCTAAGGAGGTAGTTTCTTCTTTTGGGGAAATAGCTGCTAAGAGATATAATTCAGTTATCTTTATGTTATCTATTTTAAATTTACTGGTATTTATATATTTTATAAAATTATTCATATTAGTATTTATTAAATATGTTAGGATTAATGAGATATAAATACTATCTTCATTAGGGTTATTTTCTTCTTGTAAGAGATAGAATTTTATTAATGAAGCAATGGTATTTAAATGGCTAGTATTTATTTCTTTTTTGTTAAAGAGATTTGGATAGTATTTTATATCTAAAAGATAATCAAAAATTTCATAAAATTCAGTAATAGGAATTTTGATTTTTTTTTCGGTAGTTAAGATATATAGGTATTCTTCTTCAAGATAGTATGGGTTATGAAGAATGGTATTTGCTATTTCTTCCCTTTTTTGGTTATATTCAGGTGCTAAGTCGTTTTTATGCATTTTTAATTTAGTAAATTTGTCTATTAAATTAGTTATTTCTTCTTTATTTTTTGATTTTAAAATATTATTTATATCTAAATTATCTTTATTATATTTATTTATGGTATCGGATTTTTCTTGATATATTGATAGAATACTGTTAAGCAGTGTATCTATGTGTTCTTCTTTTGATTTTAATTGAATTTTTATTTTTAGGTTGTTTACTTTCCTTAGAAAATCATCAATGATTTCTTGTTCTTCTTGATAAATTTTTTTATCATAGATACTTCCACTTAGCGTTAGGAGGGTTAAATAGAAGTTTACTTTTAAATCTTTTTGATAGATTGTTCTAGGTATTTCACTGTTTTTTTCTAAGAGGTTTATTAAAAATTGTGGATATGTCATGATTTCATTTACTTCCATATAATCGCTCCCTAGTATATTAATTATACTAGATACGAAGATATTTAGTCAAGGAAAAAAGAGATTATTTTATGATCTCTTCATTGATATAATTTTCATTAATTTTATCGATGCTTTTATCTTCTTCGCTATCTAAGTTATCCCAAGTTTCTTCTTCATCAACGGATGAAATTTTTACTTTAGTGTCACCGATTATTTCAAGTCCAAGTTCTTTTTCTATTTCTAGATTAATATTGGTACCATCAGATTTTGCTGAGATGCAAGTTGGTTGTTTTAAACTTCTTACAATTATATCTTTGTTAACGATATCTTTGTTAGAAGTTGACATTTTTTCTTCTTCAGTATAGGTTATTTTTTTTGTTATAACAGCGGTTTTTGTATCTGAATCATATGAATACCAGATATTTGCATCAAAACTACCATTTATTAGAATTTTTCCATTATCTTCCCTAGCAGAAAAATTATGGTTAATGATCCAGCAACCTAAGATGGTGGTAGGAACTTGTTCTACGGTTATTTGATAGGAATTACGATATTTTTTCTTTCCTTTTCCAATGACGGCTTTGGTAACTATCTCTTTGTATGCCATTATATCACTCCTCACTTTAAGATATGCTAAAATAATAAAAAAAGCACTTTTTTATGCTTTTTTATTATTTTTTTTAGAGTTTAATTTTGTTTCTTTATATAGGTAGTATCTTCCTAATAATCCGTAACAAATAATTATTAGAAGTATTAAGATAACAATACCAATAATTACTTTAAATATCATCCTTTTTATTAGATATACTACTAGTAAATAAGTAGTGGTAATAATAAAGGAATTGATGATACTATAGGTATATTGAAAGGCTCTGAAATTTATTTTTTTGGGATCTATTGCGTAAATTCCTGATAAATAAATTAACTCTAGTGGCATTTCATCTTTTTTTAGTTTTTTATTTTTTCTTACAAATAGAAAGTAATTTAGAAAGAAAACGAGTATGAAGATGATTAGTCCTTCTAATAAAATTTGGATATATATATTCATAAAATCATCCTTTCTATCAGTCTTTGTTGTGGTATTCTTTGGCTACTTCGTCTAATTCTTTTAGGAGTGATTCGGCATCTTCCCAACTTGTTAATCTTGCTCCTGAAGCGTATGGATGGCCTCCCCCACCATAGTTGCTTGCTACTTCATTTATTATAGGTCCTCTAGAACGAATATTAGCTTTAATTATTTTCATTTTAGTATCTTCAGAGAAGAAAACCCAGATAAGTATTTCTTTAACAAACTTTAAATCATTTATCATATTACCTGCTGTGGCTGAATCTACTTGATATTTTTTCATTATATCTTCAGTTAGTTTAATGTATGCAACATTGTTTTCGGTTAAAATAAGATTTTGATAAATGTATCCTTGAAACTTTATTTCAGAGATTGGTCTTGAATATAATGGTTCATATAATTTAGTAAATTCTATATTAGTCATATCTAAGAGTTTGCTTACTAAACGAATTGTTTCGTTAGTAGTATAGTCGTGAAGAAATCTGTCTGTATCTCCTACGATACCTATATAAATATTCTCAGCAATTTTTTTGGTTAGTTTTAATTTATTATCTAGAGCAAATTTAAAGATTAGTTGGCTAGCACTACTAGCAGTATCTTCAATATATTCAAGATCGGCATATTTTTCTACGAATGGATGATGATCTATTTTGATTACATATGCAAAATTGGTTACATCTTTTATATCTTCAATTCTTTTTTTATCAGGGGTATCTAGAACTATTAGAAGGGTTTCTTTAGGATCTAGATCATCTATTTTTTCTAAATTTCCCATAAATCTAAAGCGTGAAGCGATTGCGCCTACGGCATATACGTTTTTATCTTTGAAGTTAGTTTTTATTAATTCTTTTAGAGCGAATTGACTTCCTAGAGCATCAGGATCTGCTCCGATGTGTCTAGCAATAACGATGTTTTGGTATTTTTTTATTTGTTTTAAAATATCTTTAAATAATTTCATTTTGAATTAATTCTTTTTCTTTTTCTTTTTCTTGATATAACATATATGTATCTCTTGCTATCATTAATTCTTCGTTGGTTGGGATAACATAACAAGGAATAGTTGAATCTTCAGTAGTAATTAGTTTTTCTACTCCACGACAATCGTTTGCTTCTTCATCAATCTTAATACCTAGTACTGCTAGACCATCAATTACTTCTCTTCTGGTGTGAATTGAATTTTCCCCAATACCGGCAGTGAATACTATGGCATCGCATCCACCTAGTTCAACATAATACTTGGCAATGTGATCAATTATACGATTAGTGAACATTTTTTGAGCTAGGATACATCTTGGATTGCCAATTTTCATGCCATCTTCGATATCTCTAGAGTCACTACTTATTCCACTGATACCTAACAAACCACTCTGTTTATTTAATATATCATCCATTTCTTCAGGAGTACATTCTAACTCGTGCATCATATAAGTTATTATGGTAGCATCCATATCTCCACAACGTGAACCCATCATTAGTCCAGCGTTAGGGGTAAGTCCCATAGAAGTATTTACACATATGCCCTCATTGATAGCAGAAATACTTGCACCATTACCAATATGACAAGTAATTAATTTAGTGTTATATCTACCAAGAATTTCATTCATTCTGGTAGAAACATATTTGTGACTGGTTCCGTGGGCACCATATTTTCTTATTTGATACTTTTCACACCATTCATATGGTACGGGATATAGATAATTTTCTTCTTCAATGGTTTGATGAAAGGCTGTATCAAATACTCCTGTTTGTAACGCATTAGGTACAACAACTTTTGCGGCTTTAATACCTTTTACGGCAGCAGGGTTGTGTAGTGGAGCTAAGGTTGATAATTCTCTTACTTTTTTGATATTTTCGTCAGTCATTTCTTCTGTTCTATCAAAGTAAGAACCTCCTTGAACGATACGGTGACCAATGGCTTTTATTTCATCTAAAGATGAGACTATTTTATTTTCAATTAATTCTTCCATTAATATTTGGAAAGCAACTTCGTGATTTTTTAGGTCGGCTTCTTTCTTTATTTTTTCTCCATTTAATTTTATTGTATAGAAGCTATCTTTTATGCCAATTCTTTCAAATACACCAGAGATTAAAACTTTTTCTTCTGGCATATCAAAAGCTTGGAATTTTAATGATGAACTTCCTGCATTTACTGATAATACTATCATATTACACCTCTTTCTTTAGTAATTATACCCAAAGATGAGATATTTTTCAATGATTTATTCTTATTTAATGAAAAAAACTCCAAATAATTGGAATTAATTCATTATATCTAAAATAGTAGGTAATATTTGCATTTTTCTTGAGAGAATTCCTTCTAGATATATACCTTGATAAAATTCTTTGTTAAATGATTGTTCTAAGATTTCTTTGGCTTGCTTACTATAGTAGACGTAGGTACCGTTTTTAATGATATCTGTTACAAATAAAGCAATAAATTTATATTCATTATGTGTGGAGATATTATCTAGCATTTCTATATAGGATTCTTTTTCAGAGTCTATTTCTTCGATATTAGTAGTATAAATTTGCCCTAATCCTATAAGTCCTTGTTCTGTTGGATATTTTTTAAAGTCGGTGTATAAAATTTCTTCTTTAGTTTTACCAGTTAACTTGGTACCATATGCGATCATATCAAAACCATATTTTTTGTAGTTAACTTCGGCTAATCTAGCTAAATTGTTAACGGCATCTTTATCTATAAGGGTTGTTGTTGGGGAATTTAAAATTAGAGTATCTGATAATATTCCCGATAACATTAATCCGGCAATTTGTTTAGGTATTTTAATATTGTTTTCACGGTACATTAGGTAGATAATGGTATTGGTACTTCCTACTGGCATATTTCTAAAGTTAATTGGATGAGTGGTACCTATATTTGAGATATTATGGTGATCTATTATTTCTATAATATCGGCTTCTTCAAGGCCTATAGCTGATTGCTCATAGGAATTATGATCTACTAGAATTACTTTCTTTTTGTTGCGATATCCAACGTTAGCAAATTTGATGATTCCTAGACATTTTTCGTTATTGTCAACAATTGGATAATATGTATATTTAGTTTTTTCTGCAGAAGAAATAAAGTTACTTAGATCTTCATTTTCATTTACAATATGTACTTTAGTAGTATTAATAATTGTTTCAACATTATTACAGAAGTTAAACTTTTTTATGGTTTCTAGATCACTATAATTGGTCTTGATAATATTTACTTTATTTTCTTTAGCGAGAAGAATTTGTTCTTCTTTTAAATCTTGGTTATTGGTTACAATAATTAGTTTTACTTGGCATTTAATGGCATATTCAATAATACTGTAACGATTACTTGTTATTAAAATATCATTATTTTTTAGAGGAATTTCGTTGATAAATGTTGTTGAACGATATCCAGGTACAATTAAATTTCCTTTTATTATATTGTCATATTTTAAAACTTTTGTTCCATCGATAGCAGTTAAGATATTTTTATATGAGGTGTTAATTTTTGAATAGTTACCATTTAAACTCTCTTTGGCGATATCTGTCATACTGACAATTCCTAGAATTTTTTTGTTTTTGTCAACAATAGGAATTTTACTTATTTGTTCTTCTGTCATTTTTTTGTAGGCTTCGTAAATTGAAATATTTGTTTCAGCCATATATCCTTTAGAATAATCTAGATCTTTTACTTTTAATTTAACATCGTTTAGGAATAATGGCTCTTTTACTTTAAAATACTTTAGGGCATAAGATGTTTCTTTGGTTATTGAACTTAGAATTACAGGAATAGCATTTATTCCTTGTTTCTTTTTTAAATATGATAAGGAGATTGCTGCAGTTACACTATCGGTATCGGGATTGCGATGACCAAAAATATATACTTTTTCCATTTTTAACCTCTTTTCTGATTCTTTAGTTTGAAAATTATATAACATATTAGTAGGTATACTCCTATTAATAATAGTGATTTTAAATAGCTAGCTTGTTTGATTGGAATTATAAATTCTACAAGTATTAAGATAATGCATAAGATAATATTTTCGTATAAAATTGTTAAAATCTTTTCTAAATAATTCTTTTCTTTTTGATACTTATTTGTTAGATAGATATGATTTATTATTATAGATAAAAGCATAGCAATTATGGTACTTAAAATATCTCCATACATTAGGCTATATCCCATTCGATAAAAGGAATTTATAAGTGGGATCGTTAAGATTAATTTAAAGATTAGACCTGTTATTAGACTTATAAGAATTATTTTTTTATTTTGAATACTTTTGAAGGTTATATCGTATAGGGATATAAAAATTGCTAAAAAATTTAATATTAGTAAATAGATTGATTTACTTGAATCATAAAATATAACATTACATATTAAGGGAGAAATAATACTGAATATTATTGATAGTGGTAAAGTTATACGAATTGATAGATATATTTTATCAAAAACATTCCCTACTTTATGGTATTTTTTAGTAATATATTCCAGGATAAATATGAGGTAATTAATGATTGTTAATCCATAGAAGTAGATAAAGGTTATGTCATTATCTATTTGAGGAATAGCATAGCCATATCTTGTAGTTAAGATTAAATATAGGAGAATAATTGATATATAGTAGTAACTATTTTTTACTATATTAATGATACTTGTGGGGTAACAATTTGTCAATACTTTTTTAATTTCTTCGTGGTAGTTTACTTTAAGAGTTTTCTTATCTTGAAGGTTCTTTTTTGATTGTAATTTGATTATTTCATATATGATTATTAAGATTACTAGAAAGCTTATTATTTTTGATAAATATAGAAGAGAAATGGCAAGGGTGTTTTTTAAATGAAAGATTCTAAAGCTTAATGTTGTAATTATTATAAGGAGAAACGAATCAATTATATAGTAGGTATTTAGAATAAGGCTTGGATTTTTATATTTATTTGTTTCTAAATAATCTGTAAGAATATTTAAAGTTGGTTCAATTGTTATGGTTAATCCCATTAGAAGAAAGATAATAAATAAGTCTTCTAATTTTAGAGCGTTAGAGGCAATGTCACTCAGAATAAGTCCTAGTAGCAGGAAGAAAAATGAAATTACACTAATAGTTAACATAGATAATTTTAAGAGTTTTATTTTACTCTTGTTATTAGAAATATTTTCAAGATTATCCTTAATGGTTATACTTTTGAAGAATGAAATGAAAACATTATATAGGCTTAGTGATAAGACATAATAAAAAATGCTTTGTTTACCTACTAGATAATAAATTATAATAGTTGTTAATAATTCAATTGTTTTAATAATTATATTTTTTTCCCTCATAACCGTTCCCTACTTTATTTAATTTTAACAAATTAATGGTTTTTTTTCAAGTAAAAGTATGCTAAATGATTAAAGAAAAAAAGTTCAATGAACTTTTTTTCTTTTTATTTTACGGGACAATATGTTTTGGTTACGAATCTTCTTATGGCACTGCCAACATATTTTCCTAAATTATAAACTGTATTTATAGCTTTTGATATGGCGTTAATCCAAGAAGATGTGATGGCTCCGCCAGTTATTTCAGTCATTTGTTTTTGCTTTAGTTCCATATTTTTACTTCCTTTCTTTAATTACGACAGCGACTTGGATTGGTATAACCGCTAAACAAACCGATTAAAAATACTATTGCTGAGGCAATACCGCTAACTAAACGCCAAGATACGCCACCGGGGACTTCAGTCATTTGTTTTTCATTTAATTCCATTAATTTCTCCTTTACAGATATTCTTTTAAATATTTAACTAGAGTTTTATTTTCTTTGACTATTTTTATTTCATAAACATTGTTATTAATACTTTTTAGATTGGAAATATTTAAATAAATATAAGTATAACTGTTACCAGATTCATCGAGATATGTATGATCATCAATATGATTTACTTGATACCGATATTCTTGATTATTAAGTAATAAGGTGTTATTATTTATAAAATATTTTAAATAGTTAGATTTTGTTACAACTATTAATTCATTATCTTTATACTTTCCTTCTGTTAAGTAATATGATTGATATTTATAGGTAAAAATAACATACAGGAAGATAATAATTATTATTAGAATAATTAAACTAATATTATATATTTTAGGATATTTATTCCTTTTTAAAATTATTTCTATATCGAGAATGTCATTCATTATAGGTTAAGATACTCCTTTTACTTAGGTTGATAACTTTAGTATATAAATCCATATTGTCTAGTCGATGGGAAATAATGATAATAGTTTTATGTTGATAGTTGTCAAAGATGTTTTTTAAAATTTTCCTTTCAAGGTTTATGTCTATTTCATTTAGACCTTCATCTATTAAGATATATGAAGATTCTTTTAATAAGGCCCTAGCTAAAATAATACGTTGTCTTTGTCCACCAGATAAATTTACACCATTTTCCTCTAAGGGATAATTATATGAGAGTAAATTATCTTTAACTAAATCGTCTACATATGTTATTTTACAAACTTTTAAAAATTCTTCTTCAGAGATGTTTCTTGATAAAGTTATATTATTTCTAATAGTATCTGTATATAATAATTCATTTTGTGATAAATAAGTAAATTTTGTTCTAATATCTTTTATAGTTAAATCATTTATATCATAATTATTAAGATATACTTTGTCTCTTGACACAGGATAATATTTAAATAATATCTTTAATAGGGATGATTTTCCACTACCAGAAGGACCTAATATCAAGACTTTTTCAGCTTTTTTTATTTCTAACGATAAATTCTTAAAGACCATATGTTTTTGATTATAACTAAATGATAAATTGTTTATTTTTATAGTGCCATAAACATTTAAATTACTTAGCTTGTCTAGCTCATCATATTTATAATTTAAAATTGTATTAATTCTTTTTATACTGTTTTTGGCATAAAAGAATTCTTGGTAAAAATCAAAAACTTGGCTAAGAGGATTTATAAAGTAAGATAACAATGTATTATAGGTAAGTATACTACCAATAGTGAATGATTTATCCATTATATAAGTTGTTCCTAAATAAGTTATAAATAATATTAAAAGACTACTTACTATGTTTTTTAGAAATTCTTCAGATATTGATAACTTTGATAATGATAAATTATCATTAATATAATTTAGGTATTTATAATTAATTTTCTTGGTAAAATTAGACTCTAGATTTAAACCCTTTATAGTTTCATAACTACTTATGGTTTCAGTTAAGAATGAATTTACCTTGGCACCACTTTCTTGAATAGTATCAGTATATCTTTTAATACTATTTTTGTAAGCCAAGAAAATTAAGAGGTAGATGAATGCTAATAATAATACAATATAAGTTAATTCTTTATTAATGATAAAGAGAATTATTAAGGTAAAAATTGCTAGAATGCTATCTAGAAAGATAGTTATTATTATTTTAGAAATAACATTCTTTATATAGAATAAATCATTAATACGTGAGATTACTTCTCCTGTCGACTTATTTTTGTAATAACTATATGGAAGGGAGACTATTTTGTTAATTGTGGTAGTTATAATGGATAAATCTATTTTTTGATTTAAATATAGTAAGAGATTATTTCTTAAAAATTCACTAACTTCTTTAATGAATAAAATGAAGATAAAAATTATTAAAACAATTACTAGATTTAGTTTGTTAGTATAGATAATTTTATCAATTATTACTTTAAAGTGATAACTATATATACATGTAAAAATAGTTGCTATTAAAGTAAGAAGAATCAATTTAATTATTATTTTTTTATTATTTTTGATAGTATTAACTATAACATTAAGAAGATAATTATTTTCACTATAAGTTGGTAATTTTTTATATGGTTCTAGTAAGAGGATATTTCCTGTAAATAGAGTATTAAATTCATTAATAGACATAGATACCATTCCTTTAGCTGGATCCATTATAGTAATTTTATTATTCTTTATTTTGTATACTACAACAAAGTGATAATAATTATTAATTACTATTTGACTAATGAAGGGAGTTATATCTGGGGATAATGATGTAATGTTATCTATTTTATATCCTTTGGAAGTTAAGCCAATTTCTTTGGCTGCTAGAGATAAATTATAAAATGTTGTACCTTCTTTAGTGGTGCTTGTTAGTTCTAATAAACGTTCTTTAGAAATATTTCCTCCATAATACTTAATGATGGACAAAAGACAGGCACTACCACACTCTTTTATACCTTCTTGTAATACGGTATATTTTTTTGTCACCTTCTCACCTCCTCATTAATATTGTTCGTAAAAAGAAAAGAGTTTTACTTTTTTTTAGTAAAACTTTTTTTATTTTTTTTAGAAATTAGAGGGATGGTACTAAATATTCTAGGAAGATTAGAGGAATTTCAATATATTGTTTAGTTATGTTTTTGTTGTTTTAGTTTAATTAGATCTTGCTCTAATTTAGAAATATCATTGGGTGACATAAAGACAAAAACTGCATTGTCTATTTCATTTAGAATCTCGGCATCATTTATAGTAATTGGGTATGCATTTGGGGTATTGTTTATAATTATGTCTTTAGTAATTCCTTGATAGTTTTCTTGACGTTCTCTTGCGGGATGAATATCCATAATGTAAGATTTATAAGTGTTTTTTAGTATTTTGGCTAAATCTTTAGCAAAAGCTTTCGTTCTACTGAAAGTGTGAGGTTGAAAAATGGCGACAATTTTTTTATTAGGATATTTCTGTTTAACAGCATCAAGAGTTGCTTTTACTTCGTTAGGATGGTGAGCATAGTCATCAATGATAATACTGTCAGAAGCAATAGTTTGAGTAAATCGTCTTTTAGCATTGGTAAATGTTTTAAAGTATTTTTCAACAGTTTGAGCGGCAATGTTTTCACAGATACAAAGGGTTATTACTGCTAGAGCATCTAATAATTGATGGTGAGCATAAATAGGAATATCAAAGTGCCCATAAAGGTTATTATCTATTGTAACATCAAAGGTTGTGCCTTCTTCGGTATAATTTATGTTAGTGGCTCTTATATTATTGTTATCGTTTAATCCAAAATAGATTATTGGTTTTGTTAGATGCATTTTGTTAACATATGGATCATCACCACAAGCAATTATCATTTTGGTTGATTTGTTTGCAAATTCTTCGTAGGCATTAATAATATCATTAATATCTTTATAATAATCAACGTGGTCTAGATCAATGTTTAAAATTATGGCATAGTATGGTAAATATGCTAGAAAGTGACGTTTATATTCGCAACTTTCTAGAGCAAAAATAGTATTTTCTTTTTTGGCATAACCGGTACCATCACCAATTAGGTAATTAATACCAATAATAGAGTTTAAGACATGAGCTATCATAGCAGTAGTAGTAGTTTTTCCGTGGCAACCAGCAATACAGATAGTTTTAAATTTTCTTGTTAAAATTCCAACCATTTCGTTGTATTCTAAAATTTGAAGGTTTAATTCCTTGGCTTTTATTAATTCGACGTTATCATCAGTTATAGAGGCACCTTTTATGATTATTAGATCTTTAGTTATATTATTTTCGTTATATGGAGTAAAATTTATATTATTTTTTATTAATTCTGATTCGGTAAAGAAATGTTTATCTAGATCACTTCCCTTTACTTCGTATCCTAATTCTTTCATAATAACTGCTAGAGAACTCATACCAGCACCTTTAATTCCTATAAAATGGTACATATATATCACTTTCCTTTTAATAAATTATATTATACCACAATAAAAATAATTATTAACTAAAAACATATAATTTATTATGAAAAATAAATTTATTAAATCAACAATCATATTGATTATTGGAGGATGTATTACTAAGATACTGGCAATGGTTATTAAGATATTTTTAACTAGGAGTATTGGAGATGATGGAATTGGCCTTTATATGATGATACTACCTACTTTTAATCTGTTTATTACTTTGTCGACGATGTCTTTATCTACTTCAATTAGTAAGGTTGTAGCTGAAGGAAAAAATGGAAAGAGAACGGTTTTATCACTTGTACCCGTTAGTGTTATTTATAATATTTTTTTGATGTTTTTGTTAATTATATTAACGCCTGTTATTTCTTTGAAATTATTAAATAATAAATTAACATATTATCCTATTATGGGAATTAGTTTTACTTTACCTTTTATATGCATTTCTGGTATTTTAAAAGGATATTTTTATGGTAAGGAAAATATGATGCCTTATGTTATTTCAAATGTTATTGAACAATTAGTGAGACTTATATTTATTATTTTTCTTATTCCTAAGTTAATGGTTTATGGAATAGGGGTGGCTGCTCTGGGAGTGGTACTTATTAATATAATTAGTGAGGGAACTTCGATTATTTCTTTAATTTTATTTATTCCTAATAAGAAGATTTGCTTAAGTGATTTAAAGATGGATAAGAATATTCTTAAGGATGTTTTAAATGTTTCTTTATCTTCTACAGGAAGTAGGTTAATTGGATCTATTTCTTACTTCTTAGAACCTATTATTCTTACTTATATACTTACTAAAGGGGGATATCAAAATAGTTATATAGTAATGGAATATGGGGTTATTACGGGATATGTTTTTCCCCTTTTATTAATACCGTCATTTTTTACAATGGCAATATCAACTTCATTATTGCCAGTAATTTCTAGTAGTTATTCAAGGGGACATTTTAGGTATACGAAAAACAAATTGAAACAAGCAATATGGATTTCTTTAGGAATTGGATGTTTTTTTACTATAATATTTATGATTTTACCAGGAACACTTCTTAAGTTTATATATAATACGAGTAAAGGGGTTAATTATATTAGAATTGTAGCACCATTTTTCTTATTACATTATATACAGGGACCTTTAACTTCATATTTACAGGCAGTTGATAGAGCTAAGAATGCTATGATGGGAACTTTGGTAGGAGCTATTATTAAGAATATTTTGTTATTGATATTACCAATATTTATGGGAATATGGGGGTTTGTTATTGCTAGTTTGATTAATATTTTATATGTTACTATTCAACATATTTATTATGCAAAAAAATCTCTTGGTAATACCTAGTAATAGAGTAATTAAAGATTATTGTTATTTAAATAAAATGAGTAACTTTAAATTGAATTTTTGTTGATGGTGGTTACTCATTTTATACTTCCTAGAACAAAATTTTAGATCTTTTGTAAGAAATAAGTAAAGTAAAATTGCCAAGATGAGAGAGTTATGGTATATTTAGAGTGGTGATAGGAGTATGGGAAAAAGAAAAAAGAAAACAAATGATAAGAAATTGATGATAGATAATCAGGTTAATTTAAAGGAAGATAAAAATATTTCTTTAGATAAAATGAAAAAATATGGAAAAAGATTTTCTTTATTATTTTTGATATGGATATGTATTTTTGCTATAGGACTAGTTAATAAGTCTTTACAAAATGATACTTTTTATACAATAAAAATTGGAAAGCTTATTCTTAATAATGGAATCGATATGATGGATCACTTTTCTTTTCATACGGGACTTAAGTATACTTATCCTCATTGGTTATATGATGTATTTATTTATGTTATATACAAAATTGGGGGGTTAAGAGGATTATATTTATCTTCGATAGGAATATTTGGAGTACTTTTAATAATTGTGTTTAAGGTTAATAAAAAGATATGTGAAAAGACTGTTGTAGCAGCATTTGCAACTTTTATTTGTTCTTTGGCTATTAGTGGTTTTGTCACTGCTAGAGCACAGTTGGTTAGTTTTCTGCTTTTTGCTTTAGAAATTTATTTTATTGAAGATTTTCTTAAAAATAAGAAAAAGAGTGATGTTGTTGGTTTATTTATAATTTCATTGCTTTTATGTAATATTCACGTTGCAGTTTGGCCTTTTTATTTTATTATCTACCTACCCTATTTGGCTGAATATATAATTAGTTTTATTTGGAGTAAGATTAGGTTTAAAAAAGATAATAAGTTTTATAACTTTATTAACTCCAAGTTTGTTTTTGAAAGAAATAAGAATATTAAATATCTATTTATTATAATGATTTTTAGTTTGTTAACTGGATTTATTACTCCGATTGGAGATACACCATTTACTTATTTAATAAAAACTATGATGGGAAACTCACAAAGTTATATTCAAGAACATCATATGATTAGTTGGAAAGAGAGTCCTTTTACAATTATTATTGCCGGGGAAACAATATTTTTAGTTTTGATTTCTAAGGTTAAATTGAGAGACTTTTTTATGATATCGGGATTGGTTTTGATGTCAATTGTTTCGATTAGACATTTATCTTTGTTGTCTTTAATAGGAACTATTTGTTTTGGAAGAGTATTTGCAATGTTTTTGAATGATTATAATTTTGATGTAGATAAGATGCTATTGCCATTCTTTTATAAGAGAAAAATTGTAATAATTAGTTTTGCTTTAGTGATTATAATTACAGGAGTGGGTTTATATTTTCATTTAAGAGATAATTATGTAGAAGAAGATTTTTATCCAGTAGAAGCTGTTAAATATCTTAAGGAAAATGAGGATATTAGTAAAATGCGAATATTTAATGATTATAATTTTGGTAGTTATCTTTTATATAATGATATTCCTGTGTTTATTGATTCTAGAGCGGATTTATATACAAAGGAATTTAGTGGATTTGATTATGATATTTTAGATGATTATCACTTTATTATGAATAATTATCAAGAAAAATTTGATTTTTATGGAATAACTCATATACTTGTTTATAAGGAAGAAAATTCTTTGTATCAGGTTCTTAAGAGTAATAGTGATTATAAATTATTGTATGAGGATGATTATTTTGTATTGTATAAGAAGATTGGCGATTCGGGATTACGGGTTACTTTTGGATAGAAAAAACTATAAGTTTTTATAAATGCCTACCTTATGGGGCATTTCATTTAAGCTTATAGTTTTTTTGGGGGAATAAGTGAATAAATGCGGATTTTATTTAAAGAATTGTGATGTTCTTTAAAACAATTTAATAAAAGGGCTTCAGAGATGTGGCTATTAGGACATAGTTTAAGGTATTCTTCATTTGTAAATGTTTCAATTAATGTGTTGTAATAACCTTCTTTTAAATCATTGCGCATTAAGAGGATAGATGATTTTATTTGACATTGACTTATTAATGATAGTAGATAGTTAGTTTTATCATTGTATTCAATGTCTGTTGTCAAAAGAAGATATGGGTACTCTTTATCAAAGTTGTTTGAAGCAATAATATCTTTTCGGCGATTGTATTCTTCTTCAGATAGACACATATAGTCAGCATAGGTTTTGGAAGTGATATTTAATTCATCAAAGTTAAAGTTATAACTTATTGCTTCTTTAGTGAGGGTTCTGTTTACAAATAATAAATTATATTTGACTTTTATTAAATCTTTTCTTATTGATTGATGATCTTTATTTTTGATACATTCTTCTAAATAATATAACGTAGCTATTAAATAGTCTTTTTCGATAGTTAAATGAAGAGTATTATTGTTATTTAATTCTTCCAGATAATCTTCAGTTAGACTTTCTTTAGAAGATGTGGTTATAATGTCTGTGAGAATACTGGATTGTTTAATAATTTCATTAAGGGAAAAGATTACTCTTTTTGAAATTAAGTTTGATGAGGTACTTTCTATTAGATCTTTTGTAGTTTCTTTTATATTGGTATTAAATTTAGTATTTGAATCTATATAAGTTTTTATAGTTATAGCTATGATGGAATCCATTTTTTGATATATTGTGTTTTCCATAGAGGTAATTCTCTTTAAATAAGATAATGTTTGGGGATAGTCAGGGGTATTGTTATGTTTATTTATTTCTAAGGTAGCTAATCTTCGATATGTTGTCATAATTTTACTGGTAATATCAAATAGTTCATCTACGAGAAAAGATACTATTTCAAGATCTTCAGGATTTATTTCAAAGCCAAAGGCAAATGGTTCCATAGGATTCCTCCTTTTAGTTGGCTATATTGTAACATACGGGGATTTTTTTGTAAAGAAAAACCTCGGAATAATCCGAGGAATTATATTTGTTCTTATTTTATATAAAAGTTTTCTATTTTTTAGTTAGTCAATAAAATTATTGGGATATCACTTTTTTCTATCCTTTCAATTTTCTTTAAATCAGGTGTTATTCTTGCATAATATTCTTTTTTATTATTTACGCAATAATAATTATAATAAATATACTTATTGTCTTTTCCGTAAATTTTTTTCATATTAGTATTGGTGCTACAAAGTTCATCATCATCTGTTTTGGTAATTTTATCATTTGATTGATATAATTCTTTGCCTGTATCGACATCATATGCTGTAATATCATAATGTATTAAATAAAATTTATCGTTATCCCATAAGATATGATGATTTTCTATTGCTAGATTGCTTGAAGTAGGCAGATTGTATAATTTTTCATATTCATTATACTCTTTTATTTTATACATAGAGTATTGATTTGTTTCACTCATCGTATTGGTTAATGCTATTACATAATCATTTTCACTATCTGAAATAATGTTTAGTTGATTTTTATAAAAAGTTTGTTTTTGTTTACTGCAACCAATTGTTACGAAACATAATAACATTATTGAAATTATAGTAATTTTTTTATTTTTCATTCTTTATATCCTTTCTATAAATTACTTTTATTAGTAGTATTATATCATATCTTGAAAAATATTAATAATGGGGATTAATATATTAGATAGAATTAGAAATATATAAAAAAATAGATATTTCTATCTATTATTACTTCATAATGGTAGCGACGGAGGGGGTCGAACCCACGACCTATCGGGTATGAACCGATCGCTCTAGCCAACTGAGCTACATCGCCATAATCACAAGCATTATTAATATACCATAAAAGATAATGTTTGGCAAGTAAATAAGAATATTTTTTTAAAAAATATTTAAAAAGTCATACTTTATAGGTATGACTTTAAAAGTTCGATGTTTTCTTCGCCAAATTTTTTAAGTTCTTTAGCTAAGTGAATAATATTTTTGTCGGCTTCATTTTTATATTTATCAATTAGTTTATCTATATCAATGTTTCCCATTGTAAATCCTCTTATTAACATATCTGCTATTTTAGCGTCACTGTTATCTTTCATAAATTCCATAGAGATACCAATGGATGAAGATATTTTGGCAATGATATTAGTTCTTTTTGGAGATATTTTATTTTTCTTTAAAAGATTTTGACTCTTTTTTAAAAAACCTTCATACCCTTTTAGTTGTTTTTCTACTGTTGTTTTAATTTTATTATCTGATTTATTTAAGAGATTAATTAATTGGGTAGTTGATTTTACACCCATTTCAGCATTTTGGTAAATATATAATAATAATTCACTATTCTGATTCATTTTATCACCAGTAATATTATTTACAAATTATATATAAGTATACAAAAAAAAGATGGATTATATTGAAAAATTTCCATCTTTAAATAATTGAATTTTTTCGTTATTATATGTTGTGGCAATAATAGTGAGATCTTTAGTACCTATCATAATATCAACGTGATTATTTGATTTGTTGTATCCAGATTGTTCTAATTGTGAATTTGTTAATTTATGACCATTAGTTAAACATTCTTTAAATCCTCGACCTAATGCGATATGACAAGAAGCATTTTCATCATATAATGTTTCATAAAATAGAATATTAGTAGTGGAAATTCTAGAATTATATGGAACTAAGGCAACTTCTCCTAAAAGGGAAGATTCTTCATCATACTCTAAGATATTTTTTAATTCCTCTTTTCCAGTCTTGGCATCATAGTTAATAACTTTTCCATTTTTGAATTCTAACATAATTCCGGTAATTACTATTCCTGAATGAACTAATGGTTTTGAGCAATAGACAATACCAGTAGTTTTATATTTGTTTGGGGTAGTAAAAACTTCTTCAGTGGGAATATTTACAATTGGTTCTTGGCCATTAATGATACTTGATCCACCACACCAGATAGCTTGATAAGGTAGTTCAATGGTTAAATTTGTACCTAGTGAGTTGGTGTAATGTAATGTTTTAATATTTAAATTGTTTAACTGATGACAGTGATTTTTGCAATTTAACATTTTTTCTTCCCACATAGAAATTGGATCTTTTTCGTTTATCATACATATATCAAATATTAAATTCCATAATTCTTCAGTAGGATTTGAAGACTTTGGAAATAGTAAATGTCCCCACTCTTCTGTTGAGACAGCGGCAATACACCAACTAATCTGATTATTTTCTTGCAATTTACGATAGTGACTGCGAGTGCTTAATGAAGTTGAAGATGCTATTTTTAATTTGTTAGTTTGGATGTCATCCATTATATTATCATTTGAAGATATTAGAAAGAGAAAAGCAGCATTTTTTTTAGCATATACATCGTGAATTTCTTTATTCCAAAATAAACTTTTTTTAATATCTTTTTCATCATAGTATTTTAATTGAGTATGTTTTAATTCGTCATCATACCAGTCGTAATAAATATCTTTTACTCCAAGTTGACAAGCGATGGTAGTTAGGACTCTGATGAAATCAATAGTAGTTATGGGAGCATTAATAACTAGTGGTTGATTTTCATTAATACATAAACCTTTAGTTAATAGCAATTTAGCATATTTATAGTATTTTTCTTGCATATTTTACCTCTATTCATTTTCTTTAATTATATCCAAAAATTCTTCTTCTTGCCAAATAGGAATTCCTAATGATATAGCTTTGTCGTATTTACTACCGGGATTTTCTCCGACGATTACAACGTTAGTTTTATTGCTAACACTACTTGATACTTTACCGCCAAAGTTTTCAATAATACTAGTAGCTTCTTCTCTTGTAATTTGAGATAATGTTCCAGTTAAAACAAATGTTTTTCCGGTAAATTGGGGAAGTTCTTTTTCATTGGTATTTATATAATTTGTATTTATATGGTATTCTTTTAATTTATTGATTAGTTCAATATTTTCTGGTTTTTGAAAATAATTGATAATACTTTTGGCAATTGTATCTCCTATATCTGGAATATTAGATAATTCTTCATAGGTGGTATTGATTATAGAATCTAAATTTTGATAATGTTTAGCAAGTATTTTAGCAGTTTTTGCTCCAACGTGTCTAATACCAATGGCAAATAATAATCTTTCTAAAGAATTTTCTTTTGATTTTTCAATATTTGATAGTAGTTTAATGATACTTTTTTCTCCAAAGCCTTCAAGACTCATTAGTTCTTCTTTATATTTATCTAGAGTATAATAGTCATATATTCTTTTTAAATATCCCATATTGTAGAAATCTTCGACAATATTATCGCCAAAACCTTCAATATTCATTGCATTTCTACTGGCATAATGAATAAGTCCTTCAATGTGTTTGGCGTCACAATGAGGATTGTGGCAGTAGTATGCTGATTCGGATTCTTTTCTTATTAATTCGCTATTACATATTGGACAGGTATGAGTCATTTTAAAAGGAATTTCTGTACCATTTCTTCTTTCTTTTAGAACACTTACTACTTCAGGAATAACGTCACCAGCTTTCTTTATGGCAACGGTATCTCCTATCATAATGTCTTTATCTATGACGTAATCTTCATTATGGAGAGTGGTTTTTGATATTAAGCTACCCATAACTATAACTGGCTCTAAAATGGCATTTGGTGTTACTTGACCTGTTCTACCTACGGTAAAGGTTATGTCTTTTAATTTTGTGTATACTAGTTCGGCAGGGAATTTGTAGGCAGTGGCCCATTTGGGATATCTTGCAGTAAAGCCAAGAGAAAGTTGTTCATTAATATTATTTACCTTAATTACTATACCATCAATGTCATATGGAAGGGTTTCTCTTATTTTTGATTTTTCAGTAATGAAATTAATAACATCGTCAATATTATCTACTATTTTATTATTGGGATTTGTTTTAAAACCTAATTCTTTCATAAATTCTAGAGCTTCATAGTGAGTTTTAATGCCGAAATCTTCTGGATTTGGTAAGTGGTAGATAAATGTATCTAAATTTCTTTTAGCAGCTATTCTACTGTCTAACTGGCGAATAGAACCGGCAGCGGCATTTCTGGCATTCTTTAAAAGAGGTTCGTTGTTTTGCTTTCTTTCTTCATTTAGTTTTTCTAGAGTTTTTTTACTCATATAGATTTCTCCACGAACTTCAATATCTATTGGTTGATTTAATTTTAGAGGAATTGTTTTTATTGTTTTGGCATTGTGAGTAATATCTTCCCCAGTAATACCATCCCCTCTAGTGGCTGCAGAGATAAACTTTCCCTTTGCATATTTTAAAGAAACACTTAAACCATCTATTTTTAATTCACAAACATATTGGGGATTTATGCCCTCTTTTTTGATGCGAGCATCAAATTGTCTTATTTCTTCTTCATTAAAAACATTTGATAAACTCATCATTGGTTTATCGTGGGTTACCTTTTTAAATCCTTCAATAACTTCTCCACCTATTTTTTTTGTTGGAGAATCTTCTCTTATAAATTCGGGGTGTTTTTCTTCAAGGGTATATAACTCACGCAAATATTTGTCATATTCTTGGTCTGTTATAGTGGGGTTATCGAGAACGTGATAATTGTAATTGGCCTCATTGATAATATTTACAAGGTAGTCTATTCTTTGTTTTATATCCATATTTTTCATTCCTTTCAATTGAATTCAATTGTCATTATATATATTATAACAAAGTTTTAGTAGTTTTGCTTAAAATACGTTTAAAATTTAAAAAAATTCACCTTAAGATGGAATTTATCTTAAATAGTGAATTTTTTTGATAATATTATTTGTTATTAATTATTTCTTCATATTCATAATTTGTTTTATTGATTTTATATTTAGCTACAGTATCAAGGGTATTTGTACATTTACCTGTCCATTTATCAAAGTAGTACCAACCTTGTTTAGGGTTGCTGACTTTATTTATGTTAATATAAAAATATTTTTCGTCTTCTGAATATCCAATACAGATATTTTCTTTTGTTAGAGAGAATTTATTTTCCATATATCCATACATACCTTCTGATTCACTGATATTTAGTTTTTTCTTTAAATATCTAGAATAAGCATTAAAGTTTAGAGAATTTATTAGTTTATCTAATGATATGCCTTGAGAGTCATTGTCGTTAGTTAGATTAAACCAAACGTCTCCTTCTAGAATACGATTAAAATCGTTAGAGATATTTGTGTAGTAGCCAACATTATCATTGTCTTTAAAATTACAAATATATGTATTATCGGATTCTTCACATATTATAGATGAGTTAAATTTTAATATATTAAAAGTATTTTGATATATAGTGAAGGTAATTTTAGTGGCTTTTTCAAGATCAGAAATAGTATTGTCATTTTTTATTAAGTCTATTTGTTTGACAATATCTTTTTGTTCTTCTTTTATATTGGAATTGTTTTTAGGGGTATTGTTATCTTTGTTATCGTTAAATTCTTGATTGGAATGATTGGTTCCGATAATAAATCCAAGATATCCACAAGCAAGTAAGGAAATAATTATTATAATTGTTATTACCATATTTTTTTTATTCATAATTCACCTTTTAACTTTCTATTTATAGTTTAATTATACATTAATATATGATAAATGACAATAATTAATATGCAATAATGATGTAAATATTAATACTCTCATATTTAGTAAAAAAAATAATATATGAGGTGTAGTAGTTCATATATTATTTTATTTTTTATAGTTAAACTAATTCTAAGATAACTTGTAGAGCGTTATCTCCTTTTCTTTCTTTGTATTTAGTAATTCTTGTATATCCACCATTTCTTTCTTTATAACGTGGTGCTATTTCGTTAAATACTTTTGATACACAAGCTTCATCGTTATGTAAGAAAGCTAGGGCTAATCTACGTGATACTAATGATCCGTTTTTGCCATATGTTACCATTTTATCAAAGCATTTTCTTACTTCTTTTGCTCTATCTTCAGTAGTAACGATTTTTTCGTTTATAATTAGTTGTTTTGTTAATGTTGCTAACATACTTCTTCTGTGTTTATTGTCTCTTCCTAATTTTCTGTATGCCATTATATGTTCCTCCTTTTTTAGTCTTCAGATCTGAAATTTAGGCCCATATCTTTAACTTTGTCCATAACTTCTTTTAAAGATTTTTTTCCTAAGTTTCTAATCTTCATCATTTCATTTTCACTTTTGTCAACTAAATTTTTAAGTGTTAAAATTCCAGCTCTCTTTAAGCAGTTGTATGCTCTTACTGATAGGTCTAAATCATCAATTGAAGTTTCTAAGATTTTTACGTTAGGATCTTCAACTTTAGCTATCATTAATCCTGTTTCATCAGCAATCTCATTTAGATCTGCTAAAATTTCAAAATGCTCTATTAAAATTCTTGAACCTAGAGCGATAGATTCTTCAGGAGTGATTGAACCGTTAGTCCATACTTCTAAAATTAACTTATCATAGTGGTCGTTTTGACCTACTCTGGCTGGTTCTACTTCATAGTTTATTCTTTCTATTGGAGCATATGAACTATCAATAGCGATAACGTTCATTTTATTTTTCTCAAATAGTTTTTTATTTTCTTCAGCTCTTACATAGCCACGGCCTGTACCGATAGTCATTTCAATATTTATTTCTCCACCTTCGGCTAAGTTGCAAATAACTAAGTCTGGGTTAAAGATTTCAATATCAGCATCTTTTTCGATATCAGCAGCAGTTACGGGACCAGCAGTTTTTTTGGTTAATCTTAATATTTTGTTGTAATCATCTGAATGATTTTTGATTACTAAGCTTTTAATGTTTAGAACAATAGCAGTTACGTCTTCGATTACTCCATCTATTTTTTGAAATTCGTGAGCAACTCCATCAATTTTGATACTGGTAACTGCGTCACCTGGTAAACTTGATAACATTACTCTTCTTAGAGCGTTACCAAGAGTTGTTCCGAATCCTCTTTCTAATGGTTCTATTTCAAATTTACCGTAAAAGTTATCTCTTACGTATTCTTTTACTTTGTATTCTGGTTTTTCAAATTTTAACATTTAACACACTCCCTTTCTTTTATCCACGACGTTTTTTTGGTGGACGGCATCCGTTATGTGGAATTGGTGTTACATCGGTAATTGTTTTAACTTCTAGTCCGGCAGTTGCTAGTGATCTTATGGCTGATTCTCTTCCAGCACCTAATCCTTTTACAAATACATCTACTGTTTTCATACCAGCATCTACGGCAGCTTTTCCTGCTTTTTCAGCGGCCATACCAGCAGCAAATGGTGTTGATTTTTTGCTACCTTTTATTCCCATTGTTCCAGCTGAAGCCCAACTTACGGTGTTTCCTTCAGCATCTGTAATAGTTATTACAGTATTGTTGAATGTTGTGTGAACGTGAACAGCACCGTGTGGAACATTTTTCTTAACTTTACGTTTTCTAGCGTTATATGTTTTTCCCATATAAATATCCTCCTTTTAACAAATTTAAGCTTTCTTCTTATTTGCTACAACTTTTCCTTTACCTTTACGAGTTCTTGCATTTCTGTTAGTTCTTTGTCCTCTTACAGGTAATCCTTTTTTATGTCTTGTTCCTTGATAAGAATTGATTTCCATCTTGGTCTTGATGTTCATATTGACTTCTCTTCTTAAGTCACCTTCAACTGTATGTTTTTCAATTTCTTTTCTAATACTTGCTAATTCTTCTTCGGTTAAGTCTTTAGCTTTCTTATCTAAATCGATATTTGCAGCAGTTAAGATTTGTTTTGATAATTTTCTACCTATACCATAAATATAAGTTAAAGAAATTTCAATTCTTTTGTCATTTGGTATATCAATACCTTTAATTCTTGCCATTTTTTTCCTCCTAAAAATTTACCCTTGTTTTTGTTTGTGTTTTGGGTTTTCACAAATTACCATTACTTTTCCTTTACGTTTAATTACTTTACATTTTTCACATATAGGTTTAACTGAAGCTTTAACTTTCATTTTAATTCCTCCTATTTTTTTATTTCTTTGTGAATTTTATAAGTCTCTTTTATAGAGCTTATTTTTTGTTATATACGATTCGCCCATGTGTTAGGTCATATGGTGATAATTCTACAACGACAGTATCGCCTGGTAGAATACGTATATTATTTACACGCATTTTACCAGAAACATGGGCTTCTACTATGTGTCCGCCTTCGAGTTCAACTTTAAAGAATCCACCTTTTATTAAGTCAATGACTTTTCCTTGGGCTTCTATTATATTGTTCTTACTCAAAATTATCATCTCCTGTTAATATACGATATCCATCTTTGGTTACTGCTACGGTATGCTCGAAGTGAGCTGATGGAGAACCGTCTCTTGTAATAATTGTCCAGTCATCATCTAGGATATATATTTTATGTGTTCCTAAATTTAACATTGGCTCTACGGCTATTACCATGCCTTCTTTTAATACAGGACCTGTTCCTTTTTTTCCATAATTTGGAACGTCAGGTTCTTCGTGTAAGTGGTTTCCTACACCATGTCCTACTAATTCTCTTACTACTCCTAGGTTATGTTCGTTAGCATATGTTTCAACGGCATTAGAGATGTCTCCAATATGGGCTCCTGGTTTTATCTGTTTTAGTCCTTCGTATAGAGCTTTTTTGGTATGTTCTAATAAATACGCTTTTTCGCGTGAGACACTGCCTACAGCGTAGGACCAAGCAGAATCTCCATGATAGCCTTTGTAATTAGCGCCAATATCTATGCCAATGATATCACCATTTTTTAATTTTCTGTTTGATGGAATTCCGTGAACTACTTCTTCATTAATGGAAGTACATATACTTGCAGGGAATCCTTCATAATTTAAAAATGATGGTGTTGCATCTTGACTTGTTATAAAGTCATATGCTAATTTATCTAATTCTTTAGTAGTTATACCTGGTTTGATATATGGTAATAAATACTTGTGGGTTCTATATACTATATTACCAGCTTTTCTTAGTAGGGATATTTCATATTCTGATTTTATACTAATCATTTAATGCCCTCTTAACTTCTTCAAATATTTGTCGTGCGGTCTTTTCTTCTACTTTAATGCAGCGAAGAATATGCAAGTTTTTGTAATATTCAATTAAATCTTTGGTACTATTTATATAAGTATCAAATCGGTGTATAAATATATCTTCGGTATCATCACTTCTAGTTTTTAGTTGATGATGGCATCTATCACAGATGTTTTCTTTTTTAGGTTTTAATTCATCTACTAATAAATTATATGATGAGCCACAATTTGGACATATTATTCTACTGATAGTTCTTTTTAGAGCTAAGTCTTTATCTATATCAAGGAAAATTACAATCCCCTTATCATAATTCAATTCTTTTAATAAGTTGTGATAGATTTCTGCTTGAGATATAGTTCTAGGATAACCATCTAAAATATAGCCATTTTGGCAATCTTCTTCAGTTATTCTTTTCTTTAATAGTGAAGTTATTATCTCATCGGAAACGAGATTTCCTTTATCAATTTGTTCTTGTATTTTTTTACCTAACTCTGAACCGGTAGCGATCTCTTGACGTAAAAGATCGCCAGTGGATATATGAGGAATATTATATTGTTCACTAACTAACTTAGCTTGAGTTCCTTTTCCTGCAGCAGGGGGAGCTATAAATATAATATTCTTCATTTATTTACCACCTTTATAATTTCTATTTATTAAGCTATTTTCTAATTGATTGTAGGTTTCTAGTACGACTCCTATAACAATTAGGATTGATGTACCACCTAGTGATACGCTACTTGGTAATCCAGTATCAATAAAACTACTAAAGATAATAGGTAATCCAGCTATAAAAGCTATTGATAATGCTCCAAGTAAAGTTATTCTTCCAATTACGGTACTGATATAATCTTTTGTTTCTTTTCCTGGTCTTACTCCGGGAATATAACCACCTTGTTTATTAAGGTTTTTAGCTAATTCTCCGGGATTAATTTGTAAGAATGTGTAAAAGTAACAGAATAAAATTATTATTAAGATATATGCAGTAAAACCGATTGGTGTTGTATAATTTACATATTTTGTAACGAAGACTGCAAATGGTTTTTCTTTATCCATTAATCCAGCAATGAATGATGGAATTGAGAAAATTACAGATGCGAAGATTACAGGCATTACGCTAGCACTATTTAACTTAAATGGAATATAGTTTTGTCTTGCTCCATAAGCTGATAGTGTTTGGTTAGCATATTGTATAGGTATTCTTCTTTCTGATTTTTCTACATACACGATGCCTACGATGATGGCAATATATATTAGAATAAATATAGCAAATTCGACGATTCCTAGGAATAATGAGGCATTGTCTAATACTAGGGCTTTAAAGGTTTCAATGAACATATTAGGAATGCTAGAAATAATACCAGCCATTATTAGTAATGAAATTCCATTACCAATTCCTTTTTGAGTCATTTGATCTCCTAGCCATAGTAGAAATGCAGTACCACCAGTTAATATTACTGCTATCTTTAAATATGTAAGAGCGTTGGCATTGGCAACACCAGATCTAAAGGCATAGGCCATAGCAAATCCTTGAAGGAATGCTAAGGCTATTCCTAGATAACGATTAATTTGATTAATCTTTTGTCTTCCAGCAGCGCCTTCTTCTTTTAACTCACTAAAATATGGAATAATATCCATTTGTAGAATTCCAGTGATTAGTGATGCAGAAATATATGGCATTACGCCTAGTGAAAAAATTGAGAATTTTTCTAGAGCACCGCCAGAGATAGCATCATATAATTCCCATAGTCCTAATTTAGATACTGCTCCTTGAGTACCAGGAACGGGAATGGTTTTACCTACTATAAATATTAATAAACAGCCCAATGTAAATAATAATCTTTTTCTTATATCTTTGTTTTTATCGTTGAATAGTAACTTAAGTGTTTTAAACATATTAAATCACCTCAGTAGTTCCACCAACATTTTCTATTTTTGCTTTTGCACTTGATGAGAATTTGTTAGCCTTAACAGTTAGCTTTTTAGTTAAGTCACCATTGCCTAAGATTTTAATCCCATCTAATTCTTTTTTTACTAATCCTGTTTCGATAAGTAATTCTTTTGTTACTTCGGTGCCTTCAGCAAATCTTTCTAGGTCGCCTACGTTAACAGTAGCATAGTTTATTCTGAAATTGTAATTGTTGAATCCTCTTTTTGACAATCTTCTGTATAATGGTAATTGTCCACCTTCAAATCCTGGTCTTACGCCGCCACCACTACGAGCGTTTTGTCCTTTGTGTCCTTTACCACTTGTCTTACCGGTACCAGAACCTGGTCCACGACCAATTCTTTTACGGTTAACTTTTAATGTTTCTAATTCATTTAGTTTCATTAGTTTAAAATCTCCTCAACTGTTTTTCCTCTTAATGCTGCAACGTGTGATGGTGATTTTTGCATTTTAAGAGCGTTTAGAGTAGCTCTAGCCATATTTACTTTTGTGCTAGATCCTAAACTTTTTGAAAGAACATCTTTTACGCCAGCTAATTCAAGTACATCTCTTACTGGGCCACCAGCTTTAACTCCAGTACCTTCTTTAGCAGGTTTTAACATTACTCTTACTGCTCCTTCTTTTACAATTATTTCGTGAGCAATTGTACGATTATCAATCAATTCAACATTTATTAAGTTTTTAGATGCTTGTTGTGTAGCCTTTTTAACTGCATCTGGCATTTCTTTTGCTTTACCTTGACCTAAGCCAACTTTGCCTTTTCTGTTACCTACTACTACTGTAGCGGCGAAACGAAATTGACGGCCACCTTTAACTACTTTTGTAACACGATTGATGAAGATAACTTTTTCTTCTAAATCACTTTTTGGTTTATCAAAAGTTCTTTTAGGTCTTCTTTTGTTATTCTTAACATCATTATTTCTAGTAGCTTTTTCTAGTGGTTTTTTAGTTTCTTCGTTCATAAGTTTCCTCCTTATTAGAATTCTAATCCATTTTCACGTGCGGCATCTGCTAATGCTTTAACACGTCCATGATATAGGTATCCACCTCTATCAAATACAACTTTTGTAATTTTTGCTTTTTTAGCTCTTTTTGCTACTTCGGCGCCGATTAGTTTAGCTGCTTCAACGTTTCCACCATTTTTAATGTTTAGTTCTTTTTCTCTAGTAGAAGCGCTTACTAAAGTTAAACCTTTTTCGTCATCGATGATTTGAGCTGTAATGTTTGCGTTTGATCTGAAGACATTAAGTCTTGGTCTTTCAGCTGTTCCGCTGATTTCTTTTCTAATTCTTTGATGTCTTTCAGTACGCATTTCATTTCTTGAAACTTTCTTTATCATAAGAATATCACTCCTCTATTATTTAGATGCTTTCTTTCCTTCTTTATGACGAACATGTTCACCTTTATAACGGATTCCTTTTCCTTTATAAGGTTCAGGTTGTCTTACTTTACGGATATTAGCAGCAAATTCACCAACTACTATTTTGTCAGCACCAGTTACTTCAATTTCAGTAGCACTAATTGCATTTACTGATAATCCAGCAGGAATTTCAAGTTTTACTGGATGTGAATAGCCAGCTTGAATTGTTAGGGTATTACCACTAACTGCAAATCTGTATCCAACTCCAATTATCTCTAATCCTTTTTTATAACCTTCACTAACTCCTACTATCATATTGTGAATGTTAGCATTTGTAGTTCCGTGCATTTGATTTGTAAATTTATCTTCTTTTAATTTTTCTACAGTTAAATTAGTACCATCAACATTAACTTTTAATGTTTTAATTAAATCTAATTTAAGTTCTCCTTTTGGTCCCTTAACTGTAACTGTATTGTCAACAACTTCAACATTAACATTTGCAGGTATAGTTAAAGTTCTTTTTCCAATTCTACTCATAACTATATCCTCCTTACCAAATATAAGCAATTACTTCTCCACCAACATTATTTTTGCGTGCTAATTTATCAGTCATAACGCCTTTTGGTGTAGATATGATGGCAATTCCTAAACCATTTAATACATGAGGTATCTCTTCAGCACCTGCATATACTCTTAATCCTGGCTTTGAAATTCTTTTTAATCCAGTAATTACTCTTTCTTTATTTTGTCCATATTTTAAAGTTAATGTTAATATGTTGTTTTTTACAGTATAACTCTCAATGAAACCTTCGTTATCTAAAATTTTTGCTATTTCTACCTTCATTTTTGATGTAGGCATTGCAACTTCTTTATTACGCATTTGGTTTGCATTACGTATTCTTGTAAGCATATCTGCAATTGGATCTGTCATTTAAAAATCCCTCCTTCTTAAATTAATGGTATTACCAACTTGATTTTTTTACGCCTGGTATTTGTCCTTTATAAGCTAACTCTCTAAAACAAATACGGCAAATACCAAATTTACTCATAACAGCGTGTGGCCTTCCACAAATACTGCAACGAGTGTATTCTCTAACTTTAAATTTTGGTTTTCTTTGTGATTTAACAATCATTGATTTTTTTGCCATTGTAAACTCTCCTTATTTCCTAAAAGGAACTCCAAGTTCTTTTAATAAATCGTAAGCTTCTTCATTAGATTTAGCTGTGGTTACGATAACAATATCCATTCCTCTAACTTTTTCTACTTCATCAAAGTTAATTTCTGGGAATATTAATTGTTCTTTGATACCAATTGTATAGTTTCCTCTTCCATCAAAGCTTTTTGGTGATAGGCCTCTAAAGTCTCTTACTCTTGGTAATGAGATGGAAATTAATTTATCTAAGAAGTTATACATATATTCTCCTCTTAGAGTAACTTTACATCCAATTTTGTGACCTTCTCTTACTTTGAATGAAGCGATTGATTTTTTTGCTTTAGTCTCTACAGGTTTTAATCCAGTGATTTTTTCAAGATCTGCTACAGCATTCTCTAAGTTTTTAGAGTTAGCAATGGCATCTCCTACACCCATATTAACTACAATTTTTTCAATTTTAGGAACTAACATTATTGTTTTATAATTATGTTTTTCCATCAAACTTGGAACAACTTCGTTTTTATATTTTTCTTCTAGGCGGTTCATATGTCCACCCTCCTTCCAAACTAGTCAATCTTTTCATTAGATTTTTTTGAAATTCTAATTTTTTTACCATCTTTATCAAAATCCATTTTGATTTTTGTTGGTTTTTTTGTTTTAGGGTCAATTATCATAACATTAGATCTATGGATTGGTCTTTCTACTTCAACTATTTCACCAGTGCCGTTATTGTTTTTTGGTTTTAAATGTTTTTTACATACATTAACGCCTTCAACGATAACTTTATCTTCTAATACTTTGGTAATTTTTCCTTCTTTGCCTTTATTGGCGCCTGAAATTACTATTACTTTGTCACCTGTTTTTAATTTCATGAACTTATCCTCCTTAAATATTTCGGATTAAAGAACTTCTTTAGCTAAACTTACTATTTTAGTAAATCCTGCGTCTCTTAATTCACGTGCTACAGGACCTAAAACACGAGTGCCAATTGGACTCTTATCGTCTTTAATGATTACGCAAGCATTATCATCAAATTTAATGTAGCTTCCGTCTTCTCTTCTTACTCCGAATTTACTCCTAACAACTACGGCTTTTACAACTTTACCTTTTTTTACATTACCATTAGGAGTTGCTTTTTTAACTGTAGCAACAACGATATCGCCGATGTTTCCAGTTTTTACTTTACTTCCACCAAGAACTCTGATTACTGATACTTCACGAGCTCCACAGTTATCTGCCACTTTTAAGCGGCTTTCTTGTTGTACCATTTTATTTCCTCCTTCCGAACTAAAGAATAATAGCCTTTTCGATAACTTCTACTAAGTCATATCTCTTAGTTTTAGATAATGGTCTAGTTGCAACTAGACGAACTTTGTCTCCAACTTTTGCAGTGTTATTTTCGTCATGAGCAGCATATTTTTTAGAATATTTAATTCTTTTTTTGTATATTGGATCTTTTTTGTAAGTTTCTACTTTAACTATAATTGTTTTGTCTGCTTTGTCACTTACAACAACGCCAATTAATTCACGTTTAATATTTTCATTC
The DNA here is from genome assembly GCA_900551455.1 of uncultured Mycoplasmatota bacterium. Classification (GTDB taxonomy): domain Bacteria; phylum Bacillota_I; class Bacilli_A; order RF39; family UBA660; genus RUG705. Next base: position 60,866 of record URVV01000006.1, read on the forward strand.
ATCTTGACGTCCTCCTACCCTTCAATTTCTCTTTCTCTAAGAATAGTTTTTAATCTAGCAACAGTCTTTCTTAATTCTCTGATTCTTGAAGGATTTTCTAGAGAACCAGTTGCTTGTTTCATTCTTAAATTAAATAATTCTTGTTTTGATTCAGTAATTTTCTTATTGATTTCTTCAGTGGATAATTTTCTAATATCATTAGCTTTCATTATTTTTCACCACTTTCTTTTTTTACAAATTTTGTTTTTATTGGTAATTTGTGTGAAGCTAATCTTAATGCTTCTCTGGCAATATCTTCACTTACATCACCAATTTCAAACATAATTTTTCCCTCTTTAACTACGGCTACCCATACTTCTGGATTTCCTTTACCTTTTCCTTGTCTTGTTTCAAGAGGCTTTTTAGTTAGTGATAAGTTAGGGAAGATATTAATCCATACCCTACCACCACGTTTCATATATCTTGTCATTGCTACTCTGGCTGCTTCAATTTGTTGTGATGTAATCCAAGCTCCTTCGGTAGCCATTAATCCGTATTCTCCAAAATGTAATTCGGTATTACCTTTTGATTTTCCTTCATATTTTAGACGGAAAGTCTTTCTATGCTTTGTTCTTTTTGGCATTAACATGAGAATTACCTCCCTTATCTTCTAGAATTTCTCCCTTATATATCCATACTTTTACACCGATTTTTCCATAAGTTGTATCGGCTTCTGATGTAGCATAATCGATATTTGCTCTTAAAGTGTGTAATGGATTTGTTCCTTCAGAATATCCTTCTCCACGAGCAATGTCTGCACCACCTAAACGACCAGATACTAGGGTTTTAATTCCTTTTGCTCCGGCTTTCATTGTATTTCTAATTGCTTTCTTTTGGGCAACTCTGAATGATACACGATTTTCAATGCTTCTTGCAATATTATCTGCAACTAGTTGTGCTACTAAATCTGGATTCTTAACTTCAACTACTGAAATTTGAATATTTTCACCAACTAATTTTGCTACTTCCTTTTTAACGTTTTCTATTTCAGTACCACTTTGTCCGATTATTAATCCTGGGCGAGATGCATTGATAAATACCTCTGTTCTTTTTGAATTTCTTTCAATTACAATATTAGAAATTCCAGCAGTCTTAAATTTTTTCATTAAATACTTACGAATCTTAACATCGTTATATAAGAACTTAGAGAAATCTTTATTTTCAGCATACCATTTAGATTCCCAATCTTTGTTGATACCTATTCTAAGTCCGACTGGACTAACTTTTTGTCCCACTTCGGTTCCTCCTTTACTTATTTAATTCACTTACAATTACTGTAATGTGACTTGTTTTGTGATCTTTTCTTCCAACGTGTCCACGTGAATCCATTTTTGCTCTTTTCATAACAATTCCTTCATCAACGTAACATGTTTTAACGAATAGATTTTCTTCTTTTAATTTAAAATTGTTTACAGCATTACTTGTAGCTGATTTTAAAACTTTTTCAATAACTCTAGCAGCTTTTTGAGGTTGATTTCTAAGAATTGCATAAGCTTCATTTACGCTTTTACCTCTTATTAAATCAATTATCAATCTTGTCTTTCTTGGAGCTATTCTTATAGTTTTGGCTACTGCTTTTGCTTCAGTTCTTTCCATCATAGTCCTCCTTATATAAGTTACTATTTCTCTTTATTCGCGCCGTGTCCACCAAATTTACGAGTCAAGGCAAATTCACCAAGTTTATGTCCTACCATATCTTCAGTTACATAAACCGGAATAAATTCTTTGCCATTGTGAACTGCAAAGGTGTGACCAATAAAATCAGGATAAATAGTTGAACGACGAGACCAAGTTTTAATAACTTCTTTTTTTCCTGTTTCATTAAGTAGTTTTACTTTTTTTAATAGTCTATCAAAGACATAAGGCCCTTTTTTTAAACTTCTTGCCATTTTTAATCATCCTTTCTTATTATTTTTTACGACGTGTCACAATATATTTGTTAGATTCTTTTTTGTTTTTTCTTGTCTTTAATCCAAGTGCTGGTTTGCCCCATGGAGTCATTGGTCCGCTTCTACCGATTGGTGCACGTCCTTCTCCACCGCCATGTGGGTGATCGTTAGGGTTCATAACAGAACCACGAACTGTAGGTCTTATTCCTTTATATCTTGTTCTTCCGGCTTTGCCTACTTTTACAAGAGAATAATCTTCATTTCCTACTACACCAACAGTTGCACGACATGTTCCTAATATTTTTCTTGTTTCTCCACTTGCTAATCTTATTAAAACGTATTTATCTTCACGTCCTAGAATTTGTGCACTTGTTCCGGCACTTTTAGCAAGTTGGCCACCTTTTCCTGGTTTTAATTCAATGTTATGAATTGTTGTACCTACAGGAATTTTTTGGATTGGCATTGCGTTTCCAACTTTAATGTCAACGTTATCTCCAGATTCTACAACATCTCCTACGTGTAGGTCTTTTGGTGCTAAAATGTATGCCTTAGTTCCATCTTTGTAACTAATTAAGGCAATATTAGCACTTCTATTTGGATCGTACTCTATTGTTTGTACGATTGCTGTAATTCCATCTTTTATTCTTTTGAAATCAACTAAACGGTATTTTCTCTTAACTCCACCGCCACGATGTCTTACGGTTATTTTACCTTGGTTATTACGACCATCAGTTTTCTTCTTTGTAACTACTAGACTTTTTTCAGGAGTTGTGCAAGTGATTTCATCACTTTTTAGAACGCTTCTTTGTCTTTGACCGTTAGTCATTGGTTTATATACTCTAATTGCCATTTTGTTTCCTCCTTTTTCTAGTCAAAATTAATTGAATTACCTTCTGCTAATTTTACAATTGCTTTTTTGTATTTGTTAGTCATACCAGTATATTTTCCAACTCTTTTCTTTTTTGGATGTGAGTTAGATGTATTAATACTTTCTACTTTTACATTGAAGATACTTTCAATTGCTTGTTTAATTTCTGTTTTGTTGGCTTTTGGTGATACTTTAAAAGCGTATTTATTTTCATTAGCCATTACTGCAGATTTTTCTGTTATTATTGGTGCATAAATGATATCAAATTTCTTATTCATTTGCTAGCACCTCCTCTAATTTCTTTAATGAAGCTTCAGTCATTATCATCTTATCAGAGTTTACAACATCATATACATTAACTTCTTCTGGTAAAACAATTTTTACGTTTCCTAGGTTTCTTGAAGCTAAGCAAATGTTATCTTCTAATTCATCTACGACGATAAGAACTTTGCTATTTGTTAATTGTAATTTATCTAATAAAGCAACCATTTCTTTAGTTTTATTAGTTTCAAACTTGATATTTTCTAACATAATTAGTTCGTTATCTAATACTTTATAAGAAAGAGCTGACTTTAATGCTAATCTTCTAACTTTTCTGTTTTGCTTTTTAGAGTAGTCTCTTGGTTTTGGTCCAAAGGCAATTCCACCTTTTCTCCATTGAACTGCTCTGATACTTCCTTGTCTGGCATTACCAGTTCCTTTTTGTCTCCAAGGTTTTCTTCCGCCACCAGATACTTCGGCTCTAGTTTTTGTAGAATGTGTTCCTTGTCTTGTACTAGCCATGTATAATACTAGTGCATCTTTTAGTGCTATATCATTTGGGGCTATTCCAAATACGTTATCATTTAATTTAATATCTTTAACCTTTTCACCATTATTGTTTAATAGTTCTATTTTAGACATAATATCCTCCTCTTTCATCACAATTATTTAATTTTTTTATTAGCAAATTACTCTGCTACTTTTTCGTCTTGTGATGATTCTTCATTAGTTTCTTCAACTGTTTCAGTTGTTTCTTCAGTAGGTTGTTCTACAGTTTCATCAATATAAGTAATTAATTCTACTGGAGTGTTAATCTTTTCTGGATTTTTTACTGAAGATTTGATTAAAACTAATGATTTTTTAGGTCCTGGGACATTTCCTTTAATTAAGATAACGTTATTATTTAAATCTATTTGTACTATTTCTAGATTTTGGATTGTTACTTGTTCGCAACCCATATGTCCAGGCATTTTCTTTCCTGGGATAACTCTCATAGGTAACAATGTTCCTAATGACCCAACACCACGATGATATTGGCTACCGTGTCCCATTGGTCCACGTGATTGATTCCAACGTTTGATAACTCCTTGGAAACCTTTTCCTTTAGAAGTGCCGGTTACATCAACCATTTCTCCTTCAGCAAAAATATCTGCTTTTACTTCACTACCAAGTGAATAATTTGCTACATCTACACCTCTAATTTCTCTTAAGAAGCGCTTAGGGGTAGTGTTTGCTTTCTTTAAATGACCTATTTCTGGTTTATTTGCTAATTTTTCTCTTTTTTCGAAAGCAGCTAATTGAATTGCTTCATAACCATCTTTTTCTTTTGTCTTAATTTGACTAACGATATTTGGTTCTACTTCGATTACTGTTACAGGAATTAATTTTCCATTTTTAGCAAAGACAGAAGTCATTCCGATCTTGCGACCTAAGATTCCTTTCATTTTTTTCCTCCTATAAATTATAATTTGATTTGAATATCAACACCGCTTGGTAAATCTAGATGTTGTAGTGCATCTATTGTTTCCTTGCTTGGATTGTTAATATCAATAAGTCTTTTGTGAGTACGCATCTCGAATTGTTCACGTGAATCTTTGTATTTGTGAACAGCTCTTAAAATCGTGTACTTTTGAACTTCGGTTGGTAATGGTACTGGTCCACTTACAACTCCTCCAGTTCTTTTAACAGTCTCAACTATTTTAGCTGCAGCCTTGTCTAAAGTCCTGTGTTCATAAGCCTTAAGTTTAATTCTCACTTTTGTGTTTGACATTATTGTATCCTCCCTTCGCCTATATCTGGTATAGACTTGCTCCGAACAAATTACCTGATATTCAGTGTTATTTTGACAACTCCACCGGGTGTATCAGCAACTTTGCCCATCTAAGCCAGTCACACATTTATTAATTATACAGGAAAATTATATGAAAATCAAGGCTTTTTTATGTTTTTTTTAACTTTTTTTAGTGTTTTTATTTGATTTTTTAAAAAAAGACTTTTTGGGTAAAAAATCTTTTATCTTTCACTAAGTATTAATGAATATTTTTTATTTCTTATTATGGGGAGATTTCGTTGATAAATAACGTTCTAATGCAGGTAATTTGTATTCTTAATTGTAGAATTTTGGTTACTCGTTTAAATGGCTAAGACTTTAGCAGTTTTCAGTAAATTATTAACTGTAACATTAGTTATATGATTTATTAAGACACTAGCTAACTCAATATTTACTCCTGTTAAGGCTTACCCCTAGTTTATTAACTACTTACAAAATTTCTTTTTTGTGAACACAATTATCACTGATATCTTTTATAACAATATTTAATTTATGGTTAATTAAAAAGCCCAATCCTTTTGTTTAAAGTTTTTGGGCATAAAAAAAATATTGGCAACGACCTATTTTAGCTATTCACTATCGTCGGCGTTTAGGTGCTTAACTTCTGTGTTCGGGATGGGAACAGGTGAGCCACCTAGCAATTATCACCAATATATCTTTTCTTTTTCTTAAGTTCTCTGAAAACAAGATAATGTGTCATCAAATTACGATCTCTTTGGGATTAAACCCTCAATCTATTAGTACTAGTCCGCTCAATGTATCGCTACACTTCCACTTCTAGCCTATCTACCACATAGTCTTTGTGGGATTTTACTTATTTACATAATGGGAAAATTCATCTTAGAGGGGGCTTCACGCTTAGATGCTTTCAGCGTTTATCCCTTCCGCACATAGCTACTCTGCACTGCCACTGGCATGACAACAGATACACCAGAGGTGCGTCCATCCCGGTCCTCTCGTACTAAGGATAGCTCTCTTCAATTTTCCTACGCCCACGACGGATAGGGACCGAACTGTCTCACGACGTTCTGAACCCAGCTCGCGTGCCACTTTAATGGGCG